>DATNAF010000124.1:0-11114 GCA_035572845.1 Terriglobales bacterium
GCCGCTTAATCTGGCCATTACGATTTCCGTCCAGTGAGTTTTGCTCGCGAATTCTTCGCCGAGAAGGTCCATCGTGCTCACTGTTGATATAAGCTCGCGAGACCCGGACAGCTCGGCGACGACCAAAGCTGCAAACTTCGACTCATAATCCTTATCTGGTTGCGGGGTTAGAGAGTGCAAAACCAGCGCCGATGCAACACCATCGTTGTCGATCACTAATGCAGCATCCGCGGCGCCCATCATGTCTGCTGCCCGCGCCAGGATATTCCTGGCGAAGTCGGCCCCCCGCACGAACGAATTTTCCAAAGCCAGGCTGCTCAGGAATTCTGAGCGCTTGCGGTGCTGCTCCGACAGAAGCAGGTTCCGGCTGACCTCGAGCGCGGAGGTCATGTGTCCGGCCAGGGCTTGAGCGCGCCGAATGTCCTCTTGGGAAATCGGCAGGTGCTCACGCTTATCCAGAATTCCGAAAATCCCAAGCGGCTCGGCCTGGGTACTGAACAAGGGCACGGCCAGAAGCTGGCGGACATTGAATTCGGTCAGGATTTGTGAGTTCGCGCCGGGAACTTGCGTGACATCGTCGGACCAAAAAACTTCCTTTTTGAGAATTGCGTCGTTGAGGATGCCGCCTGGTATTACGTAACCAGCCGCCCCTGCCTTGCCATCCAGATAACTCCAGCGGACCTGCAATTTGCCGTCTTCATATAGCGCTACGAATGCGCGGTTGAATCCAAGAAAAAGGCTGCCCCGCTGAATAAATTGGCCCATGAACCGCTCGAGATCAGAAATAGACCCAAGATCGGATGCAATATTTACGATCTGGTGAAGCTCCTCGGCCTGCGTCCGTGCCTTCGCATAGAGCTCGGCATTCGAAATTGCTACGGCCGCGAAACTCGTAATCACCGGAAGCAACTTTTTCTCTTCAGCGGTGAACGCGCCTTCGCGTCTCGGATACACCAAGACAGCGCCTTCTCTGCTCGACGTACGAAACGGGGCAGCGAGCAACGTACCCGCCGGAACCAAATCTCCCAGAAGGTGCGAAACCGGATTCACGGCTACGGTGATGGGTTCGCCGGCGTGAAGCGCGCGATTCGCAATATCAGAAGCAAAATGCAAACCCCTGCGGTCCTGACGAGCGCGCACCGACACTGCGAACCCAGGATCTTCGGTTGCGACGGACCACAGTTCAAAACCACCGGCCTCCCTGCCCAACACGCAGACCAAGGGGGTGCGCAGCAACGCGCGAACCCTGTCCGCGACAGAATCAACCAGCAGCCGGAAGTCGGGTTCGGCGCTGAAGCTCTGTGCCACTTCAGCGAGAATTGCAGCTCGGCGCTTTTCTTCCTTTGCCTGATGGGTGAGACGCGCGGCTTCGAGCAAGCTCCCCAGTTGCGCGGAGAGGATGCTGGCTTTGTTGAGATGGTCCTGATTAAAAAATTCCGGGTCGGTGGTGTGCACAAGTACCGTCGCGCCAATCGCCCCATCAAACATCAGCAGCGGAACCGCTATCAGCGAGCGAATCTGGAACTGCCGGGCCATAGGATAGCGGTCCGTATCCACGGAGTTCACCAGGATGGGCTTTCGCTTCTGGATGGTTTCGACGACGATTGCGCTCTGGTTGGTTTTCAGGCGGACATTGCGGAACTGGTCCGCCATCCAGCCATCCGCCTCCTCGGCCACCAGTTGGTCAGGCGGAAAGAAATGCCAGATATAAGCGCCGCTCACCCCGAAATAAGCGCGCGCGGTTCGGCAAAACAGACGCAGAATTTCCGCAGGCGAGACGGCTCTTGAGGCTGCGGTTGAAAACTCCAACAGCAAACTCTGAAAGCCTTCGTCTTGGGGGAAGCGTTGGGGGGGTGCTCCAAGTATTTGTTCGGCGCCCGTAATCTGACTCCCTGCTACCGTCCACATTACTGCAAGTTATTGATAAGTCTGGACTCTATCCCGCTATCTCAATTTGAGTCAAGAAAAAAACGCCGTGCGCGAACCAGCGCGATTTATTCACTTTTGTACGAAATCGGACAGCGCTTTTTGAGACGTGCTGTCGCGCTCGTGAGACGAGTGGCCTGTTTTCCGGCAAATCGAACCGAAGCGATCGCTCGCATGTTATAGCAAAGATTAGCTCAACGCTGAAGTCGAAAGACTTCGAGAATGGCATCCGCGATGCAAGTGAACATTTTCCTCTAAGGGAGATTCCTGCTTGCAAAACTCGAAACAGTCATTCCGTAGCACAGTCATTTTTTTCTTCCTTTTACTGATCACGGCCGTCAGCTTTGCGCCGTTTTCGCCCCGGGCTTTCGCCGAAGATCATCCGGAACGCAAAGTTCGGATCAGGGTGGAACCTATTTATCCGGAGATCGCCCGCAAGATGAATCTGAATGGCGCCGTCAGAGTTCAGGTTGTGATCTCGACCAATGGAAGCGTAAAGGAAACGAAAGTAATCGGTGGTCACCCGATTCTTGTCACGGCTGCAGTGGATGCAGTGAAAAAATGGAAGTTCGACCCAGCCAACGCCGAAAGCACGGAGATCTTGGAAGTTAAGTTCCATCCGGGCAATTAGCGAGCGCGGTTAGGGCGAGAACACTGGAGCCATATTCATGTCCATCACCAAACAACTCCACGTGCGCTTCGGCGCGCTTCTGGTCATCGTGTTGCTCTTGCTCTTCGTCATTGTAGCGGCGGTCTATCGCGAGCGGAGTACAAAAGCCAGCGCGGCCCAAGCGCAGGAAATGTCAGATCTCACCGACAGCATTCGTTCACAGATGATGCAGAACCGTCTCTACCTCAGCAATTATTTGCTGAGTGGCGATACTCGCGAGGTAGAGCACATGAACGAAGGTATTCGCATGTTGAACGAGTACCTGACTAAGAGCCAGAAACTCGCCAGTTCTGATCAGCAGCGTACGGCGCTCGAGAACGTAGCTAAAAATGAGAGCGCGTGGGCCACTGATTTTGCTCAACCCATGCTGCAGAAACGCCGAGAGGTTGATGCCGGGAACGCAACCGTTGCCGATCTGCAGATTTATTACCTGCAGAAAGATGCCTCCTCATGGGTAAAGACTTCCACGGATTACCTCGACCAGGCGAATCAGGAAACCAAAAACCTGGTCAATAAGCGACGGAAATCCGATGACGACGCTGGCACAGCAGTCATGGTGATTGCCTCCATAGCCACTCTCATCGCGCTCGGGGTCGGAATTTTAATCGCATACAAAACTGCGCGGTCTTTGACCGTGCCTCTCGGCGAACTCATGAAGGTAGCCAAACAGATCGGCGAGGCCGGAGAGCTTGACCACAAGATCGATATTCAGCGTGATGACGAGATCGGACAACTAGGCCGTACCTTCGATGGGATGATTGCTTACCTCAAAGAAATGGCGACGCTGTCCGAGGCAATAGCCGGTGGAAATTTGGGAGTAGAGGTGAGGCCGCGCTCCAAAAATGACATGCTCGGCAACGCTTTTTCCAAGATGACCGAAGGACTGCGGAATCTGGTCCGCAACGTGAAGGATGCGGCTTCACAAGTTGCGAGCGCATCCGCGCAAGTAGCGGGCGCGTCCGATGAGTCGGCAAAGATCAGCCTGCAGAGTTCTTCAGCAATTGACGAAGTCACCAGCACCATGCACGAGATGAGCGTCAACGTGCAGAACATGGTGAAGAGCACACAAATACAAGCTTCCAGTGTGAGCGAAACTTCAGCCTCCATCGACGAGATGGTCGCTTCCATCCAGCGCGTGGCTGATACGGCCAAAGTGCTGCTCGATATCTCCAACCGCTCGCGCGAAGAGGTGCACAGCGGCATCACCACCATGGATAAGGCCACAGAGGGTTTGAATAAGATCAACGTCACCATCGACGCCTCGGGAGAAATTATCGGTGTGCTGGGACAGCGGGCCGACGACATTGGCAAGATCATCGAAGTCATCGATGATCTGGCAGAACAAACTAACCTGCTCGCGCTCAACGCTGCGATCGAAGCAGCACGTGCCGGGGAACACGGCCTTGGCTTTGCCGTGGTCGCAGATGAAGTTCGCAAGTTAGCAGAAAAATCTGCTCAATCGACCAAAGAAATTTCGGAGTTGATTCAGAGCATTCAGCGGGAAGCCCGGAAAGCGGTCGAGAACATGGACCAGAGCACCGAGATCGTGGACCAGGGCCTGCAGCTTGGCCACGAACTCAATCAGGCCTTACGCAAAATCTCGAACGTGGTCACGGAAGTTTACAAGTTCGCCCAGGAAATTGGAGCGGCCACGAATGAGCAGTCGCATGGCTCATCGCAAATTGCCCGGGCCACGACTCGCTTGAATGAAATCACCCATGAGATTAATTCTGCGGTCGAAGAGCAGGCGTCAGGAGCGCACGCGGTGGTAAAAGCCATGGAGCGCATGCGCGAGTTGGTGCAGCAGACCACGTCCGGTTCGACCGAGTTGGCGGCTTCGGCGGAGCAGATGTCCAAGATGTCTCGCGGACTACTCGATTCTATGAATCGCTTCGGCATCGAAGGCGATTCGACGATCCCTGGCGAAGAGCGTGTCTACAGGACGGGCCGCCATGCCACGGCAGGATCACGTTAATGAGCACTGAAGCAGCACGCGACGTGCACATCGTGGGGTTTCAAGTTGGGCGCGAAACTTACGGCGTGCCGATCACTTCACTGCATGAGATTGTGCGGGTGCCTGAAATCACGGCGGTCCCCGACGCACCTGAATTCGTGGAAGGCGTAATCAATCTTCGAGGCAAAATTGTTTCAGTCATTGATTTGCGGAAGAGGTTGGGCGAAAAAAAAATCACCGCCACACGTAAAAATCGCATTCTAGTTGTCGAGCACAACGGGCGGCTTTCCGGAATGATCGTCGATTCTGCGTCCGAGGTCCTGAAAATTCCCGCTGCGGACGTGGAAGCGTCGCCGAAGGTATTGCATGAAAGCGAATTGAACTGCGTAACCGGGTTGGGCAAGTACAAAGGGCGATTGATCGTGCTGCTCGACATGGGGCGCCTGCTTGACCTTGGAGTCAAGGTGAAACAGGGCACTGTAGCTGAAACCGGCACCGAGAAACGGCGTGCAGCCGGCGCCAAATAAGGGATCGAGAAACTCATGAGCACTCCAGCAGTGGCCATCCAGCTCAGTGATGCTGAAATGCGGTTGCTGCAGTCGCTCGTCTATCACGAGTGCGGCATGTTTTTCGATGCCCGGCGAACCCATTTTCTTCAAGACCGATTACAGCGCCGCTTGCGCGAGTGCCGGCTTGATTCTTTCTACAGTTATTACCGGCTGCTGATCAGTGCCGAAGGCAAGCAGGAACTCTCCCGGCTACTGGAAGACCTGACGGTCAATGAGACCAGCTTTTTTCGTAATAAGGCCCAGCTCGAACTCTTCCACAAACTCGTGCTGGACGAAATGATTCGCAGGAAAGAAGCCAACGGCGAACGAAGCTTGCGGATATGGAGCGCCGGGTGCTCAACCGGGCAGGAGCCCTACACCATCGCCATGTTGGTGGCGGACGCACTCGGGTATCACCAGCTGCGGATGCCGCACTCACCATCGACTACCTGGCCAAAGCCGTTGGTACCTCCGCCGTGGTCGGTTGAGATTCCCGCAAGCGATATCAACTACTCAGTCTTGCGCGCCGGGCAGGAAGGCATTTACAGCGAACATCAGATGTCGTCTGTGGATTACAACTATCGCCTGCGCTATTTCGATAAGGTCGGCGAACGCTATGCGGTGAAAAAAGCGGTGAAGGAGTTGGTCCACTTCGATTTTCACAACTTAAAGACGGAATTTCTGCCGCAACGCAACGATGTGATTTTCTGCCGCAACGTAATGATGTATTTCGATGAGGCGGAGCAGCGAAGGCTGATTGAAAAGTTCTATCGCTGCCTTGCTCCCGGCGGCTATTTGCTGGTGGGCCACGCTGAAAGTCTGCTGGGACTGACCAACAAGTTTGCCATGGTTTACCGGGACAGCGGAACCGCTTACCGCCGGCTCGAGGTGGCGCAATGAGCCCGTTCCGTCACGATCCCGGCGCGGAGATGCGCGAGTTGTTTTTCGAAACTTCGCAGGAATTGCTGCAGTCCTTGAATGATGATGCTCTGAAACTCGAGAAGTCTCCCGAGAACATTGAAATGGTGCGCAGCATCAGGCGCGCTGTGCACACATTGAAAGGCGACGCAGCAGCTTGTGGATTCAAAGAACTGAGCGGACTCGCGCACCAACTCGAGGACGCGCTCGCGGTGGAAGCGGCTGTCGCGCCTGGCGCACTGGTTGAGTTGAGCTTCAAAGCAGCTGACGTTTTCGATGAAATGCTGAAGGCTTACCGCGAACACCGCCCGCTTCCGGATACTTCTGAGATCGTGCGCCTGGCGCAAAATCTTGTTCCGGGGTCAACTGGTGCAGGCCGCAAGCCCAAAGATGCACGCAACAAAGTTCTGCCCGTCTCATGGACGGAAAGCGAGCAGAACTCGGCGAACACGGCCCAACAGGCCGGGCACCGCATATTTCATGTGATCGCGCATATTGACCAGCTCTGCGCCATGCCCATTGCAGCGCGCCAGCTTGTGATTTCCGCGCTGGGAGCGGTCGCGCAAGTTCTGGGTGTGCGTCCGGAGACTGGCTCGGCAGAGAACGCGAAAAAGATCGACCTCCTGGTCGCGACTGGGGCAAGTGAAACTGACATCGTTTCCAAATGCCTGATCCCCACCGTCATTTCGCGGGTGGAATATTTTGAGATTTCATTGTCCGGTCAGCTCACGAAAGCCATAGCGCCCCTGAGTGTCGGCGAAGCATCCCTTGCGGACGCGCCAGTGACTGAATCTTCTTCGGACGAGAAGCACCCCACACCTGTCCAGTCAACTTCCACTGAGAACGCGGCGCAAAGCAACCGTCCCGCGACGCCGGAAAATATTTTACGGGTAGACGCGGAACGAATCGACAACGTGCTGAACCTGGTCGGCGAGTTGATTATCGCCAAGTCCATGCTGCAGCAAACCATGCAGGAATTTGTGCGCCGTTACCCAAAGGATGCGCTACGCCCGCGGTTCTCTGATGCGATGGGATTTCAATCGCGAGTACTGAATGATCTGCAGCGCTCGGTAATGAAGATTCGCATGGTACCGGTCGATCAGTTGTTCCGGCGCTTCCCTCGTGTCGTCCACGACGCGGCAAAACGCTGCGGAAAGCAGGTGCAACTGACCGTCCGGGGCCAAGACACTGATCTCGATAAAGGGCTGCTGGACGCAATTGCAGAACCACTGACTCATATCGTTCGCAATGCGGTCAGTCATGGAATCGAGTCTCCAAGCCAACGCGAGAAAAACGGAAAAAATCCGGTGGGAACAATTCAACTCAATGCTTATCACCAGGCGAACCACTTGATTGTCGAAGTCATCGATGACGGCTCCGGCATCGACGCCGCCAAAATTAAGGAAAAAGCCCTGAAAGCAAACCTGATCAGCAGTGACGTCGCCGAACGCATGACCACGCAGGAGATATATGACCTGATTTTCCGGCCGGGATTCAGCACCGCCGATGAGATCACTGAAATTTCCGGACGAGGGGTTGGTTTAGACGTGGTGCACAGCGTTTTGATGCGCATGAAGGGAACAATTGAGACCGAAACCGATCTCGGGCAAGGTACAACCTTCCGTCTGAAACTTCCGCTGACGCTGGCGATAATTCAGGCGCTGATGTTCCGAATCGAGCACCGGCTATATGCCATTCCGCTTAACGCCGTAGCCGAGATCGCCCGCGCCTGGGAAAGCGATTTGCATTACGTGGACGGCACTGAGGTCCTGCAATTGCGCAATCAAGTGTTACCACTGGTGAGGGTCGGAGAGCGGCGGATTTCAGACCGCGACCCTGGTAAAGAAAAGATTTTCGTTTTGGTCCTGACCTACGGCGAACGCAAGCTGGGGCTGATTGTCGATGCTTTAGAGGGCGAGGAAGAACTGGTCATTAAAGCGCTGGACGATCAGACGGTCGCGTCTGACCTTGTCAGCAGCGCTTCAATTCTGGGAGATGGGCGGGTCGTGTTGATTATGAATTTGGCCGCAGTGATGGACCGCTTTGTAAGAGGTGGAACCAACCTCAGCCAGGCTGGATTGTTCTCGCGTGCGCGGCAGGATGGCCACTCGGCCGAGGTGCGGCAATGAGCGCGCAACCGGTACGGGTCCTGGTGGTCGATGACTCTGCGCTCATGCGAAAGCTGATTCCGCAGATTCTCTCGACTGACAGTGCTATTGAAGTAGTCGGAACCGCAATGGACGGTAACTTCGGACTGAAGAAGATCGAGGAGCTCAAACCCCAAGTCGTTACCCTCGACCTGGAAATGCCCGGTATGGGTGGTCTCGATATGCTGCGGGAAATCATGAGACGCCATCGCTTGCCGGTCATCGTGGTGAGTTCGCATAGCACGCAGGGCGCCTCAGTCACTTTGCAAGCGTTGTCTCTGGGAGCTTTTGATTTTGTCGCCAAGCCGACCGACGTGGCGTCTCGTATGCAGGAAAGCGGCCAGGAGTTGATCGCGAAGATCAAGGCCGCCGCCCAAAGCCGCGGCATTCAGATCACCAGCACGCTTCCGGAGCCAGTAAAACGTTCTAAAGCGCAGTCGGTTTCTAATCGCCAAGCGACCAGGATTATCGCCATCGGTATTTCGACGGGGGGGCCGCAATCGTTGCAATACGTGTTGTCGCAGTTGCCGGCTGATTTTCCTGGTTGCATCGTAGTCGTGCAACATATGCCCGAGGGGTTCACGGAGATGTTTGCACGCCGGCTCAACGAATGCAGCGCGCTCAGCGTGAAGGAAGCGCAGTCGGGTGATGTGTTGCACGGGGGACGCGTCCTTATCTGCCCCGGCAGCAAGCATTTGAAAGTAAAGCGGCTGCCCCTGGGGGATGTTGCGGTCCTGAGTGATGAAGCCCGGGTAAACGGTCACCGGCCTTCTGCCGATGTACTGTTCAAAAGTGTTGCGGAGGAATTCGGCTCCCGAGGCGTTGGGGTAATCATGACAGGCATGGGGGACGATGGCGCCCATGCGTTAGGCTTGATCAAAGCTGCGGGAGGCATGACCGTCGCACAGAGCGAGCAATCCTGCGTGGTTTTTGGGATGCCAAAAGCTGCCATCGAGCGCGGCCACGCAATGCGAATAGTCGATCTGCAGCAGATCGCCAGCACTTTGCGCGCAATGTGTTCGGAGCGAGTTGGGCCTGAGCGTGCGATGCGGGCGGCGAACGACTGAATTTTGGATTTACGGCACACCTTAGCGGGGCCGGAGTAGAAGCAAAGAGGAGGCAGTTATGGAGCAGTTTTCACCAATTAAGCGCAGCAAAGACGGGCAGGCGGTCCGGTATCTGATCGTCGATGACTCGGTCTTTGCGCGCAAAAACCTCGCCCGCATTATCGAATCATTTGGGGGCGAGATCGCGGGCGAAGCCGGAGATGGAATGACCGCCATCACCGAATACGAACGCGCTAAGCCAGACATCGTGCTCATGGACATCACCATGCCGCAGATGGAAGGCATTGAATCGGCCGAGAAAATCGTCCAGCAGAATCCGGACGCGCGCATCGTCATGGTGTCTTCCGTGGGATATCAGGAAAACATTGTGGCAGCGTTGCAGCGCGGGGCACGGCACTTCGTGCAAAAACCCGTGAAGCCGGAAGTGTTGTACGAAGTCATCAAGTACGTGCTTGGGGAAGACGGAGTGGTTGCCGCCGCAGCCGGCGCAGGGGCCTAGATATGAAGATGGAGCTGATCCAGCCGTTCATCAATGCGGCAGACGCCGTGTTGTCGCAGGGCTTGAACTCTCCCATGGAGATTGGGAATCTCACCATGGAGAAGGACGCCTATCGCCTGAAGGGCGTGGCCGCCATGGTGGAGTTGACCGGAGATATTGAAGGCCGCGTCATTTTTGACGCTGCACCAATCACCGCGGCGAAAATCGCAAGTCAGATCGCCGGCACTGAGCTCCCGGAAACAGACTCTTTGGTGCGTGAGGCAGTTTGCGAATTAGCCAATCAGGTCATCGGTAACGCAGTCGCTACCTTGAACGATCAGGGCTTCCACTTCCGCGTACATCCTCCCCACATCCACACCTCCGACCACGGACCTAAAATTACTCCCGACACGGAAGCGCTCGTGCTCTGCTTTGAGACCTCCAGCGGCAGCGTTTTTATGAATATCGCTTTGCGGTATGGCGGTTCAGCCGCGAACGGAGTCAGCGCCTGAGTTGAATTTCAGAGCGGAGCAGCCACACTTTCTACCCTCTTTGTATTTCTTCCCTGAATGTTTTAGTTTTATTCCGTCCTATTCCGGTTGCACTTAAACCTGCATCTATTTAGTGCGCTAGGACAGAACCATTACTATGCTCGCCGCCGTAGATCGCCCGGAATGCTGGCCGTCGTTGCCTCTCGATTCATGGGAGGACACCCGTGCCACGCTCCACATGTGGACGCAGATCGTGGGTAAAGTTCGGCTGGCGCTTACGCCTCTGGTAAATCACTGGTGGAACGTTACGCTGTACGTGACCGCCCGCGGGTTGACGACCTCAATTATTCCCTACGGCGAAAGATCATTTGAGTTGCGGTTCGACTTTTTCAAACATCAACTGGTCCTCGAAACCAGCGATGGGTCAGTAAAAGCTTTGCCGCTGGAGCCACGATCGGTTGCTGATTTTTATCACGAATTCATGAGCATGCTTCGCGCCGAGAACATCAACGTCAAGATCTGGCACATGCCGGTCGAGATTACGAATCCAATTGCGTTCGATCAGGACCGCGTGCACGCATCATACGATCCAAAATCTGTTGAGAATTTCTGGCGCATCCTGGTGTCAGTAGACGCAATTTTCAAACAGTTCAGATCACGCTTCATCGGCAAATCGAGTCCGGTGCATTTTTTCTGGGGAAGTTTTGATTTGGCACTGACCCGTTTCTCAGGCCGGAAAGCCCCTGAGCGCCCCGGCGCCGACAAGATGACGCGAGAAGCCTATTCCCACGAAGTAAGCAGTGTGGGGTTCTGGCCCGGAACAAGCGGCATGTCAGACGCCGCATTTTATTCTTATGCTGCGCCAGAGCCGAACGGGTTTAAGCAAGCCCGAGTGCAGCCGAATGCGGCAGCTTA
>DATNAF010000125.1:0-31580 GCA_035572845.1 Terriglobales bacterium
CGCCTGCGCAGAGCCTCCGCGAGTTTGGACCAGGCACTAGGCGATACCGAATTTCACCCGGAATCGGCGGCTGCGGCCGAATCCCTGCGGCTCTCATCCGAACTGGACATTCCCAAACGCCTCAACAAAGGAAATTTGCACGCGTATCGGCTGAAGCTCAAACAACTACGCTATGTGCTTGAACTTGCGCCGGACCACCCGAAATTTGTTGAAGATCTGGGCGAGGTTAAAGACGCAATTGGGGAGTGGCACGATTGGGAGGAACTGATCGCAATCGCCAATGCAGTCCTCGATCATGGAAATAGTTGCAAGCTGATACGGAAACTGAAAGAAACAGCCGATTCGAAATTCGCGCACGCGCTTCGAGTGGCTGAAAACCTGCGTAGAAATTATCTACAGAATTCCTCACAACCTCGAAAGAGACCTCATCGAGTGGAGTTACGTCCTGCGGCAATTGCAGCCAGCGCGGCCTTGTCTGACGACATAAATCGTGCTGCCTGAATTTCTCTTTTCGATAATCAGATTTTGCCCATCCGCTCTCCACCTGTCGGGCATAAACTTGCTGGAATGCGGATTGCGATTGACACCGGCGGCACGTTCACCGATTGCGTTTATCTGAAAGACGGCAGGCCAGCCGTGCTCAAGCTCCCTTCAACACCGGGTGATCCTACACGATCAGTGCTCCAAGCAATTCGCACCATTGCGGCAGATGCGAGTGTCGAAGTCCGCCACGGTACCACGATTGGAACCAATGCCCTGCTCGAACGCAAAGGCGCCCGCGTTGCGTTTGTAACCACCGCTGGATTCGAGGACACGATCGCAATCGGGCGACAAGCTCGGCAACACCTCTATGACTGGTTGGCGACTCCAGCTCCGTGCATTGTGCCGAAAGAGTTGCGCTTCGGCGTGCGGGAGCGGGTCAGCGCCGAAGGGGAAATTCTGCTTGCGCCAACCGAAAAAGAATTAGTAGAGCTGCGCGAAAAGATTCTCGCCAGCGGGGCTGAGAGCCTCGCCATATCGCTGCTGTTTTCCTTTGCGAATCCAGAAAACGAACGGCGCGTGGCTAAGGCGTTGCAGCAGCCGGGCAAGGCGGACGTAGACGCCCGACCGAATATGGCGGAGCTTCCTATTTCAATTTCGCACAAAATCCTGCCTGAATTTCGCGAGTACGAACGTGCGGCGACGGTGATGGTTAACGCGTATCTCGCACCGAAAGCCGGGGCGTATATGCAACGCCTGGAAAATGCGATCAGCGAAGGCGTGAGCCACTCAATCCCATGTAGCCCCGGGCGTCCACGCCCTGGGAGTCACAACATGAGCTCGCTCTACATCATGCAATCTTCAGGCGGGATTATTTCAGCGAAGCTCGCTGCAGAAGAACCGGTCCGGACAGTACTCTCAGGACCTGCTGGCGGTGTGATTGGCGCACATCGCGTCGCCAAGCTTGCGGGATTTGAAAAAATCATCAGCTTCGACATGGGCGGAACCTCGACGGATGTGGCGCTGATCGACACCCGCGGTCTGCAAATCACTACCGAATCACGCATCTCCGAAATTCCGATCTCCGTCCCCATGCTCGACATTCACACCGTCGGTGCCGGCGGGGGATCGCTGGCGTGGTTTGACCGTGGAGGAATTTTGCATACCGGGCCGCAGTCGGCCGGCGCGGAACCCGGGCCGATCTGCTACGGTCGCGGCGAGCAGCCCACGGTTACCGACGCGAACCTCGCGCTCAATCGATTGGATTCTGAACTGGCACTTGCTGGAACGGTACGCCTCGATCAGGCGCGGACCAACGAGTTCATGGAGAAAGCGCGCGGAGCGATTCCGTCGGTCGAGCAATTCGCGACCGGGATCATTCAATTGGCTGAAGCCGAGATGGAAAAGGCGATTCGGCTGATCTCCGTTGAGCGCGGCCATGATCCTCGCGAGTTCACGCTGATTGCTTTCGGCGGCGCTGGGCCGTTACACGCGTGTTCTCTTGCCCGGGCTCTGGGAATACCGAGAGTAATGGTGCCGGCCATGCCGGGAGCGTTGTCTGCGCTAGGGATATTAGGGGCGGATGTAGTGCGCGACTATTCGCGAACCGTGATGATCCCGACACGAGAGGACTCTGGCTCGATTCAGAAGGGTTTCTCTGCGAACTCCGCGCCAACTCTGCAATCTCTGACGTCAAAAGCTTTTTACCGCAGAGAACGCGGAGATTTAACCCAGATCGCGGAGAAAAGCTTGGAAACCACTTTAGTATTTGGGGCGGGCTCCGCGATTCTGTCTTTGCTAGACCCGCACTTTGTAAAACTCGAAGCCGCCGGCGCGGCCGAGTTTACAAAAGAAGGACTGATCGGGACCGCGATCCGTTCTGCCGATATTCGTTATGCAGGCCAGGGCTATGAAATCAACGTGCCTGCAGGACCAGAAATGCTCGCCAAATTTCACGATGCGCATCGCAAGCGCTACGGGCATGCTGATGAGAACCGGCGTGTTGAAGTGGTGAATGTCCGGCTGCGGATGGTGGCTTCATCTGAGCCTATCGAATTTCCAAGGAGATCGCCAGGCACATCGGATTCGAAATATGCGATCTTGAAGAAGAAAAAAGTGATGTTCGGTAATGAGTGGCTGCAAACGCCAGTGCTTGATCGAAGCCTGTTATTGCCGGGAAATTCATTTATTGGGCCGGCGATCGTGCATGAGTACAGCGCAACCACTGTGGTGGCGCCGGAATGCAAGGCCAGTGTAGATTCGTTTTCGAACTTAATAATTGAATTATGAAAAAGGCGGGCGAGCGCGCCCGTCCCACATGGACGTTGCCTCACACGGATATTGAAAGATGAAAGCATTCGATCCAATTGAGCTGGCAATTTTCAAGAGCGCGACTCGTTCTGTAGCCGAGGAGATGGGTGCGTCGCTACGGCGCACAGCTTTTTCTCCCAACATCAAAGAGCGCCGCGATTACTCTTGCGCAGTTTTTGATGGACAGGGACAAGCGATCGCGATGGGTGATCATATGCCGGTGCACCTGGGCTCGATGCCGATGTCGGTGCGGGCTGCGGTCAATGCTCTGACTTTCGGATCGGGTGACATCGCGATTTTGAATGATCCCTTTGCCGGGGGAACTCATCTTCCCGACATCACGATGGTCATGCCGGTATTCGTTGAGCCGCGAAAGACACCGATTTTCTACGTCGCCTCACGCGCGCACCACGCCGATGTTGGCGGTAAGTATCCCGGATCGATGGGCTTGTGCCGCGAAATCTCTGAAGAAGGCGTGCTAATTCCGCCGACGAAGTTGGTTTCCGCCGGCGAAACAGACAGATCGGTACTCAACATAATTCTGAATAGCGTGCGCACGCCGGAAGAACGAGAGGGTGATCTCGCGGCACAAATGGGCGCTTGCCGAGTTGGGGAAACGCGCCTGCACGAATTACTGACGAGGCTTGGAGTCGATAAAGTTGAGTGTCTGTGCGCGGAGTTGCTCGATTATTCTGAGCGGCTGATGCGCGTGGAACTGTCGCAAATGCCAGCCGGACAATTCTCGGCCGAAGATTTTCTGGATAATGATGGCTTTGGCGAATCACCCGTCCGAATCGAAGTCACGGCTGAGTTCGATCCAAATTCTGCGTCTGCGCGAGTTGATTTTTCAGGATCCGGCCCGCAGGTAGCGAGCAGCATGAATGCGGTGTTTGCAATTACATACTCTGCAACTTATTACGTGTTTCGCTGCCTTTTACCGGAAGACGCTCCGGCCAATGCAGGTCTGATGCGCCCGATCACGGTGCACGCCCCGGACCGAAGCATTGTGAACGCCAGCCCGCCCGCGGCAGTTGCCGCAGGCAATGTTGAAACTTCGCAGCGCATTGTTGATGTGTTGTTGCGAGCTCTGGCGCAAGCCATTCCAAATCGCATTCCAGCCGCCAGCTCTGGAACAATGAGTAATCTAACCATTGGCGGAGTTGATCCGCGCACGCAGCGGCCTTTTGCTTACTACGAAACTATCGCTGGCGGGATGGGTGCTCGGCCAAATGCTGACGGAATCTCAGGCGTGCACACGCACATGACGAACTCGCTGAACACGCCAGTTGAGGCGCTCGAATATGCGTATCCATTTCGCGTGCGACGATACTCTTATCGCCCAAATTCTGGAGGCAAGGGAAAGTTCCGTGGGGGTGATGGGCTAATACGCGAAATCGAATTGCTAGCCGACGCGCAGGTCACCTTACTGAGTGATCGCAGAAAATTTCAGCCGTATGGGTTAGCAGGCGGAGAGCCGGGCGCGACTGGAGCGGCGATTCACAAATCCGGAAAGAGGATTGAGACTATAGCGGCGAAATCCAGCATTCGGGCGAAAAAAGGCGACGTGATTGCGATTGAAACCCCCGGCGGCGGTGCGTGGGGCAGAGCGGAAGGGTAGCCCGCTGCGGCTAAAGCCGCAGTCATTTTGCGAGACTTACGACACGGCTGAAGCCGTGCCTTCCCGTAAAGGAGCTTTGGCCTAAATTCGATTATTGTTTACCGCGAGACCGCCGCGAACAGCGGTGTATGGATCAGGGACTGAAATTGCTTGTCGTCGGCTTTGAAATGCATTTGCAGCTTTGAACCGTCCGAGTTCGCCGACACATCCTCGAGCGCCGCCTTTTCCACCGGCGTGGAGTTCATCTTCTTGTATAGAACTCCAGCCTTAACCAACGAGGAAAGGGTTGCCGCGGTAACTGAGTCTGTGGTGATCACGTCCAAATCGAAGTTCACGCCATTGGTGAAGTTCATGGCGTAACGCGACCCGAGGATGTGCTTTTTGATGGTCTCGTAATCGGCCAGCCGCGAAGCATCGCCGAGCGCCGATAGCATCATGTTCTGCGTGCCCTTCTGGTCGAGAATGCTCCACACCGCTCCGGATTCGACGTCTTGAATCAGGTTCGCGATGTCTGGATTGGAGTCGAGTGTCTGTACATACCCGTCACGTGCGTCAATCGCTCCGCGTAGCGCCGGGCCGCTGCCAAATAGCAGCGTAGTCTCATCGAGAAACGTCATGTCCATGCCTTCCGACATGGGATAAATATCCGAATCGTGGTATTTGACAGGCTTAATTTTTTTGAGGCGCAACTTAGCCGTAATCGTTTTCAGCGAGAACACGCCTTGCGCCGCACCTACAATCTGAACTCCCTGCTTGGGCAGGCGGTACGAAACGAACGTCAGCGTGTCCACGTCACGGTCGGTACTGACGCCAATGCCTTTGAGCGCAGTTTCAAATTGCTTAAGATTGTCGGGCAGCACCTGCTCTTTCAATTGCTGGGCGGTGTCAGAATTCTTGAGCGCGCGATAGTCCACGCAAATCAACTGTTGCACCTGGGCCGGAATCGCGGGTCGTACCGACGAAGGGAGCGGGGCGCCGAAAACTGTCGCTGGGGCAACCAGGGACAATACGATCACGCCCTTACACAAAACGTTTTTCATGGGGATCCTCAGCAGTCTCTTAGTTGGATGCCGAGCGCAATTCGGCAGTCACCCAGCTACTGATGTCATTGTAGTTGAACGGCTTGGAGCCGGAATGGTGACTAAGGTACGCAGTTGGCCCTGTTTTCCGGCCTATATCAGGAAGTCTCTGGGAATGTCATCGAATGACGAGTGCAGAGGTTTGGCGACGGACATTTGCGATGAACTCCGAGTCTTTCAGCGATTCCAGATTTATTTCCACGTTTGCCAAGGCTCCTTCAACGGCAGCCCGCGCCAAGGCGGCAGCGGTTGTCAGATCAGACTTCATGTTGGGATTTGTGATTGGTCCCAATTGCTGCACAAGCGTCAGCACTTCCCTCGCCCGCTCAGCCACGCTCAATGGCACGCTAGTCGCCTGCTTCAGCGCGGCATCGATGATACCGTCGACTGCAGCAGATTCTTTGGCTTTCTTGTAAGCGGCCATGACCGCGCTGTAGGATTCGGCGTCGGCGTCGATTGCGGTTTTAAGTTCCTCGCGTAATTGGGATAGCCGAGAGATAGCTTCACTTAGTTCGCGTTCATACTGCACGTAGGTCTTCTTGCCACGGGACATCGACGCCACCATGGTTGCAAGGCCTGCCGCCATTGCAGCGCTTGCTGCAGCAGCGCTGCCCCCGCCGGGAGTAGCTGTAGGCGCGGCCAACTGCTCGATGAAAGGCTCAATGCCGGCGCGTAATCCGCCGACTGCCATTTTTCCTCCCATCACCGAGGTCAGACGATTTTCTAAGATCAAGGATGGATCAAAATGCTCGATTTGCAGAAACCACTCAGCCGCTTGCTCCAAAGACTTTTTGGGAATCAGGCCCACGATTTCACTGCTGGATGGCGAGACTCCATATCTTTCCGCCTCACGACGCACGAGTTCGTAAACGCGATGAATTGGCGTTTGCTCGAAGTCAGTCAGGTTCATCGAAACCTGGGCCTGGCCGCGAACCAGAAACCCCGCAGCTTTCACGAAGCGCAAACCACCAGTCGAGAAGCGGACGGCCTTGGCTATTTTTTTTGCTACATCAACGTCTGGAGTGTTCAGGAAAACGTTGTAAGCGATGAGGAACTTGCGTGCTCCCACGACGCAGGCGCCGGCAGTCTGATGCAACCGACATTCTCCGAAGTCAGGCTTGCGAGCGGGAATGGTGATGATTTCTTCGCGAATCACTTCGAACTGTCCACGCCTAATATTTTCGAGGTTCTGGCGCTCTGGCGAAGTTGCAGCTGCTTCGTAGAGATACACGGGAATCTGGTAACGTTTCCAGATCTGCTCACCCACATGGCGCGCCATGGTCACACAATCCTCAATACTGACGCCTTCGATCGGAATGAATGGGATGACGTCGGCCGCGCCTAGACGGGGATGCGCGCCTTTATGTGTATTCAGGTCGATCAACTCGGATGCTTTGCCCACGCCGCGAATAGCGGCTTCCTGGATCGCCTCGCGCTCACCAGCCAGAGTGATCACGCAACGGTTGTGATCAGCGTCCATTTCGCGGTCGAGCAGAAACACGCCATCAACGTTCATGGCAGCAACGATTGCGTCAACTTTAGATTTATCGCGTCCTTCAGAAAAATTTGGGACGCATTCGACCAGTGTCTGCATACGCGAAAAGCATATCCGGTTGGGTGAGCTTTCGCAAAACTACAAATCAAAAGCTTTTAACCGCAGAGATCGCTGAGAAAACCGCGGAGTACGCAGAGAAAACCTAACCACAGAGTGTGCTGAGTTACACAGAGCAAAGCCACAGAGGAACCAGGCATTATTCGCGACAAACTCTGTGGTTTCCTCCGTGTGACTCTGCGTTCTCTGTGGTAAGGGTCCTTGCACGAAAAACCCCAGAGAACATGGGGTTTCACAGAGGAAACGGCACCAATCCGGAACTGATGGCTAGCGTGTATCTCTCTTCTTGGCTTCGCGCTCGCGTGCCAGCACCATTTGATCAAATGCATGCAAGAGCGCCTCGCGATTCGAGTAAGGGCCGGGACGGTAAGCGCGGGACTGAATTCCGGCCTGCGATAGTTCGCAAATCTTCCAGTCCTCTTTGTTGGTCAAGTCCCAGAAATCGATGGCGTCGCTCGACTCGAAATCGGGCTTGTTCATTTCATCGGGATGAAAATGCCATTCAGCGATAATTTCCGTTTGGTCGACTGTCTTCGGCCAAAGCGTCGCCGTCATCATGTAATCGGGATGCAGGCTCAACAGAAAATTCGGGAAAATGGAGTAGTAGCAAACCTTTTGCCGCTCTTCATCAGTTAGTCCCGGTAGATAATCGCGCCGCCGCTTGCCATCCAGGCTCATGGTTTCAGCACCGCCGCGAAATCCCATTGCGCCGCCAATGTAAGTCGGTTGCGGCTGTTCATTATCCGCGCCCAAATAATTCGTGAGCCGGTTCAGCGCCGGATGCAGCACCGGGCAGTGCAAGCACTCGTTGTAATTCAACATCACCAGCTTCCAATTCGCCTTCACGTCGTAAACAATTCGCTTGTGCAGTCGCAGGTCCTGCATCTTCCACGGAACAAATTTTTGCGGAAGGTCAGCAAGTTGCTTCGCCAGCGGTTCAGCTTGCGTATCTAAATTGATGAAGATGTGCCCGTCCCAAACTGAGGCCTGAACTTTATTCAGCGGATAATCTTCCCGGCAGAACCCGCTGCCTTCCTCCATATGGGGCGCGCCTATAAGGCGTCCATCAAGGCCATAAGTCCAGCCGTGATATCCACACTGGATGCGCCCGGAAAACTTACCAGCCTGGTCGGTCACGATGCGCGTACCTCTGTGGCGGCAAACGTTGTAAAAAGCGCGGACAGACTGATCATTGTCGCGAGTAATGATGATGCTCTCGCCGGCAACCTCACGCAGGAAGTATTCGCCAGGATTCGGAATCTGATCGGCGCGTCCGGCGCACACCCACGATTGGCAGTAGAAGCGCTCAATTTCGCCGCGAAAAATTTCGGGATCGGTGTAGTACCGCGACGGTAGCGTGGTTGCGAGAGGTTGGACTTGTGTACTCATTTTTCGCTGAATGGACGAGCTTGAAATTTATGATACGGCAAACCCTTTCAGAAAACGTAGAGGCTCGGTGCGATCAAGGTAAAGCCAGCGTTTGCTTTCCTTCGTGAATTGGAAATTTGCCTGTTTTCCAAACCAGCTCTCCTGAAGTTCCCTTTGGCAAATTTATTACTGCCTCAAACCCATTCCCAGCGCGCTTGTACTCTGCTTCAACCACTCCTTTAGGGATTGGCATTCCTGCCCTGACTTCATTAAGGGTTCCAAGCTGCGGAGTAATGACAACAGATTTAAATCCCGGACCGCTAGGACGAATGCCTGCCACAACGGTCAACAGATCATAATTCGGGTGTGCGCTCCAGGCATGTGAATCGGAGCGAGTCGGTTCAGGAGATTCGGCCCATGTGCTGAGTCCCAGCGATAGCATCTGCCGCCACGGTCCAAGTAGGTTCAGATATTGATCGCCCATGCCCGCATGCTCCACTGCGCGCGCCAGATAGAAACGGAAATAGTAGGTGGCCGCGGTCATCGGCGGCACGGGCCCTGTCGCGGTAAAACCAGAATCACTCGTAGATAGAATTTTTGACAACACCGCTTTTTGCTGCGCCGGAGGAATCACATCCAGCCAAATGCCAAGAATATTCGCATGCTGGCTGAAGTGAGTTTGCGCGGGAGTGTCGGCGAGTAAACCATACTGCTGGTTCCAGCACAGCTTCTGCACAGCGATGGCTGCGCGGGTTGCTGCCCTGCGATATTTCTCGGCAACTGTGGCATCGCCGAGTGCTGATTCCATTTCAGCTGCATAACGAAGAGCCTCGATAAATTGCAGCGTGATGACTGACGAACCGCCATTTTCGTCTTGCGGCGGCATTCCGTATCCAAAATCTTTGCCCCAATCCACGAACGGCCACCACGGGATTTTCCCTATCATTCCATCCGACCGCTGACGGCTGAGATACCAGTCGAGCACAGCTCGTGTGCCCGGCAGTTGTTCACGAACAAAATTAGGATCGTCGCGATACATCCAGAAATCGTGAACCATGCCGACCCACAGCAAAGAGAACGTCGGGATGATCTGCACCAATGAAGAGGGATAGCGACTCTGCGTCAGGCCTTCGGGAATTCGCGAATTGTTGAAGGCGTCGATGGCTTGACGTGCCAGCCGGTCTTCTCCGGCAACCGCGTACGAGATCAGCGCCTGAATACGGGTGTCGCCCACATATTGCAGCCGCTCCCAGTAAGGCGTGTCCATGTAGGTGTCGTGGGCATCGAGAAGCGCAGTTCGCCAGCCAACATCCCAGATCGATTTCAAACTTTCGTTGTCGGAATCGAAATGTGCGCGGACGTTAAACGGGAATGCTGTAAACCAGGCGCTCAGCTTTTCGATTTGCAATGCCTGGTCTGCGGTTTGGACATCGATTTGAAGAAATCGCCAGGTCCGCCATTCCAGGGGCGTGAATTCGCAGGAATGGCATCCGCCCGCTAAAAACTCGTCATGAACTCCGTCGATGTGCTTTCCTTCAATCTGATTTCGATTTCCTTTTTCGCCATGCTCACCGACAAGCGCTTCCGAGTAAGTCAGGCGAATCGTGGCGCCCGCTCCGCCGCTGACGGTGAGCTCTGGGTAGGCAGTAGTCAGCTTTGAATTGTCCAAGAGAATACTGGCTTTGGTGTGCGCCGGAATCTCAAGCTTGCTCACCGGCGCTCCGGTGGTTGCGTCGATGCCTGTAACGCGCACTATTCGGCCGGCGTCAGTTCGTGCAAATTGCATGGCTGGAAGCGGGTCGGCTACAAGCTGCCAATTATTCGGAGCATCGGTTGTGCCTTTTAGCGCGCCGCGACCCAGGGGGACTGCGTGCGTCCATGAATTGTTCGGACCGGAACCATCGCTCCAGTCCCAATCGAACTTCGCGCCATCCCAACGTTCTCCCGGACCAGCCGCGTAGTATTGCTCCACTTGCGGCTGAACGCTTTCAATTGCCTTTTCCTGCTCAACCTCCCAAGTTGCATCCGTATCGACAACGTGTTCCGACCGACTTTCGCCACGGACAAGAAATCCGACTCGGTCGCTCATTTGCCGGACGGCAGCGTTGGTCCCGAAATTCCAAACCGTGGCCGCCAAAATATTTTCTCCTGCATGAAGTAGAGGAGCGAGATCGTACCTCTCGTATCTCCAATGTGCTAGATCGCTGTGACTGGGGCCATTGCCCACCCGCTGCTGGTTTACATAGAGAATGAATTCGTTGTCAGCGCTGACGTCCACCAGAAAGTGTTCTGGCTTTTGCGGGAGTTGAATCAGTTTGCGGAAATGCAAAACTACTTCGTCTCTTTGCGGCACTCCGGGTGCGGTGATCCACTGAGCGGTCCACGGTTGGTTCTGGGTGGTTGGAGTTTGAGCCAACGCTGCGGATGCTAAAGTCATTGTCAGAAATGCTGTCGCCAATTTTATAAGTCTGCTCATGCCAGCAGTACATACTAGATGAAGAGGGTTTATCACGGGGTAAACAGGACTCACAGCAAGCTTGAAAGTATCTTTTCGTCGAGTGAACCGACCACCATCCTAGAATCGATACACCAATCCGCCGGCGACATAGTAATTGTGCTGGCGAGTTTTCCCGGTATTTACGTTTAGCGGCGGCACTCCGCTCCAGTCATCCCGAGCTTCCACGCGAATTTTCAGCCGCTGTATACGGCGATACGGAATGCGAACATCCAAACCCACGCCACCTTGCAGAACTCCGGTGGTTTCACCGCGAGCGCCGGTATTCTTGCCGAAAAAGAGTAAATTGCTGCTGGCCTGGAAATGTCCGAAGCCGCCGCCGAAGCTTACCCATGGCGAAAAGTTGACATCGGGAAAAAATCGCACTCGGGCGGCGGGAGTAATAAAAAAGGAGCTGTAACCCTCCGCGATTTGATCAGTGAAGTAGTACAGGTCTTCGTCGGGAATTAAAAGTTGCAGGAACTTCGATTGCAAAGTCCGCCCAATCGTATGCGCGAAGGATACGCGCATAATCCACTTCGAACGAATACCCCGCACCATGACTGATGATGGAATTTGAAAGGCCTGAATTCAGCACTCCCTGGTCGCTGATGAAGCTGTGACCGAAGGTGCCCGCAACCTCGTTTTTGCCTTCACCTTGTGCGCAGGCAATTGCCGATGCGCTCAGCGCCAGCATTACAGCCAAGCAGAGAGTTCGCAATCTTTCCCCCAAAACGCGAACAGCCTTACATTGAGCCTAGCACTTGGAAAAAGCCATTAGAGGTGGCGTGAATGGTGCATTATCAGCACGC
Source organism: Terriglobales bacterium (assembly GCA_035572845.1). Classification (GTDB taxonomy): domain Bacteria; phylum Acidobacteriota; class Terriglobia; order Terriglobales; family Acidobacteriaceae; genus Gp1-AA145. The sequence goes on from DATNAF010000125.1 coordinate 11,774, forward strand.
GCGGGGACGCCCGTGCCCCCATAATTTCAGACAGCGCACACGTTTTTAACGAGAAGCGACTGGAGTCACTTCCGTTGAGCTCCGACCGAATCTGTATTCCAGCAGCCAACGCGAAGGTGCGGGTTGACCATCGACTCCCGCGGGCTGGAACTTCCATTGTTGCGAGGACTCCAGCGCCAGTCGCGCAAAATAGCGGCTTGGACCGGGAGCCACAAGGTTTGCCGAAGAAACGTTGCCGCTTGGATCGACCGCAACCTGAACTTTTACTCTAACTTTTCCGTGAATGGTCTGGCGCGCGCTGAATGGAACCTGCGGCAGAACTTGCTTCACCACTCCCTGAGTGGACGGCGAGCTTTCAACCACCGGCACGGGAGATTTTGCGGGGGTTCTTACACTTGACTTAGCAGTTGCGCGGGACCTCGATGCATATGCCGTCGGCTTCTGATCAGAGGTTGCGGGCGCCGCCGCCGAAGCGTTCGGCTTCTGTTGGTTCGGCTGCTGCTCGGTCGACGCGGCCGGAGCTGCCGGAGCAGAGTGATTCTCGCCCGCGTGCCTATATTTCGCGACGGTAAAAATCGCAACCAGCGCAAGTACTACCAGCACAGGCGCAAAAGGAATTTTGTGCTTCGGCTGCTTTGGAGCGATCACAGTCGGTGCAGGCGCTTGCTGGCGTATCAAATCTTTAATTCGCGTGATCGAACATCTTTCGGCTGGATTCATGCGCAGGCATTCGCGCGCAATCTGGCCGTACGGTCCTGGTATAGATTTCGGCACTACCGGATCCAAAGTATTGGCCCGGCTCCAGGTCAGCGGCCGCTGGTCGAATGCAGCAACCAGTGTCATTCCAAGCGACCAGATATCGGCCGCAGGAGAGAGACCGCCACCTTCAGACTCTGGCGCATCGTAGGCAGTCAAAAACGACGGCTTGAACGTTTGAGTCACCGGATGGACGCTATCAACCGAAAGCTTCAACTGATTCTTGACTGCGCAAATGTTCGACGGCTTGATGCGCGCGTGCACGAGGTTCTTTGAGTGCAGGAACGCAAGCGCATCCAGAACCGGCGGGAGTAAGTCGCCGACTTCGGTGATCGAGAGCGGGCGAACCGGCAATACCTGGTCCACATTTTCTTCGGCGTATTCAATCGCAACGTAGAGCCACGGAGCTCCGCTTATCTGGCAATGGCCGGCATGAAAAACCCGAAGAAGATTTGAGTGAGATAGGGTGACCAGTTCCCGCCAGCGAGCGATCTGCTGGGCTGCATCGGGGCGATCGGCGCGTATCAGCTTAATGGCAGCCGGTTGAGTCGAAGACCCCGGCAATTGAGTGCGGAAAACGGCGCTATGCGTCGAACCACCCAACCATTCAAGCAGGGGAAACTTTCCATCGATGATCTGACCCTTCCAGAGTTCCTGTGCGACAGCAGCATTCATGGCTTTTACTCGTTAGGGCATTGTAAAACCAAAAAGCGGAAAAACGCTAACACTGCGGGCCAGTCACCACAGACGGGCGTGAGCATTGGCCGAATGGACCGAAAAAAAGCGGAATATGGCCGAAATCGGCATTGCTCAAGGGTTTCGTTTGTAGCTGATTAGGATCGGCGCTGAATTACGCCATGGCAGGAACTTCGAACCCATCAGGCAGGAAACCCGCAAGCTCCATCGCATTTTTCGCTTCGGAATTGCGCATGAAGGTGTTCCAGACGAATTCGGTGCGGGCGTTCTCGGCCATCAACATGGTGATACCCACGTCGATGCCGATCACATCGCGGCTCACCCACCCAGTCAGCGGATTAAAAGCGTCCACAAATCCATATTCTTTCCAGATTTGACCGCCGTAATAACGTCGCAGATTTCGCAATACCGTCATTGATTCACGATAGAGAAACGGTAGCGATCCCGCGGAAGCCGCAGGAACGATGCTGCCATCGATTGGACCCAGCATTGGCGGCCCGCCCCAGGCGACGTACCCCATGCTCGATTCGGAAGCGCTGATCCCCCAGACGTCCTTTGAGTAGCATGGGAACCGCACGCTTAACTCCTCGCAGAATTCGCGATGCGCGAGCGACGCGATAACTGAATTTTCAAAATAGTTGGCGTACTCATCGTGTTTGGACCGGAAATCAAACCAGGCGTGCGAATACTGGTGAACGAAAAGTGGATCAGGTCCCGAAATATATTGGTGCCCTCGGTAGACCATTTTCGGCCGATGGATAGCATTCCACGAATCCGGCGGAATGGGATGAGTCGGCGACCCCATCGCCAGCAAATACATCATCATCGATTCGCAATAGGAGTCCCATCGCACCCGGCTGAATTGTCTATCTGGTTTCCAGTCGGTAGCGAAGGTCTTGCCGCCATTGAGCGCCCACGGCCAGTCTACCCGGTTATAGATGTTTGTCGCATCCCGATGAATGCGGGCGTCACGGAAATATTCGCGGCAAGTCAGCACACCGCAGAGCAGAATAGTTGTGTCGATAGGCGAGACCTCAGATCGCAGGACTCGCTGGCCAGTTTCCGGATTTAAAAAGTGATAGAGAAAACCGTGTTCAGTGGGAACACGGCGGGAAATAAAATCCAAGGTTTGCGCTACGCGATCTTCGATTTGGCTGCGTGAGCGGTACTCGCGCTCGTAGCCAATGCACATTGCAGTTAGACCGAATCCTGTAGCCGCGATGCTGGAGAAGTTACAGTTACTTACCCCATCCGCGCTGGCGCGGTCAAACACCATCCCGGTCTCAGGATTAGCTTCGTTCCAGAAATATTCGAATGCTGCCCTCTCGATGTCGTTGAGCAAAGCGGCATCGCTGGCCTGCAAGTCAGCAGGAGCGGTAAGCAGATCGGAGGCGACTAGCTTTCCAGCTAACGGAAGAGTTGCAGCCCCGGTCATTGCCACGCGAAGAAATTGACGGCGGGTCGAAGACATTGCTGGTGTGGGGACATTATGGAGCAGAGTTGCTGGATTGAAGCCGCCAAAGTTCCCTCAGGGGGTAACGCAGGTGTAATGCACCAGGAAAAAATTCCACGATTTTCAACCGAAATTGTCGGTTTCCCCCGCTGATTTCAGGTAATTTAAGGCGAAAGACTTAGGTTTCGATCACCTGTGATTTGAGGATCAACTTATAATGACCAGCGCGGGGACGGTCAGTTCGCCAGTGTGGGCGCTGTGCATAGAACCGGCGAAGGCGTCCGAGGGCTAGATCAAACCTCTGCGCCGCTTTTCGGCATCTCTGGTGCAGACTTATGCGCAGCACGTAGACCGAGCCAGGACTCGGCCAAATGTCAGAAAAAGAAAGCTTTTGGAGCAGTTGGCAGGAGCGCCTCTCGGCCCTCCGCAACGTGCCTCCGGTTTTAAAAATAGTGTGGCAGTCGGGGCCGGGCGTGGTCACGTTCGGCATCGTTGCGCGCATTGTGGCCGCGCTGCTTCCGATTGGACTGACCTACGTCGCGAAATTAATCATCGACATCGTCAACAACTCTATTACAAAGCACCAGCCGGTTCCGGAGCGGCTCTGGTGGCTTGTAGCTGGGGAATTCACTCTCGCCATTCTGATCGGCATCGTGGGGCGAATGATGGATTACGCGGACGCTTTGCTGGCCAACAAATATACGCGTCACGTAAGTATCCAGGTCATGAAGCACGCGTCCGAACTGGACGTGATCGCTTACGAAGACCCAATCTTCTACGACAGGCTGGAGCGTGCTCGCGTACAGGCGACAGACCGCCTGGTCATGATTCAGTCCATCGGGCGCCTCGAATTGCAATTGATCACCGCAGTTGGCTGGTCGGTTGCGGTGATGTTTTATTCGCCATGGCTGATGCTGTTGCTGATTGCAGCAGTGCTGCCGGCTTTTCTTGGCGAAACTCACTTTGCTTTTCTCGGATACGCAAAGAACTTTCGCCAAACGCCGATCAAGCGGCAGCTCGATTATTTGCGGCAGGCCGGGGCGACGAAAGAAGCGGCCAAGGAGCTTAAGCTCTTTAATCTTGCCGACTTTTTCACCCAACGTTTCGCGAAGCTCTCCGACATAATTTATGAGCAGGATGTCGATCTCGCCAAAAAACGGCTAGGGATCGGCTCGATTCTGTCGGTCATCAGCACTGGCGGATACTACGGCGCTTATGCCTATGTGATCTGGCGCACGGTAGCTGGCCGGCTGAGTATTGGCACCTTCTACTTCCTGATCACCGCGATCATGCAGGCCAGCAGCACCATTCAGCAGGTCTTCTCAACCCTTTCAGGAATCGCCGATCAAGCATTGTTCCTGACCGACCTGCTCGCCTTCTTCGACATGAAGCCGACGATTCAATCGAAGCCGAACGCATTGCGCGCGCCCCGGCCAATTCGCCAGGGATTCGAATTTCGCAACGTTAGCTTCCAGTACCCGGGAAATGAGCGTAGAGTCATCGATCACTTGAATTTTCATTTGCATCCAGCAGAGCGAGTTGCGCTTATTGGCGAGAACGGACAAGGCAAGACCACTATCGTAAAGCTCATTACGCGACTCTATGACCCGACTGAAGGTGAAATTCTTCTGGATGGAGTGGACCTTCGCGAGTACGACCTGGAAGATCTGTATCGCGAAATTGGGGTCATTTTTCAAGACTTCATGCGTTACGAGATGACAGCGCGCGAGAACATCGCGGTCGGAAAAATTGATGAGGTCATGGATCTTCCGGTCTTAAAGGCTGCCGCGCAAAAAAGCCTGGCCGACGAAGTGATCGCCAGATTACCCGCGGGGTTTGAACAAATGTTGGGCCGACGGTTTGAAGGTGGCGTAGATCTCTCCGGCGGCGAATGGCAGAAGCTTGCCCTGGCGCGAGCCTACCTGCGCAATTCACAATTGTTCATCCTTGACGAACCTACGGCGGCGCTGGATGCGCGCAGTGAGTACGAGGTGTTTCAACGTTTCGCAGAGCTCACGACAGGAAAGATGGCGTTATTCATCTCTCATCGCTTTTCAACCGTGCGTATGGCCGACCGCATCGTAGTACTTGAGAGCGGACGAATCGTAGAAGAAGGAACGCACGACCAGCTTACGCATATTGGCGGACGCTATGCCGAGATGTTTGAGCTGCAAGCCGCCAGTTATCGCTGATCCGCATGCCGCAGAACACGCATATAGATTTGATCGAAGCCGATGCCGAACGCGTGCCTGAAGGCGCGAATGAAGCTGCTCCGGATTTCATCGACCTGGAGCGGCGGGCCGAGGAATTAGCCGGACTTCTGGCTTGGAACCCGAGTGTCCAAACATCGGCGTTTTTCACAGTGCGCTGGAACGCGATGGCGGCGGTGCTGCGTCCGGTGCTGGAGAAAGTTGAAGAAGACGGTCGAAGCGAATCGGAGACTGACGATCACCGCTGGCTGCGGGAAAATGCAACCCTGCTGTGGTCTCTATTGAGTAACACCCAGAACGCTTTCAAACCGCTGAACCGGTTGCCGCACGTGAGCACACCGCGCGGTATCACTATTCCAAGGGCTGCGGGAGTTGCAGAAGGCTTTCTTCACGCGGTTGAATTTCAGTTCAGTGAAGAAGCATTTCTTGCGTATCTGGGGGCTTACCAGCGCTTGACGGTGCTCAAGTTTAGCGAACTCTGGGCGTTGATTCCGTCATTGGAGCTGGTGCTGCTGGAACAAACGGCGGCGCGGGGCAAGAAGGCGCTGGAAAATCCTGACACTCCGCAAAAGGTCGGGGTTTGCGTGCGTAGCTTGCGCGACATCACCCAGATGCACTGGAAAGAGGCGCTCGATTCCCAGATCGCGTTCGACAGAGTGTTACGTGAAGATCCGGCTGGCGCGTACTCACGCATGGACTTCGATAGCCGCGATATGTATCGTGCGCGGCTGGTCAAGATTGCCGAAAGGTCCGATTCGACCGAAATGGAAGTTGCCCAGGCGGCGCTTGCCCTGGCGCGCAATGCGAAAAAAGAAGATCTCGGTGATCCGCGCCAAGCACAGCGGCAATCTCATATCGGCTTTTACCTGATCGGGCCAGGACAAGAGCAGTTGCACGCGAAAGTGGCTTACCGTCCGCCTTTGGGCTGGCGCATACGGCATTTTCTACGAACACATCCGGATGAGTTCTATTTGCCGGGAATTGAAATCCTTACCTTCGGGATTATGTCCGCGATTGTGCTTTTGCTGACCAGCACAAATACGCCGCCAATAATGATTCTGTTCGCCATGCTGTTGCTGCTGCTTCCTTCGTCCCAGAGCGCAGTGCAGGTGATGAATTATCTGACCACAGCGCTGCTACGTCCGGAGATTTTGCCCAAGCTGGATTTTTCAAAGGACGTTCCTGAAGATTGCACCAGTCTGGTAGCTGTGCCTGCATTGCTGTTGAGCAAGAAGCAAGTCGAACGTCTGGTCAAGAGCCTTGAGGTGCGGTATTTGGGGAACCACGATCCCAATATTCACTTTGCCCTGCTTACCGACCTTGCCGACTCCGCAGTGCCCTCGAACGAAGACGATCCGCTGGTGGATCTCTGTTCTCAGTTGATCAAAGAGCTCAACGAAAAGTACTCCGCCAAAAAGATGGGATCGTTCCTGATGCTGCACCGGCACCGCGTCTATAACCCGCGCGAAAAGGTGTGGATGGGATGGGAGCGCAAACGCGGCAAGTTGATGGACCTGAATCGCCTGCTCAGCGCCGAGTACGACAGCTTTCCGGTAAAAGCCGGCGAACTGTCACTGCTCGAGCGCGTAAGGTTTGTGATTACGCTCGATGCCGATACCGAGATGCCGCGCGGCTCAGCGCAGCGGTTGATCGGGACACTGGCACACCCGTTGAACCAGGCGATCATCGATCCTGACAAAAACATCGTGGTCGCCGGGTACGGAATTCTGCAACCCAGGGTGCGAGTCAGCGTGCAAAGCGCTTCGCGTTCGCGGCTGGCAAGCATTTATTCCGGCCAGACGGGAATGGACATTTACACTCACGCGGTCTCAGACGTTTACCAGGATTTGTACTGCGAAGGAATTTTCGCCGGCAAAGGCATCTATGAAGTTGCGGTAGTGCAGCGCGTGCTCGAACATCGCTTCCCGCAAAACGCCCTTCTCAGTCACGACTTGATTGAAGGCGCATACGCTCGCGTCGGCTTAGTGACTGATATCGAAGTGATTGAGGATTACCCGTCGCATTACAGCGCCTACAATCGGCGCAAACATCGCTGGCTTCGCGGAGACTGGCAAATCACAAGTTGGCTGTTCCCGCATGTCCCGGATGAGACGGGACGCAAGGTGCGAAATCCGATCTCACTGGTTTCACAATGGAAGATCCTGGATAACCTGCGCCGCAGCCTGGTTGAGCCGGCGACCTTCCTGCTCTTCGTTCTGAGCTGGCTAACGCTCCCAGTATCCGCCCGCAACTGGACAATCTCAGCAATTTGCATCTTGTTCGTGCCGGTGTGGTTTGAGTTTGTTTTTACACTTGTGCGATCGGTTGCTGAGAGAAAACTGGCCATTGCGCGAGACGCGCTGCGCACGCTGTTTGTTGCAAATTTCAACGTATTTCTGAACCTGGTGTTTCTCGCGCACCAGATGCTGGTTTCCATGGATGCGGTAGTGCGGACGCTGGTCCGACGAATGTTTACCCGCCAACGTCTCTTGGAATGGGAGACGGCTGCGGAAGCTGAAATCGGCGGACAAAAGCGCACTCCAGTCGATATCTATCTCGATTGGATTCCCCTCATTGTGGTCTGCCTTGCGGGCTTGGTTTACCTGGTGCGACGCCCGGCATTCTTCTCTGCTCTGCCGATTTTGGTTTTGTGGGCCAGCAGCAAGTTGGTTTCGGTATGGCTGAACCGGCCTCCGCAACATTATCGCAGCGAGGCCTCCGAAAAAGACAAGCAGTTCCTGCGAACGACCGCAGTCCGCACCTGGCGCTATTTTGCCGAGTTTAGTACCCATGAGCACAACTGGCTGATTCCTGATAACGTGCAGGAAGAACCGTTCCTGGTTGCTCCCCGAGTTTCTCCAACCAATGTCGGGCTGCTCCTGAATGCGCGTCAAGTAGCTTGTGAGTTTGGATATCTCACCTCGCAGGAGTTCGTTGACCTGAGCGCAAAAACCCTAAGAACTTTGCGCGGCATGCAACGTTATCGTGGCCATCTTTATAACTGGTATGACACGCGGACGCTGGATCCCTTGCCGCCGCTGTTTATTTCGTCGGTGGACAGCGGAAATCTCGTCGCCTCACTATGGACGTTGCAACAGGGATGTCTGCAGATTCTGGAAGAGCCAGCTTTGCGGGTGCAGTTAGCAGAAGGGTTTATTGATCACCTTAGAGTACTCGCGGAGTTGAAGGCGTTCCCGGCAGCACTGTTTCACAAGATCGAAAAAAAATCCCAAGCCGACAATTGGGAGCAACTGCTATTACGCTTTCCTCGCAAGGCACTCGAGCGTATCTCTGCAGCCGAGGACACCGGCAAGCATGAGAACAATCTGAAGTGGTTCAGTTCGCAAGCGCTGGAGCGCCTGCAGCATTTTACGCAATCGACAGTCCGGCTGACACCATGGAAGCTGCTCGATTTTGCGGAACTCCGTAAGGACGGGCTCATTGATACACCGCCCGGCAATGTAACCTTGAAAGCGCTTCCCGAGGCACTCACCAAGTTTGCGACACAGCTGCAGCGTGCCATCGATAATTTGCCGGCTTGCGATGACGGCAACGAGAATGGCCAGAACCCCCGCCGCGCTCTGTTGCAGCGCCTGCTATCCATGGTTTCAGGCGCAAGGATGGATGCGGCACGTCTGGTCCTGGAACTCCAGGCAGTTTCGTCCGAAGCCGGAAAACTGGCCGAAGAAATGTCGTTTGCTTTCCTCTGGAGCCGCCGCCGCAAGCTGCTCTCGATAGGATTCGATGGCGGCGAAAAGATTCTGCACGATGCATGTTACGACTTGCTGGCCTCAGAAGCTCGGACCGCTTCTTTCATCGCAATCGCTAAAGATGAAATTCCGCAGGAAACGTGGTTCTTACTGTCACGCTCTCGTACCGTGGACCGTGGCCGCGCCGTACTGCTCTCGTGGACAGGCACCATGTTCGAGTACATGATGCCGGCGATCTGGATGAAAACTTATCCCGGCACACTGCTCGATGCCTCTCAGCATGGCGCGATCATTTCACAGCAGGAGTTCACTGCGTCAAAGCGAATTCCCTGGGGTATTTCTGAGTCTTCTTTCGCCACTCGCGATGCGGCGGGAAATTACGGCTATCATGCTTTCGGTATTCCTCAGCTTGCGATTTTTCACAGCGACGTGAATGCGCTGGTGATCTCACCGTATTCCACATTTCTTTCCTTGAATACTACGCCGAAGGCTGCATTAGACAATCTGCGCCGCATGAGCCATGACGGATGGTTTGGCGATTACGGCTTTTATGAGTCCGCGGATTACACGGCTTCAGGCGACCACATCTGGCGCCATGAACATGAATTGATCCGCTGCTGGATGGCGCACCATCAAGGCATGAGCCTGCTGGCCATCGCGAATTTCCTCGCTGACGGGGTGGTGCAGGGATGGTTCCATTCTCATCCCCGAGTACAGGCGACAGAGTTGATCCTAGATGAAAAGCCGCTCAACTCCATGCCCGCTTGAAGCAACCGATCGCTGAACAGTCCAGCAACTTTCGTTGCCCTAACTATTCTTCCAACGTCTTGCTCCTGGAGTTCAAGCTTTTATAGATTGGTTTCAATCCTGCTCAGCCCAGCATGTCGAAGGCTGCCGACAACAGCATTACCTCTTGCATATCGCGGTATGAGCCAACGTGACCAAACCAGGGAGTCCTTATGAAATCTCTATTTTGCCTGCTCCTCATCTTCGGGTCAGCTTTCAGCGCTGTAGCGAGCTCGAAGGCTGCGACTGGAAGCACGTCAACAATCACGGTTCCGAGCAGCACCCACGTATTTCTTCTAGTGGAAGAAAACCACAGTTACTCCAGCGTGATCGGCAGTTCGTCCATGCCTTACTTAAATAGTCTGGCGTCGAAGTATGGTCTGGCTACGCAGTACTACGCCAACACACATCCATCCATCGGCAACTACTTCATGGCTACGACTGGAGCGATCATTACGAATAACGACAGTTTCTGCAGCACCATCACAAACGACAATGTGGTTCGGCATCTTTTGAACGCGGGAAAAACCTGGAAGTCTTACGCCGAAAGTCTCCCATCCGCGGGATACACCGGTTGCGGATCAGGCCTCTACGCAAAAAGGCATAATCCTTTTGCATACTTCTCCGACGTCGCGAATAGCAGCGAGAAGAACAACCTTGTACCATTTACCCAATTTTCAAAGGACCGTACAAACGGCAACTTGCCCAACTTCTCATTCATCGTGCCCAACCTCAATGATGACGCGCACAATGGCACGCTGACGCAAGCGGACAATTGGCTGAAAACCAATATCGCTCCGCTTCTCGCAACTTCGATGTTCAAAGCTGGCGGAACCGGGCTTCTGATTATCATTTTCGATGAGAGCGTTGATTCCGACACGGCTCACGGCGGTGGCCACGTAGCTGCCGTAATCATTGGTCCGAAGGTGAAGCCGGGAAGCAGAACTGGGACGTTGTATCAGCACCAGAACACGCTTAAGACGCTAATGGAAGCGCTGGGGGTGAAGACCTACCCTGGCGCGGCGGGATCGGCACAACCTTTCACAGGCGTCTTCTAGAATTGCACTTTGGAGAATTGAAAAGCGGGCGCTGGTTCTTCGTGATACTCCGAATACCAAGCGCCCGCTTCTATTATGCGGCCCGCTCTGATTTTTTCTCGTAGGTGCCCATCAGTTCGGACTGGGCCAGAATGTGCCCCTTGATCGCGGCGCTTATCTCTTTATGGGTCGCACCGGGAACGAGGTCCAGCATGGTGTCGATCGCGAAAAGCCGAAAGAAATAGCGGTGCGTTCCTGATGGTGGCGCAGGGCCAATGTATCCAATTTTTCCGCTATCGTTTTTTCCTTGCAAGCCCATGCCGGCGATCTGCTCATCCTGAGGAATATTTTCGCGGATGCGCGAGGTGGTGGCGGGAATATTGTAAAGAACCCAGTGCGTGAAACCGCCGGGGCGTGGAGCATCAGGATCATGAACTATCAACACAAAAGATTGCGTTTTATCTGGAACGTCCTGCCATGAAAGCTCAGGAGAAATATTCTCGCCATCACTAGTGTAGTGAGCGGGAATTTCACTCCCTTGCTGAACAACTGGACTTGAGAGTCTCATAGCGCTCCTTCTCGATCTGCGAATGCAGAGGTGAAGGTGAGAAGCGGCAGATCGCAGACGCGTTGTCTGACAAAAAGAATCAAAAGGACGATGATTCCCGAAAACCGCTATTCGGTAAACACCACTGACTGCAAGCCTGAGATTTCAAACCGCTTACGGCAACGAACATTCTTGCAGCCCAGGACGTCGTCTTTTCGGAGCATGTAAGACTTCGCCTTCGCAAACCGGGCACGGTCGCGCTCATCGGCGTGGCGAGGAAGTTGCTTTTTTCGGGTACGGACAATCCAGGTGACTTCATAATCCGCCGCTTGATGGCAATGCGGACAGTTCAGAGTGGCCTGCTTCTTCTCCGGACGTTCGTCAAAAAACTCGCGCTCTTCCATATTGTTCTTCGCTTCTCCAGTATTTTTCTAATTATTCCATACCCTATGAGATGCGGTGAAATGCAGTGGATAAGCTAAACTTCTACTCAGATGGCGAGATCGAAAAAGAAAAAGACATTCCGTGCAGTCAACGCTGTGAAAGCGCTGGCACGGGAGAGGATTGGTGAACCGCGCCCCGGCCAGATCGTGGTCGATAACAAGAAAAAAGCAAAGATCACGGAGAAGCACAAACCAACACTGGGTCAAATGTTGGAAGACGAGAGCAATTGATTCTCAGGAGAGCGTCCGCTATGGTGGATGCCCTCCGTACCGGACAAGCTCTACGAAGCTTTTTTTCTGTCCGAAGATCTCGCGGGCGGTAGATCGTCCGGACGCCCGTATTCTACGTGAGTGTGCACTGGACGTTCCGGGTGATCGGCAGCATCTTCCAAGCCCTCTACCCTCGCGGCTTCCAGCGCCTGATCGGAATTGTCCAACTCCTCTACGCTTTCATTTCCGGCATCTTCAATGGTCGAAAGCCGTTGAGGATCTCCGGATTGACCGGCGCTATCCGGTCCAACCTCGCGAGGATCATTCCCAAGCTCATCCGGAGCTGCTTCGTTTCCCTGCAAATGCCCTTCAGTTTCCCGGTTTTTGCGCATTATTCCTCCTCGGAATAGCTTGGATGCAAATCCGTGGAGGCTGGACTACCAGTTGAGGGGACGCGGATTGATGATAACTGGAAGTACCTCTGTGTCTTTCCTCGGTGAAACCCTGTGTTCTCCGTGGTAAAGCTTTTTGAAACTCTTACCACAGAGAACACAGGTTTCACCGAGGAAGAACACAGAGTTCTTCCAGCAGGTCAGCTCTGAGTTCTGTATGCAATCCGGGCGGGATCTTCTTACCGTTTGAGGTCAGATAGAAAACGTCAATCGCCATCTGGCCCTCGGTGTCGATAAGGGCAATTTCAATATTGCAGCCGTGGTGTGAGAATCGCGAGCATATGCGGTGAAGAAGTCCGAGCTGGTCCTGAGCGATAACTTGCACCAACGTGCTACTGACTGACGCTTCGTCGTCAAACTCGACACGGGTCTGAATTTTGACCTTAGCGATGTTCCTCTGTTCGGATCGCACGCGGTCGCGCAGCATACGATCCAGGTCAACGTCTCCGTTGAGCACATCCGCGACGCTACGCTTGAACCGGTCCCACTCCGGCATATTAAGTTCCAAGGTCCTGAAACGGTCAGTGAAATAAAAGGTGTCGACTACTACGCCAGCAGCATTCGAAAACGCATCTGCCTTCACAATATTCATTCCCCACGCTGCCAGCGTACCCGCGATATTGGCAAACAAAAACGGACGGTCGTTAGTGACTACCGATAATTCATACCAATGCCGCCCGCGTGCCAGATGAAGCTGAACCGGGTCCGCAGAAAGATGTTCGGACAATTCGAGATGCTGAAGAATTTCTTCCGCACCAAACGTTCGCAGGTAACGCTTGGGCAGTCCTTCCAAAAAAGGCTTGAGCTTGTTGGCGGAATGCGGGACCAGCGCGTTCAGGGCGGCAATACTTGCGTCGTGTTCCTGATCGGCATGGACACGTTGATCGGCAGTTCGGCTCAGACAGTTTGACGCGGCGATATAAAGTTGCCACACATTCTCGGCTTTCCAGGGCGTCAGCGCGTCAGGATTCACCGCCTTGATGTCTGCGTAAGTAAGCAAGGCGAGCAGCTTAAGCCGCTCGGGTGTGCCTACCTTGTCGCAGAATGCTTGCACTGTTCCAGGATCGTAAATGTCGCGGCGCAGAGTTGCGGAAATCTCAAGGTGGCTCGCGATCAGAAATGAAATTGTTTCGCGCGCGGGTTGATCGAGCGCGAGACGATCCATACATTTCTGCGCGATTTCAAGTCCGGTAATTAAATGACTTGCGCCGGGCACTCCCTTCCCGACATCATGCAAAAGCAAAGCAAGGTATAGCAGCTCCGGCCTTTCCAGCTCTTCCAGCAAATGACCGTACCTCTGGTCCCATTCAGAGCTGGCATGACTGGCGCGATGCAAGCACTCAATCGCCAGGAACGAGTGCTCATCAACGGTGAATCGATGATAAAAATCTCGCACCACAAGGCAGTCGATCAGCTTAAGCTCCGGCAACAAAATTGTAAGCAGGCCCAGCGAGTGCATGGCGCGTAGAGCATCAGCCGCGTACGGCTCAACCAGCACAGATTGCAGATAGCGCCAGCTGTCCGGACCCGAAGGCGGATTTTCGGTTAGTGCCGGCAAGACTTGCTGGATTCGGGTTTCGGTCGACAACGCAGGTTTCAAACCGTGGTGCGCCGAAAAGCTGAAAATCCGAAAGAGTAGTTCCGGATCGCGCACAGCCGAAGCCTGATGCAAATAGATCAGGCCGTCAACAACAGAAAAGTCTGTGTTCGACAGCCGCGAACGCCAGTTCTGGTAACTGCGGTAAAGAGAAGACCGTGCTGCCGGAACTGATTCCAGCAGGCGCAAACACTCATGATGAAGAGCGCGCGCGTGACGAAAATAAGAACGCATCCATGCGGCGGCATCGAAGGGCGCGGGACCATTCATTCCGATATGCCGCGTTGCGGCCTCATCCTGCGATTCCCAGGTCAGCATGTTGTCATCGCGGCCCTGGCGATAATGAAGAAATGTCCGGACCGAAGTCAGAAATTGCAACGCGGGCTGCAGTTGTCGCGTGGAGTCCGGAAGCAATGACGCAGGATCGGGCCAGCGCCGCTGCTGGTCGAGCGCTGACAGCAATGCCATCCAACCGGCAACGTTGTAATCACGCAGCCCGCCCGGAGCTTCTTTAATATTCGGCTCGAGATGAAAGACAGTATTGCCGTATTTCGCATGCCGGGAGCGCGTTACCTCGGCAAGTTGCTGGATGATGTAATTCCCTTCCCGCACAAACAACTTAGGCAGAATTTTCTCACGCAGGCGCTCGAATAGATCACGATCTCCCACCAGATATCGGCAGTCAAGAAGCGAGATTGTGAACTCCACGTTCTGCGGATCAAAGTTATCGCACTCCGCCAGCGTGCGCGTGGTCGGGCCCAGCTTCATTCGCAGATCCCAGAGTTCCTGGCTGAAATTTCGGATGGGATCGCGCAACGCGTATTCAGTGCTGCGATCCGCATGCAGGAAGAGAATGTCCACGTCAGAGTGGGGAAACAGCGCTCTTCGCCCGAAACCGCCGAGGGCAACCAGCACAAAATTCTTCGGATCACTGCCGCCCGGGCAGATCACCTCGCCCCAGAGACGAAGAAGCACCTGCTCAACCAGCGATGTTCTGGCGGCGATCGCAGCAGAACCGTCTCCGGTATTGGCAAAATCCTGCTGAATGCGCGTAGTTTCGGCGAGATAGAGATCGCGAAGTTCGGTGCGCAACATGGCTGCTGTGCTCATCTGAAATGGTTAGCGCACCCGGCCCAGAAGCCGGCGGCATCTTCACTCTAAATCTGATGCCAGAGCTGTGGAAATTGAAACTATTTATGGAGGGAATCAGGAATGGTTATTGGAAAAGGCAGTTGGTGCTTAGCATTCAGCATTCAGCCCAAACAGAAAACTTCAGTGTAGTGCCTAAAAGGCCAAGTGCTAGATGCCAAGTGCCAATGGCTGCGTTGCCGGAACGAAAAACCCATTTCGCATTTGTCACCACGCTGAAGGTTCTGTTTTGGGCTGAGGGCTGAGTGCTGAATGCTAAGTGCCAAATGCTA
This sequence comes from Terriglobales bacterium, assembly GCA_035572845.1. Lineage (GTDB taxonomy): Bacteria > Acidobacteriota > Terriglobia > Terriglobales > Acidobacteriaceae > Gp1-AA145. Next base: position 27,092 of record DATNAF010000125.1, read on the forward strand.
AGTGCTAATTGCCAATGGCTGCGTCACAGCGCATTCTCACCACGTTCCTCATTGCGGATCCGGATTGCGTCGTCGATACGGGAGCGAAAAATTTTGCCGTCGCCGATCTTGCCCGTCTGGGCCGCGACCACGATTGCATGCTCCACCTTTTCGACTAACGCATCAGCAATTACCATCTCGAGCTTTATCTTGGGAATCAAATCAACCGTGTATTCGCGGCCGCGATAGACCTCGGTGTGTCCTTTTTGCCGCCCGTGTCCTCGAACTTCAATCACGGTCATGCCTTCAATGCCGATCTCGTGCAGTGCATTTTTAACCGCGTCCAGTTTAGAAGGTTGAATAATGGCTTCAATCTTAGTCATCTTCCGAATCCCCGATCACTGATTTGCGTGCAGTAGAAGCTAGGCTGAAACGTCCCAATAGTAGCCTTCTTCGCCATGTTGCGAGAGATCGAGACCCATAACCTCATGCTCCTCGCTGACCCGCAGTCCAACGGTCACATCGACGATTTTCAAAATGATCAGCGTGCCGACAATCGCAAGCGTCCATGCAATAGCGATGCCCACCAGCTGATTAAGTATTTGATGGAAATTTCCGTCGATCATTCCGGAAGGTAATACATTGCCGTGGGCGTCCCTAAAAATTGGATTTACCGCACTCGATGCGAAAATGCCGGTGAGGATTGCGCCAAGTGTGCCGCCCGCGCCATGAACACCGAACGCATCAAGCGAGTCGTCGTAGCCGAAGCGGGCTTTCACCGCCGCAACCATGTAATAGCAAAACGCGCCCGCAAGCAGGCCGATGAGCAAAGCCGGCATTGGACCGACGAAGCCTGCGGCCGGAGTGATCGCCACCAAACCAGCAACCGCACCGGAAATTGCCCCTAAGGCGCTGACCTTGCCATTGCGCCACCATTCAGCCAGACACCAGCCGATGACCGCGGCCGCAGCCGCAAAATGAGTCGCCACAAAGGCGCTGGTCGCAAGACCGCCTGCGGCTAAAGCACTGCCGGCGTTAAAGCCAAACCATCCTACCCACAGCATGCAGGCTCCGATGAAGCTCAGCACCACGCTATGCGGAGGCATAGCTTCCCGCGGATATCCAAGCCGCCGTCCCAGATAGAGAGCGCACACCAGGGCTGAAACACCAGAGGTGACGTGAACAACTGTTCCACCGGCGAAGTCCAGTGTCGGGAAACGCCCGCCCAGTGCGGCGTTCAGCAGGCCACCTTTACCCCAAACCATGTGCGCCATCGGGTCATAAACCAGAAATGACCACAAAATCATAAACAGAAGCATGGCGCTGAACTTCATGCGCTCGGCAAACGCGCCGGTAATTAACGCGGGCGTGATGATCGCAAACATCAACTGATAAATCATGTAAGTTTGCTGGGGAATGGTGGCTGAGTAGTCGGGCTGCGGCTGCAGGCCGACGCCGCGCAAAAATGAGTTATGGAATCCGCCGATGAAACTGTTTCCCGATCCAAACGCCAGGCTGTAGCCCACGAGCGCCCACAAAACCGAGATCACCGCCATCATGGTGAAACTTTGCAACATTGTCGAGAGAACGTTCTTCTTGCGGACCAAGCCCCCGTAAAAGAGGGCCAGGCCAGGCCCGGTCATCATGAGAACCAGGGCGGAGCTGGTCAGCATCCACGAGTTGTCAGCCGAACTTCGGGCGTCCGCAGTTTGCTGCTCGAGCTTTGAAATTCGCTGCGCCTGAACATCGGCGGTCGGAGCTGAGTTGAGGGCAGGAGCTGCCAAGCCCCAAAGGTGAGAACAAGAAAACAGGAACCAGAGAATCGCCCACCGGCGAGGGATCGAGTTTAGCCTCAATTCCAGTCCTCCAGATTAAGAAGCTATATTTTTGCGATGTACGTGGATTACGAATCCTAAACTATTTTCAGAAGCTTTGGGAGAACCGCCGTTAACTGGGTTTCGATTCGGCAACTTCAATACGGGCCTCGGCGCGTCTGACTTTTCCGAGGTCCTTGGTGACCTCTTCCTCGGACTGCGCCTGCTTCAGCGCATCTTCAGCCTGAGTCAAATCCTGCTTGGCTCTGGCCACATCAATCTCGTCCGCGCGCTCAACTGTTTCGGCCAACACCGTGACCTTATCCGGCAACACTTCGGCGAATCCCCACGCGGTCGCAAAACGGTGCACCTGGCCACCTGAACGATAGCTGATTTCGCCCGCGCCCAGTTCAGTGATCAGCGGAGCATGGCCGGGCAGCACGCCAATGTACCCGGTGGTCGCTGGAATTTGCGCCTCTTCGGCGTTGTCCTTGACCACCAGCTTCTCAGGGGTGACGATCTCGAGTTGGAAAGTATCGGGCATAATCGGCACTTAGCATTTAGCTCTTGGCTAACCACTTGCTCCAGCCAGATGGGTTTGGCTAAGAGCTAAATGCTAAGAGCTAAATGCTTGTTTACGCTGCTGTCTTCATTTTCTCTGCCGCCTGCACAACTTCATCAATCGTGCCCTTCATGTAGAACGCCTGCTCGGGGATATCATCGTACTTGCCGGCGACGATATCCTTGAAGCCCTTCACCGTGTCAGCAATTTTCACGTAACGTCCGGGCGCTCCGGTGAACTGTTCGGCTACGTGGAATGGTTGCGACAGGAAGCGCTGAATTTTTCGCGCTCGCGTTACCGTGAGCTTCTGATCTTCGCTCAGCTCGTCCATGCCGAGAATTGCAATGATGTCCTGCAAATCTTTGTAAGTCTGCAGCGTCTTCTTTACTGACTGAGCAACATCGTAATGCTCCTGGCCGACAATGCGCGGATCAAGAATGCGCGAAGTCGAAGCCAACGGATCAACCGCGGGATAGATACCGATTTCAGTTAATGAACGGGAAAGCACCGTGGTGGCATCGAGGTGAGCAAACGTGGTTGCTGGCGCAGGATCTGTAAGATCGTCGGCAGGAACGTAAATTGCCTGCACCGATGTGACCGAACCTTTCTTGGTGGAGGTAATGCGTTCCTGCAACTCACCCATTTCTGTCGCGAGGTTCGGCTGATACCCAACGGCGCTGGGCATGCGTCCGAGCAGCGCGGAAACTTCCGAACCGGCCTGCGTGAAGCGGAAGATATTGTCGATGAAGAGCAGCGTGTCAGCGCCTTCGACATCGCGGAAGTACTCAGCCACCGTAAGCGCAGTAAGCGCGACCCGAAGACGCGCGCCGGGCGGTTCAGTCATCTGGCCATAGATCAACGCCGCTTTCGAATGCTCGGGATCGCCTGGCTTGATCACGCCCGACTCGCTCATTTCTAGCCAAAGGTCGTTGCCTTCACGAGTACGCTCGCCGACGCCGGCAAACACTGAGTATCCACCGTGCTGCTTGGCGACGTTGTTGATCAGCTCCATGATCACGACGGTCTTGCCGACACCAGCGCCGCCGAACAGACCGATCTTGCCGCCTTTTAGAAATGGCTGGATGAGATCGATCACTTTCACTCCGGTTTCAAACATTTCTGCCGTGGTGGCCTGTTCCTCGAAGGATGGCGCCAAACGGTGAATAGGCATGCGCTGTTTGGCTGCGACTGGGCCAAGGTTATCGACTGGCTCGCCAATTACGTTCATCACGCGGCCCAGCGTTCCGTGACCGACTGGCACAGAAATGGGCCCGCCAAGGTCGATGGCCTTCATCCCTCGCACCATACCCTCGGTCGCTTCCATTGCGATGGTCCTCACCCGCCCTTCACCAAGGTGCTGCTGCACTTCGAGAATGACGTTAACGGCAGAAGGCACGGTGAAGCCTTCGCTGACCACGCGTAGCGCCTGATATATGGGCGGCATGGCCGCCTCGGTGAATTGCACGTCCACGGCGGGACCGGTGATTTGAATTACGTGTCCAATGTTTTCCATAAGAAATCAGCTCTTAGCTTTTAGCTTGTGAGCTGCGAGGGATGAGCGATCATCGCTTGCTCGGTGCTCACAGCTCGCCGCTCACTGCAATGCTGCTGCTCCGCTTACGATTTCGATAATCTCTCTCGTAATTTTCGCTTGCCGCACTCGGTTCATTGAGAGCGTCAGCGAATCAATCATCTCGCCGGCGTTGCTGGTTGCGGATTCCATCGCCGTCATCCTCGCAGCGTGTTCGGCAGCAATCGATTCCAGCAAAGCGTGAAAAATCTGTATACCAACGTATTTGGGCAGCAACGAGTGGAACAACTGCCGTGGCGGCTGCTCATAAATGTAATCAACCGGGGCGGTAGCAAATCGGGCGGCTGCCGCGTCCACTTCCTTCGTATCTGGCGCGCGCAGTGAGACCCCGGTGCCCTTGGCCGCGTCTATAACTCGTTTTTTCTCTTTAAGGTCCATGCCGCTGGCCTGGGCAATTTCAGGAGTGCCAATATGCTCGATCGGTAGTATCTGCTCCACCACCAGCCGCTGCGCGATCACGGATTTGAATTCGTTGTAAACCAGGTAAACCGAATCAATTTCGGCATGGGTATAACGCTCAATGATCTGTTCCGAAATTTCAGA
>DATNAF010000126.1:0-4176 GCA_035572845.1 Terriglobales bacterium
CATCGGTTATCGCATGCAACAAAACATCGCCATCCGAGTGGCCGCCCAATCCTTTGTCATGCGCAATTTTTATCCCGCCGATTTTGAGCGGAATACCACGTTTGAATTCGTGCGAGTCCCAGCCGTAACCGATTCTCATGCTGAAACACCGGCCGTGAATGACAATGACATCATTGAAAGGGTACTCGTTCGGTTTATCCGTGTTAATCCGTGTAAATCCGTAGCCAGCTTTACCGTTTCAGGAAGAACTCAGCTAACTCCAAATCTGCCGGCGTAGTGATCTTGATATTCCGCGGCGAACCCATCACCACCGCAACCGCGTGCCCCGATCGCTCCACCAGTGAAGCTTCATCGGTTCCCATCATTCCATCGGCAGCGGCTTCGTCGAAAGCTTTTTTCAGAACGTCGTAACGAAAACCTTGCGGAGTTTGCGCCATCACAACTTTTTCACGAGGGATGGTGGCCTTAATAGTCGCACCTTCAGCTGTGCGTTCCACCTGTTTAACGGTATCAACCGCAGGCACTCCGGCTATCGCTGCGCCGTACTTCGCAGCTGCAGAGATTACATCATGAATAATTTCGTCCGTGATAAACGGCCGCACTGCATCGTGCACCAGCACAACATCATCACCTGATGCTGCAACTGCCGCGAGAGCGTTCGACACCGACTGTTGGCGGTGCTCTCCGCCCTCTAGTAATACAGTTCTCTTGCGCAGAATCTCAGGTGCTTCACGCTCCAAACGCTGCCGAAAAGAATCAATTTCAGTTTTGCGAAGTGCCACAAATATTTCAGTCACTTCCGGGTTGGCGGCAAATTTCCGCAGCGTGTGAATTAACACCGGCGTGCCCTGCAGATCGACAAACTGCTTGCTGGCTGGAGGTTTACCGGCTTTTCCCGATTGCGGCGGCGCCATCCGCGTGCCCAAGCCGGCAGCCGGAATGATTGCGACTATCTTCATGCGGGCGAACAGTATACGAGTTGGCGCAACTTCAGTTCAAATGCTCACATGCAACCGGAGTAGCACATCTGGCAACCAAAATATGCTGAAACTGATCTTAGTTAAGCCAAGGCTTGGAGGCGTGTGAAGCACCGATCCATTATCTCGCTGATCAGCTACTGTGTGATGACGACCGTTGGCGCCGCTCTGGTTTTTGCCATTATTGTCGCCGGCGGGTCGGTTGCGCTTGCGAGTCATCAGAGCGCCAGCGCAGAACAACTGCAGGAAGATGCTGCTGTGCCACAGAATCCAGCTGCATTGCAGAGCAACGCGACTCCGCAGCATTCTGATCAGCAGGACCAGGCGCCTGCTGGTCCGCAGCACTCAGATCTGTCCAGTTTTAGCGGTTTGATCACTGATTCTTACTGTGGAGCGCGGCACCAACGGTATTCCAGCCTGACGCCCGAGGACTGCGCTCGTGCCTGCATTCGCAACGGAGCAACTTATGTTTTGGTGAATGGGCACCACCGTTACAAGTTGAGCGGTAACGAAGACTCGCTGAATAAACTTTTAGGAACGCGCGCCACCGTCAGCGGCACGCTGCAGGGCGACACTATTTCAGTAACTTCCGCCGGACCGCAACTTTAATCCCTCACTCACTGGGCTGCTCGGCAATTACCACCTTCTTTGAATCCGCGACCGAATTCGCGGCGCTCATCGCATTTCTTGAATCAGATCTAGGCGCGGAACGCTCGTCCCATTTCCCAAAAATCATCTTGCCCGCCGTAGTCTGCAAAACCGAAGTCACCGAGACATCGATCGTCTTGCCAATCGCCTTACGCGCGTTATCTACGACCACCATGGTTCCGTCGTCCAGATACGCAACGCCCTGGTTGTATTCCTTCCCTTCCTTCAGGATGAACACCCGCATGGTCTCGCCGGGAAGAACAATCGGTTTGAGCGCATTCGCCAATTCATTGATGTTGAGTACTTCGACTCCCTGCAACTGCGCAACCTTATTCAAATTGAAATCGTTGGTGATGATTTTGCCTTCGTAGACCTTGGCCAATTCAATCAATTTCAAATCGACTTCGCGCACGCCGGGAAAATCGTCTTCCACGATCTGAATTTGCAGCGATGGAACTTTCTGCAGGCGCTGCAGAATATCCAGTCCACGCCGTCCGCGATTGCGCTTAAGCGAGTCGCCGGAATCCGCGACCAACTGCAGTTCGCGTAAGACAAACTGCGGCGTGACCACCGTTCCATCAAGAAAGCCGGTCTCCGCAATATCGGCAATGCGCCCGTCAATGATCACACTGGTGTCGAGGATCTTGTAGCTCTTCTTGAGCTGTTTCTCGCCGCCGAAAACTCCGCCCAACGCGGCCAGGTTCAACAGGTCGCCTTTGTTAGCCCCTACGATCAGGCCCACATATGCCATCAACAGCATGACCATGATCTGCAGAAAACTGCGCAGCGAACTTTCCGCCAGGCTATTGCGAATCACCAGCGCAAATAGGTACGCGCCGAAAATTCCAAGAATGCTCCCAATCGCCGCGCCAATGAGGCGCTTCAGGCTCACGCGCAGCAACCGCCATTCGAATATGACAATGGCAGCGCCGATCAGAGCGCCAATGATGGCGTCCAGCCTGGGACTGAGTCCAAACGGGTGGATGAGGAAACAGGTAAAAGAAACAAAAACAATAAAAATGAAACGTACCAGAATCAGGTCCACAGCAATCCTCCCCGGAGTCGGCCGCAGCCCACCCAGTCGCCCCGCGCCGGCAAGGTAAACGCTTCCGAACAGCCGGCGTTTCTATCCGGGGCCCTTATGAAAATGAAAGTAGGCCCCACTGCCCAATTCTCGGGCAAACATTTAACGCCGAAAGTATATACCTCGCCGCATAGAAAAAATATGCTTTACGGTACGCTCGACCTACCCCGCCGATCTGCCGGATTGCTACACTTTAGCTATGAAAGCGGTCGTCATCACCCGTCAGGGCGGACCGGAAGTCCTGCAGGTCCGCGATGTTCCCGAGCCTACGCCAGGCGCAGGCGAAGAACTGGTCCGGGTGGAAGCTGGCGGCATTAACTTCGCTGATACTATGGCCGCTAGCGGCGGATATCCCGGCACCCCGAAACCTCCATTGGTCGCCGGACGCGAGTTCGGTGGAACCCGTGCCAGTAACGGCGAACGCGTAATGGGCTACACGCAATGGGGAGCGTTCGGCGAACGGGTCGCCGCCCGCGCCGCTCTGCTCTGGCCGGTGCCCATGGGATGGAGCGCCCCCGAAGGCGCAGCTTTCCCGGTTAATTTCTTCACCGCATATTTCGCATATTGGAAGGCCGGATTGATCGACTATCCCAAAGGCTCGCGAGTGCTCATTCATGCTGTGGCCGGTGGTGTCGGGACTGCGGCAGTGCAGATCGGCAAGCTGCTAGGCGTTGAAATGTATGGCACGTCTTCGTCAGATGAGAAACTAGCCCGTGTAAAAGAACTCGGCCTGCAGCACGGAATTAACTACAAGAAGCAGGACTACGAAGAAGCGATAAAAGAACTGACCAAGGCCGAAGGCGTCGATGTAGTCTTCGAAATGCTTGGTGGCGAGCACGTCTTGAAAAGCGCGCGCTGTCTGCGGGATTTCGGCCGCGTGATCGTGTACGGCACGGCTACAGGGCAGCGCGCCCAACTGGATCCCGGAGTGCTTTATGCCAAAGGCGCCAGCGTCCACGGGCTCTGGCTGACATACCTTTCACAGAAACCCGAACTCATGCGAGAAGCATGGCAACAGCTTTCCGCATGGGCGGGACAGGGCCATCTTCGTCCGGTGATTGAAGCCGTCTTGCCGATGGAAAAGGCAGCAGATGCTTACCGGCTATTGTTGGAACGAAAGAATTGTGGAAAAGTCGTGCTAACGATTTGATCGTGTGGCGCGGACCTGCCCTGAGCGGAGCCGAATGGGGTCTTCGCCTGCGTTTGATTGCCCCTCGAATTCTCCCGCCAACTCTTGATGTTTCTCCCTTGCAGCTTCGACCAGCGCCCGGAAAATCGCCTTCGAATTCTCGTCACCATCGAACGATCGTTCAGGATGCCATTGCACGGCCAATACGAAATGGTCCGCCTGGGTTCCCTCAATCGCTTCAACGATCCCGTCCTCTGGACAGCGCGCGACAATCTTTAGACCGTCACCAGCCCTATCCGCTGACTGATGATGACTCGAATTAACCGGAACGGGAAGCC
>DATNAF010000127.1:0-3454 GCA_035572845.1 Terriglobales bacterium
CCTACACCTCCGCGTGATCTCGAACTGCGCCACGACAAACGCTCCGCCGGCGAACCGCCAAGCTTAGATGATCTACTAAGAGAGGAAATGCAATGAAGAACCTGTACGTAGGGAATCTTCCCCATAGCACAACTGAAGCAGAACTTCGCCAGGTTTTCGAAGCCCATGGCGCAGTCGAAAAAGTCAGCCTGGTCACCGACCGCGAAACCGGCCGTTCACGAGGCTTCGCCTTCGTAGAAATGACCAATCCCGCGGAAGCCGACAAAGCCATTGCCGCCTTGAACGGCACGGAATTGGGCGGGCGTACACTGACAATCAACGAAGCCAAGCCGAAGACGGACCGTCCGAAGTCCGGTCAGCGATTCGGAGGTCGCGGGGGTGGCGGGGGAGGCGGCAATCGTGACGATTATCGCGGCCATGCCCGGCAACCGCGTGAGCCACGCTGGTAAACTGTTACCAGTGCACTGATAGTTTGCGCGGTCCGGCCGCAAAATCACCGGACTGCGATCGACATTAAATATTGGGGGAAGAGGTATGCCACGAGGCCGATCAACTTTCAACAAGCGTCAGAAGGAACAAACACGTCAACAAAAAGCGCGCGAGAAAGCCGAACGCCGCAGTCAGCGAAAACAGGAAAAGCCCGTCGACAGCAACGTGGATGAAATGGCCGAATTGCGCGAACACGCCGCCGCGCAGGCCGCTTTGTTCAATGTTGGTTTCGAGGATTCTGAGGAAAGCAGCGCTGACGATTCAGAATGATGTATTCAATAACATCTGCGCTGTGTAGATTCAGTCGCCGAAGCCTTCAGGCTTCGGCGACTTTCGTTTTAGACGAATACTTCGCCCGGTAACGCGGTCAAAGTCCGCGACGCCAGCGTGTTCTCAACAAAACGCCTCGGCTGTTCCGTGGTTGCGTCAATCTGCTTGCGTTCAATTTTTAACTTAAGCGCACGCTCAATCGTCCGCAGTTCCAGAACTTCAGCCCCGGCAACCAGAGTAGTTGCGCGCCCCTCAAATCCCGCACGTCCGGTGCGCCCCACCCGATGGATGAAATCCTCAGCCATCTTCGGCACATCGTAGTTAATGACGTGGGCCACATCGTCCACGTGCAATCCCCGTGACGCGATATCGGTCGCGACCAGCACCTGATAACGTCCTTCCTGGAATCCGCTCAGCGCCGCATTGCGTTGCGATTGTGAACGGTCGCCATGAATCATGGCCGCATTGAAGCCGTCCCGCACCAGTTCTTTGGCAATGCGTTCCGTGCCCCGTTTGGTGCGGCTGAAGATAAGGGTCTGTCCCTTTTCCGCATAAAGCAGTTGCCGCAGGAGATCCATTTTCTGTCCGGGCCGGACTTCGTACGCGTTGAGCTGTACGCTCTCAGCTGGTTTCAGCACCGATCCCAGCGCTACTCGCACCGGATCGCGCATGTAGTCGTAAACCAGCCCCGCAACAGATGCCTCCAGCGTGGCTGAGAAACACAATGTCTGCCGGCGCTGCGGAAGTATGGAAACAATGCGCCGAATTGCCGGCAGAAACCCCATATCCAACATGCGGTCAGCTTCGTCGAGCACCAGAATTTTTACGTGCTGCAGGTCAGCAAATTTGCGCGTGACCAGGTCCTGCAATCGTCCGGGTGTAGCGATTACCAGGCCCGCTCCTGCACGCAGGCTCCGAATTTGCGTCTGCTCTGAAACTCCGCCGATGATCAGCGCAGCTTTGTGCATTGTCTTCGTGCGCAGCCGCTCGTACACTTCGTGTACTTGCATCGCAAGCTCGCGGGTCGGCAGAAGTACCAGCGCGGTCGTCTTATGCGCAGGTTCGCGCCCCAGCATTTCGATTAATGGAATCAGAAATGCCAGAGTCTTGCCGGTGCCCGTCTGGGCTGTGCCGATTACATCTCGGCCTTCGAGAGCGGGAGGCAGTGCGCCTTCCTGGATAGGTGTGAGGTTAATAAATTGAGCTGCCGCCAGTTTCTTCTGCAGCGCAGAAGATAAGGGCAGTTCGGTAAATGTCGTCATTCGATTTTGTTTCTTTCTGGAGCGGTCGGTCTGCACGATTGGTGCGTTACACACTCGGACACACGCCCGGAGTCTGCCAGCCACTCACATTTGATTTTTAGATTGGCGCCAACTAATACGGCGGGCAGGAAATGCGGAGATGAGACTGGTCCAACTCAGGACCACCGCGTCACGAGCAAACCGTGGCAATAGCGTCTGAAAACAGTATACCACGCCCGGGTTACCAGATAGATATGACCGCTCTGGTTCTGGTAGCACTCCGGTAACCGTGCTGAAAATTTAAAATCTCGGTCCAGGCGATTTCCTCTGTGTGGCTTCCTCTGTGATCTCCGCGTCCTCTGTGGTTAAAGGTCTTTCTGCAGTCGAAAGATCATCTTCGCGAGCTGGATGCATAAAGATGGAATGATTCTTTATAAGCTTCCACCGGATAGCCATTCTTCTTCCACGCTTCCAATCCACCTTTTAGAAACTTCACGCGGAAATTACCCAACGCCAAAGCCCGCCGCAATACTTCTCGACTGGTCTTATCGTCAGGGCACGTGCAATAAACCACCGCGCCTTTGTCTTTTGGAATTAACGACGGATTTTCCAGCACATCGTCGGGGGGAATTCTTTGTGCTGAAGGAATGATTTCCGGGTAAGCCAGCAAATCAAGAGGCTGCCGGACATCAAAAATCAGCAACTCCTGCCTCGCTTCCAGCAACACATGCAATGCTTCCGCAGTGAGGCTGTGGCGCTCGAGATCGTCTCGCTCACGCCGCCGCCGCATCAGAACAAATCCAACCAGGCAGAGCGCCGGAACCAGTACGAGAGCAACACTCAGTGTCATCGCTCACGAAGTATATACTCGGCAACTAATGGTTTAGTGCAGGGAAGTAGTTCGCAAGTCTTCAGGAACTGTGAAAACTTCGAAACCTTGAAACCCTCGAAACCTTGAAACCTTGAAATTGGAAACCTGCTCCCCTCTCTATCCCAATCCCGCATCCTCGGCCGCCAGCATCGAGATCGCAGACCAGTCAATGGTTTCATCCCCGCGCGCCAGCAGAGTCAGGAATCGGTCCCGCACCAGATTAGCCAGTGGCAAAGGCACCCGCAGCGATTCTCCCGCCGCCAGCGCCAATCGCGTGTCTTTGAATCCCAGCGGAGCCGCAAATCCCGCCGGCTTAAATTTCTTGTCCGCGATCAACGTTCCGTAGGTTTTATAAATTGGCGCAGCAAAAAGCGTCGAAGTCAGAAAATCCAAAAATTGATGCTGTTCCAATCCGCCCTTCGCTACCAGCGCCATTGCCTCGCTCAAGGTCTCAATCGTCGAAGCGATCATGAAATTCCCGCTGATCTTCACCAGGTTCGCACTCGAAGCCTTCTCCCCAAAACGAAAAGTTTTCTGTCCCATCGCTTCAAATAAAGGCATGCACGAGTCCACTGCATCCCCC
>DATNAF010000128.1:0-3850 GCA_035572845.1 Terriglobales bacterium
GCGAGAGATAGCGGAATTCCTTTCCGACCCTAACAACCCCATACCATCAGGACCGCGCCCGAACACTTCACCCCGATGGCTCCAAATCTGAAACTTGCTGAACTTCGCAGCTTTTATTTTCTTGATGATGTTTGCAGTGCATCCGGCGCTACAAAAGATGTTATTCGCTCAAGACCGCTTTCCTGACAGAACCGCAGATCCTCCAACATGTCATGGATTTTTCTGGAGAACAAGGCGTCAACCGGGGCGTCGGGCTTCGGTTTCGTCATGTAAACTTCCGGCCCGAAACCGATATTGCCTACCGCCTCGACGAGAATTGCGGCGAGAGCTAATCGATACAAATCTCTTATTTCGGTATTTTGTACTTCATCGATCAACTGCTTAAGTAGCATTACTTTGGCGTACGGCTGGGGGCTGATAAAGCCAGTAGGCATCACTCGAGCCATTTCAGGGGAAAGCAATTCCTTCACACAGCCTTTTTCGCCCCGAACTCGTGCACGCGGTAAATTAAGGCCATTCCTGTCGAGTTTTGTGCGGTACCGGGCGAGAATCCTTTTATTCTGCAATTCGAGAGCAGTCGTATCTACTGACCAATTTGTCTTAACATTGGTAGCGAATACCGCCATCGGATTCGCATCAAATGAGACCGTTTCAAAACCCTGTTTCTTTGCCTCTATTGGAGTGGTTCCGGTACCGCAGAAGGGATCAAATATAACGTGTTTGCTTGGATCTGCTGCGAAGCGCTCCAAATACAGGCTCACCAAATGAGCGGGATAGCCAAGCACAAACCGATACCAATCATGAATTGCCCTGTCCTCAACCGCTAACCGATTGATTGTCGCGTTTAAGCCGGTAGAAATCGTTGTCGCCATCGCTTTACGAGAGTGTAAACGGTTGACAGGCATGTGGAAATCTCAAAAGGCTGTAGCAGTGCCAAACTTGGGTAGCAGTATTCAAATCGGACGCCGCCAATTTTTCTTCAGCACGTTGGCCGTTCGAAAAACCCCAAAGTTTCTCTAGGCGATTCCCGTCAGCGATGAGTCTTTCGTTGGGCCAAAATATATTTCTCCACCCTCTTGACATCCCATTCATGTAACTGTATGGTTACACATTATGCGTCACCGTACGGTTACATATTCTCGGGACAGCGCCTTTAACGCCCTGGCCGACCCCACCCGCCGCGCCGTGCTCGACCTGCTGCGGGCAGGGACGCGTCCAGCCGGCGAGATTGCCCGCGCCTTTCCCATTTCTCGTCCGGCCATCTCCAAGCACCTTAAAATTTTGCGCCGCGCTCATCTGGTCGATGAGCACCGGGAAGGCCGTCACCGTTTTTATCAGCTCAATCCTGAGCCGCTGAAAACAGTCGATCAGTGGCTCGACGAGTATCGCCGCTTCTGGACGGCGAACCTCGAAAGCCTGAAGTCATTTGTTGAATCCGAGTACGAAAAAGAAATGAACGCAACTCAAAATCCAACACCCAAAACTCACTCAAGGAGAAAAGACCCATGAAACGCGCAACTCTAGCCGTAACCACATTCACGCTGCTCGCAGCCATGGCCGCCTTCGCCCAATCCAACGGACAGAAATCCTTCGACACCATGAAGTCTCTTGACGGCAACTGGGAAGGGAAGGACAGCCAGGGTGCCGCCGTTGAAGTTTCCAATCGACTCACCGCCGGCGGCTCTGCCGTGGTCAGCGAAATTAAAACCAACATGCACGGCAAAGCCGAAGACATGATTTCCATGATCAACATGGACGGCAATCGCCTCTTGCTCACCCACTATTGCTCCGCAGGAAATCAGCCGCGCATGCAAGCCACGCTTTCGCCGGATGGCAAGAGCATCACCTTCACCTTCGTCGATGCCACAAACCTGGCCAGCGCCGATGCCCCACATATGCAGAGCGTGACCTTCAATTTCATCGACGCAAATCATCACACCGAGGAATGGCACTTTGCGATGCCAGGCAAAGAGATGACTCAGCGCTTCGATTTGCAGAGAAAAAGCTAGAGTGATGCCTGGAACGTTCAGCGTTCCAGGCATCCCGAGGTAAATAGACTTATGCTGGCGACTCACCACGACGCAACATTTGAAGAAATACTTTCAATTCTTAAGGAGCCTATTGTGCCGAACCCATTCTGTCACGTTGAACTCAACACTACTGACCTAAAGAAAGCCAAAGATTTTTACGGCAAACTTTTTAACTGGAAGCTCGAAGACATTCCCGGCGATTACACCATGATCGGCGTCGGGGAGGGAACTGGCGGCGGCATGATGAAGAACCCCATTCCCGGCGCACCATCATTCTGGCTTTCATATGTCTTGGTCGATGACATTGAATCCGCAACCAAGAAAGCCAAATCGCTAGGCGCTCAAGTGATGAAAGATGTCACTGCAGTCGGCGACTTCGGCTGGCTCAGCATCATCGCTGACCCCACCGGCGCGCACCTCGGCCTGTGGAAACCAAAGCAGAAATAGCGACAGAGATTTTCGTGGGGACAGCCGCCCTTAGCCTGCCCTGAGCGGAGTCGAAGGGGCTGTCCCTAGATTGAAAGGTCAAACTAATATGGCGACAACCAACATAACTCCTACATCGCAAATCACTCCCGATAACGATGCCCTGACTTTAGAACTCTTCATCGCTGCGCCCCGCGAACGCATTTTCCAGGCGCTTACCGATCCTGCTCAAGCCGCAAAATGGTGGGGCCGCAAAGATCATTATTATTTCAATCATTTCAACATGGACGTACGCCCCGGAGGAAAATGGTCCACGACCGGCACTTCGCAGAAAATGGGTGATATCGAGGCCCACGGCGAATTTATTGAAATCGATCCGCCGAGCCGCCTCGCCTACACTTGGGAATCAAATTGGATGCAAGCTCTCACCAAAGTTCTATGGCAGCTCGATTCCCAAGCCAACGGCACGATGGTGAAACTCACGCACAGCGGATTTGCCGGCAACGTCGATCAGGTCAAGGGTCACAGCTTCGGCTGGACACTCGTCTTCACCTGGCTGCAAGCCTTCACCGAAAAAGGCGAGACCAACGATCTCAGGAGTTAACTATGGCAACCGCAACCCTCACTACCGACAACGACGCAGTCCTGGCGGAGATCTTCATCGCAGCTCCGCCAAGCCGCGTCTTCGAAGCCATCGCCGACCCTAAACAACGCGCGCAATGGTGGGGAATCAAGGCGCCTTCCACGCCAGGGCCACACGAGGTCACTCCGTTCCGGGTAGTAGAAACCCACTCGGACCTTCGCGTGGGCGGAAAATGGTCGAACGAAGGTGTTCGTGGCGATGGCCAGCATTTTCATCTCGAAGGCGAATACCTTGAGGTTGATCCGCCGCGCTTGCTGGTCCACACTCGCATCGCCGATTTCGTCGGCCCGTTCACGACCGTGGTTCGCTGGGAGCTCGAGCCTCACGAAGTTCACGGATTGCACGCCACTGGATCGCATAAAGTCGGCACCGGAACGATGGTGCGAGTTCGTCACTCAGGGTTCGCAGGTCACCTTGATCAAGCCCAGAGTCACTATGCCGGCTGGTGCGCATCGCTTGGCTGGCTGAAATCTTTTGTGGAAACTGGCGAAACTTTTGAAACGAGGAAATAAATGGCCACCACGAGCGTCACTCCCGACAACGATGTCGTCACCGCAGAAATTTTCATTGCTGCCCCGCCAGCCCGCGTCTTCGCAGCCATCACCGATCCTACCCAAACCGCAAAATGGTGGGGACAGAAAAGTCTCTATCGTTTGACCGACGCTCAGGGCGACGTCCGGCCCGGAGGAAAATGGTTCAGCGAAGGCGTCGGCATTGACGGCAGGAAGTTCCGCGTGGAAGGCGAGTATCT
>DATNAF010000129.1:0-7548 GCA_035572845.1 Terriglobales bacterium
CAATAAACCGTCCGTGTTGATGCTTGATGGTCATCGCAGAAAGACGGCTGCGGAATAAGAACGGGTAGGTCGAGCCACCTTTTTTAGAAAAGCGCAGTCCGAAGTGAAGTTAAGCCGCCTAACGTCACTCTTTGACAATGACCGCTTCACTGGTTGGTCAAATGGTATGTACGTCCGGCGGCCGCAACCTAAGTTGTTGGAATTTAAACGACAAAATGCAATAATTGGCGGAGAGGGTGGGATTCGAACCCGCGTACGGTTACCCGCACAACGGTTTTGGAGTTCTATGACTCTCATGCTGATCTGTGCCGCGCAGTAGCTGAGCATGTTGTTTGGGGCGGCATTTTCGCTCCGACCATCCCATCTTGTGATGGCCAGTACTGGGTCGTGTTGCTCAGTTGGTTTGCAATTTGGTTTGCAGACTCCGTCTGCATTGGGGCGAAGCTGTGCTGGCCCGGCGGCGCATCACCGATACTGACGGCACGAGGCGAGGTACATCTTGTTGTTGTTGAAAGCTCGGACTGTCTGCCTTTTAACCAAGTTTTAAGCAAAGGCTATTCGAGACCCCCTCCCTGATCTAAGAACTGAAGCTCATCGTGTTTGAGTGCGCGCCCATATGGCGCGCGGGAAGGGGTAAAAATGCGCATTGTTGTCGTCTCGATTGCGTTATCAGTCTTGCTTCCCCTTGGAGGTTGCTTCCACCACACCCAGGCAGTCGTCGAACAGCCGTTGCCGACCCCGTCTATCAAGTGATTTGAAATGGCGATGGCTCTCACGTCAGCGCAGTACGCTCAGATTGCGGCCGCTTATGAGCGCGCGGTCGCGGATGAAGGCTTGCCGAGGCAATCGCGTGCGGCCTTTGTCAAAAAGGCCAGTTGGTTTCGGATGCTTGCCCAAATAGGAGCAGCGAAAGAGATAGGAGCGCGGTCGTCCGCCTCATACGGGAATGAGAAGCTTCCGCGAATGCCGTCCAATATCCGTGGCCAAACTCTCACTGAAAGGTTGAGTCGGGTGCGTCCAATCGGTTTTTTAACCGCCAAGCAGTTGGGCAGTATCGGTGAATATCCTTCAGCCTGACCCTTCGCGCTTAAAAAGCGGGCGCGCTCTTAGCATTCAAAGATAGACGAATAGCTTTGCAAGTGCGTAAGGAAATCAAACATGACCACAGCTGCCATCCAAGGTTTTGAAGTCCGAGCTTCGCCCGAGATTATCCAGCACTGGGGTTGGTTCCTAGCGTTCGGCATCGGATTGCTTGTGCTCGGCATCGCCGCGGTCATGCGTTCCGTCACTGCTACGATTGTCTCAATGGTATTTTTCGGATGGCTCCTCCTTCTTGCATCCGGCATTGAAATCGCGCAGGCCGTCATGGTCGGGAACTGGGCAGGTTTCTTCCTGCATTTGCTTGCTGCGATTCTATTCGGGGTTGCCGGCCTGCTAATAATCGTGAGACCCGCCGTCAGCGCCGAGGTCATCACCATGTTCATGGCCATGTTCTTTCTGATCGGCGGCTTATTTCAACTTATTGGCTCCATGATCGTCGCATACCCCGGGTGGGGCTGGCAGGCAGCGGATGGACTAATCACCTTTCTTCTGGGCCTGCTGCTTATCGCCGGATGGCCCGCCACCGGACTTTGGGTGATCGGCCTTTTCATCGGCATCAATTTAATTGTTTACGGCATCGCCTGGATCGCGCTTGCACTCGGCCTGCGTGGAAGTTGAGTGCTCCGCGTCCCCTACATCTTCACCAGGAGGCGCAAGGAAGGCACCAGGACTACCGCCCCGGCCTCCATGCTGAGTAACCGGGATAAACGTACTTGCCACCGGGATTAGTGTGAAACTTCGTGCCGATACCCCGATAGACGTATTTGCCACCAGCATTTGTGCGGCCGTAATGAACGTACTTACCACCGGCGTTGGTCCTGGGAACGTCGCGACCGGCGTCAGCCTGTAGCGGCAAAATCAAAGACCCAACTACCAATGCGCCTATAAGACAGAGCTCGCCGAGCATTTCCAATTTTCCATTCGAGTGGGGTGGTATTGGTTTGCCGAACAGCCCTGAACAGGAGTGTTGATCATGATGAAACCACTTTCTACACAACTCGCCGACTTGTCCGCTCGCGCTAAAAAGGCTGAGGACGCTGTGGCTGCCGCCCAGAAGGAAGCGCATGACAAGCTATTAGCACGCAGAGAGCAGGCACATGCCGATGCCACCGCCGCGATCCAAAAGATCGACCGGGACATCAAAGGTGCCAGCGATACAGTCGTCGCAAACTGGAATACGCTTAAGGCGAAAGCCGCCGCCGAGTTAGAAGCCTGGAACGCGAAGGTCACTCAATTCAAGCATGACCAGGGCGTAAGGCGAGCAGAAAACCACGCCGAGCGCATGGACTGGGAGGCATCCTTCGCGATTGATTCGCCATGGCCGCGGTCGAACAGGCAAAGTCGGCTGTGATCGATGCCATCGTCGCTCGCATGGAGGCGGAAAAAACAAGGGCAGCGTAACCGCGGGTGAGAAGCGCCAAGCGGCAGCTTGGCGCTTCGTGCCTCACCCCTGGATTCACGTCGCGCCTCTCCTGGACCAGAATGTGCACTGATCTAAAACATGCTCATAGGCCGTGATGCCAGGCCCGCCAGCAGCCTCCACATGGCGGACTAAAGAGGAGGCTTTTCATACCGGTCGTCGTCCCTTACTGCTGCGGTAGAGCTAATTAAGTTCCAGCTCTTTTCATTGGAAGTGCCGGCGCCTCGGACTTTCGAGAAATCGAAAGCAAAGGAGCGGATTGACGAGATGGATGCCACGTTGGCGTCGCTTGAGGCCAAGTCAAGCCAAGTGCAGGTTGACTTCAAAGTGAAGGCCCTTCAGCTGATTGCCGATTTGAGGAAGCGTCGTGACGAGTTTCGGGCCAGGGCTGCACGGGGTTCCAAGCCATCTTTGGCGACAACGAGTCCTCAGTACGGTTTCTTGTGCAAATTCCAGGAAGCGCAGTGAGGATGTCGCGCAGTGCGTTCCAAAAAGCAATGAAAGCGATGCCGGCCTTCCGCAATTTGATGCACGCCTATGTGCAAGCCTTCATGGAGCAAGTGCTGGTGTCGGGGGCATGCAACGGCGCACATAGCGTGAAACTGCGGCTGGCGCGGTGGCTGCTCATGATGGATGACCGGACCGACGGCAACATCCTGCAGATCACGCAGACCCTGCTTGCCGAGATGTTGGGAGTGTACCGACCGACAATTACAAACGCCTTGCGAGAATTCGAAAAGGCCGGCCTGGTTGCCCCCGGTCAACGACAGATCGTGGTGCTCAATCGAAAAGCTCTCCTGCAAGCGTCTTGCGAATGCTACCAACTGGTCCGTAAGCGGATTGCCTTTCATCTTCCGAAAACTTACCCGTAACTCTCCAAAAAAAGTGGCGCTGCCTGTAATCTACATTACCGACACGCCTTCGATGTCGGACCATAATCGCGAGGGGATGGAAGTTGGGCATAACGTCAAAAGACAAACCTTTCGACCTTGAAACCTTTCTCTCCGGCATGGATGGGGGAAGGACGATTTCGAAATATCGCAAGGACGAAGCCGTGTTTGCTCAGGGTGATCCGGCGAACGCGGTTTTTTACATCCGGAAGGGTGAATGCAAGGTCACCGTGGTTTCCGAGCAGGGCAAGGAAGCCGTGGTGGCAATCCATTCGAAGGGGGACTTTTTTGGCGAAGGCTGCCTGAACGGCCACAGGCGGCGCCTTGCAACAGTCACGGCGATCACCGCATGCGAAATCTTGCGGCTGGAGAAGGCTGCTATGGTCCAGGTGCTCCATGATCAGCCGAAATTTTCCGAATTCTTCATTTCATATCTGGTGGCTCGAAATGTGCGGGTTGAGGCGGATCTGGTCGATCAGCTGTTCAATTCCAGCGAGAAGCGGTTGGCGAGGCTGCTTCTGCTAATGGCAAATTTCGGGAAAGAGGGAAGGCCAGAGCCGGTTTTAGCAAAAATCAGCCAAACCACTCTTGCCGAGATGATCGGCACCACCCGCTCGCGTGTGAACTTCTTCATGAACAAATTCCGTAAGCTGGGTTTCATCGATTACAACGGACACCTGCAGGTCCATAACTCGCTCTTGAATGTAATTTTGCACGATGACCCGGCAATCAGAACGGGCGCGCCCGAGAACGGCGGATAACCCTTCGCGCTGTGCAAGATTGAACAGAAGATCGGTGGGAGCCGGTCCTTGTCGCCACGTGCTGCATCCACGGCCGCGGAAAGTTGAGCGCATCCCGGCGTTGGCGCATCCATAGATCAATTATCAACATTACTTTCGCCCTCGCTACTCGTGGCAAGGCGGCTGCTGACCGAGACGAGAAGAAGCTGGTAGGCGCGGTCCACAATATCCTCGAGGGACACTGTTCGCGAAAACATGGTCCGCGCTTCACGCAAAAATTGGTCGCGGCTCGGCAGGTGCGGCAGATGCATCGTGACCAGCACTTCGGTAGCGCGATCATGCGCCCGCCTGAGCACATCTTGTAAGGAGGACAATTCGGGGCCTTGCAAGGCGGAGGCGATGCTGAAGGCAACACGCTCAGGATTAAAACGGGCCGCTAGCTGCTCGGCAGCGCGGTGAATAATTCGCACGCCAAGCCGATGCTCGTTACGAAGCACGTGCCCTGGCGGCGTCTTGAGATTCCATACGAGGCCAAGCCAGGAAAGCGCCCTCAAGATGTAATAGGTAGTATCTATCTCCCACCAACGAAACCCCTGTCTGACGCTACTTTGAAAAGCATGGTGATTGTTGTGCCAGCCTTCACCCATGGTGAAGAGTGCGAGCAGCCAGTTGTTGCGAGAATCGTCGCCGGTGACATAGCGCGTGCTCCCACTCACATGCGCAAGCGAGTTGATGCAGAACGTAGCGTGATAAACCAATACGGTACTCCAGAAGAAGCCGACCACCAGACCAGACCATCCGGCAGCAATAAAACAGAGGACAGCCAGAGCCAACGCTGGCCCCAGTTCGAACTTGTGTAGAAATCTCAATTCCGGATAGCGCACGAGATCCGCCACTTTCGCCAAATCAGCGCTATCGTTTCTGCGGGCAAAGATCCATCCGATATGGCTGTAAAGGAAGCCTTTGTGCCGTGGGGAATGCGTGTCGTGCTCAGTGTCGGAATGCAGATGGTGATGCCGGTGCATCGCGGCCCACCAGAGAACACTTTTTTGTGCGCTCGTCTGCGCCGCGAAGGCGAGTACGAATTGTAAGACTCTACTAGTGGAATAGGCCCGATGCGAGAAGTAGCGGTGATAACCCGCTCCGATGGCGAAAATTCGGAGCCAATAGAGGCCAAGGCAAATCGCCAAAGCCTGCCAGGTGACCCCAGTCCAAATTGCGCCGATGCAAGCGAGGTGCATCAGGGCAAAAGGAATAGCGGACGGGTAGATGATATCGTTACCCTCGGCGCTATCAACATTCGGCGCGGTCACAGGAAACATTCCTTCGTGTCATGCTTTCCAGCGGTAAAAAGTTTGACGACCTGAGCCAGACCGCTGGAATTTGCAGGACGACCGCAGGGCTCCCAAATTGTCCCGCTAGTTACTTGCCGCGAAGCGTATCCTTGATGCCACCAACAACGTTGCGAACTTTGCCAGCTGCCTTATCCGCTTTGCCCTCGCTCTCTAGCTTGGCATCGCCCGTCAGCTTGCCCGCAACCTCTTTCACTTTACCTTTGGTTTGCTGGGCTGAGCCCTTTATCCGATCCTTGTCCATGTCGATGTTCCTTCACTCAAGGGATCTCATTCAACTAAAGGAACCGGATGAAGTTTCATTAATCACCTCGCCTTTGAGTTACTCGCGTCCAGAAGCGAGCCGAGCAAGGCGTAGGAGGGCGAAAAGTGAGGGGCCCATAATAAATTCTTTAATGTGAGCAATTTTGACCACTTTTCCCTGGACGGGCGGAGCTTGAGGATGGGGCGGAGAGATCCCGTTGAGCTTTAAAAGGGCCCTAACGCTTTCTCGGAGCATTTTTCATGGCAGAACTGGGTCATGGCAAGACAAGATCAATGCTCATAAGGCCGACTACGTCGATGCAAGCAGCGGGATGCTCGGCTGTGATGACTGCGAAGGCGCATTCGAGGGCAACCCAAGAAAGGTCGCCAGCGTAGAGACCTCCAAGAAACTTGCGAAGACAGGAAAACGCCTTCTAAGGCCTGGGCCAGATAAAGCTTAATTCGTTTAGCGCTCCCCCCGCGAGATGCCGAATTTGCTTCCTAAGTGGCACTAGAGTGGCACTAGACACCTAGTTCCGGTAGCGTCACGGGCCTCAAGTGCTTCAATGGATTGGTGACCCCGGCAGGATTTGAATCTGCGACCCTCAGATTAGGAATCCGAGAGTAAGGCAGCCCTCATCAAAAGCCGAAGCTGCAAATCAAGATGGTTGCGAGCCCCCGCAACCATTCTTCAGACTGATCGTCTCAGTTCCCACCTGGTACGTTCTTGAACAAATCTAGCCCAGGATTTGAACCTGCGGGCGCAAGTGGTATGGCGCCAAACAGCGAGCCCCGTTATTGGGATAAGGTTCGCTGTTACCCGCCCCGGGTTCCCTGATCGCCCGCAGACTTTCCCTGTTTAGGCGACTAGGGAATTCTATCAGTAAGCGATTGAATTTTCGTCCGAAAGCCGAGGCGGCCTTGGCTATCTCAAGCCCGAAATCGGCGAATTTCCCTGAAATTTCCCGTGGAACAGGGAAACCACCGGGCGGAGACCAGTTCGCTGATGACTGCTTCCTCCGCCACTACTTTTTGTAGCGCAGCGGGTTGCCGCCTGTTTTGAAATTGCCTCCCAAAATGCCCCTCAAGAACGACAGCGCTTAGCCGCTTCGAATGCTGGTTACTGCCGATCAGGCCGCCCATGCTGAGTAGTTGCGCGGCCCTGGTCGGCGGTGTCGCTCAGCCTCGAGTACTTAAAGATGACAAGCCCTCAAACGAAGTCTTGAAGGGTGATGCCATCATGCTTCCTAGGATGAGCTAGGGCGCTCATCACGCAGAAAATCTACCAAGGCCTTGAGCGCTGGCCGCATCTGGCGGCGGCTCGGATAATAAAGAAAAAATCCTGTCGCCGGAGTTGGCGCCCATTGGTCGAGAACGGTCACAAGTCTGCCTTCGGCAAGATCCGTTGCGATGAAGATGGGCGGCCCTTGTATGAGCCCAAGGCCTTCGACAGCGGCACGGCATGCGACCGTCACTGAATTAACTACCAATCGTCCCTTGACGTGAACTTCCAAATCGCGGCGTTTGACCCGAAAACGCCACGGCAAGTAGGTGCCGCTCGAAAATCGGATACGGATGCAATCGTGCGCAATAAGGTCCTGCGGCGATTTGGGCTTGCCGCGTTGCGCGAAATAAGCCGGCGAACCGGCGACGACGATCGGCAGTTCGTCGGTGACGCGCACCGCAATCATGTCGCGTTCAATCCGCTCGCCGAGGCGAATGCCGGCATCGAAGCGCTCGGCCACGATGTCGGTCAGAGTGTCGCTAACGGACAAATCGAGGGAAATCTCGGGATATTGCGC
>DATNAF010000130.1:0-28389 GCA_035572845.1 Terriglobales bacterium
GCGTCGTCCAGTGAAGGGTCTTCCGGATGGGCAACGTCGTCGTGAAAACGCCAATTCGGCAGAGGTTCACGAGTCAGTGCGGCTAAATGATCAAGCACCGGCTTGAATGGCTCCGCAAAAGCTGTAGTGCTGGCTTCCTGACATACTGCTGAAGCACTCATCAATATGCACGCCACTGCGGTTAGGATTTGAGCCAGCCTGGTGTTTGAGCGGAGCGAGCACGATGGACGTGGAATAAATTTGTCGGTGTTCATCATTGTTTGATCGGATCCACAAAAAGTTGGAACTCCCTGATGTGGGCTTCTGCCGATGATTCGAGAATGTTCAAGCGGACACGTGAAGCCGTGACCGGAGCAAAGCTGTCAATTCGTTTGTGTCCGATTGCGTGCGCTTCGACTAATACTTTCCAATCGTTGCCGTCCCAGGCTTCAATCCGGTAATGCTCGACGCGTTGCCCATCGTTCAGCCATTCCATTACCAAACTTCGATTGAAGGTAATCGGCTTGGGAAAATCCGCCTCGAGCACCGCATGATGTGAGCCCGGGAGAGCTGACCAGAAAGTCGCCGGATCACCATCGAAGGCAGCTTCGGTTGCGGCATTATGAATGTGTTCTTTCGCAACGAGATTCGTGGCATAGCGCTCATGCAGAGCCGCTCCGAATTGTTTTAACTGCGCAACATCACCGTCCGGTAATTGCCCTGTTTTGTCAGGAGCAATGCCCAGCATAAGCTGGCCGCCCCGCCCAACCGAATTTTCGTAAGTTGAAACCAGCTCGGGAACAGATTTAAGTGTGGCCTCGTCATTCGGATGCCAGAACCAGTGTCCCTTGTGCAGCGGCGTGTCCGCCTCCACTGGCCGCCAACGTAAATAACCATGGCGGTCGAGAACGTTCCAGTTCTCGTAAGGAATCATGCCGTCCTCATTACCGGCCCAACGAATATCGCCATACTCAAACAGCGCCGCATCGGCAAATACCGGAGTGTTTGGCTGATACACGCGGAGATTCTCGATGTAACGTGGAAAATTATAGATGTGCCCTTCGCTTCCCGCCCCATCGAGCCAGAACTCGACCAGGTCGCCGTAGTTGGTGGCCAATTCCTGTAACTGCGCAACGTAATAGTCGTCGTATGCGACGGAATTCTGGTATTTGGGTTCGTGCCGGTCCCAGGGCGAAAGATAGACTCCGAACTTCAGTCCAAACCTTCGCGCTGCATCAGAAACTTGGCGCACTACATCACCGTGACCCTGCTCCCAGGGACTGCTCTTGACGCTGTAATCGGTCTGCGCAGTTGGCCACAGGCAGAAACCGTCATGGTGCTTCGCGACCAGCACGACGTATTTCGCTCCTGCGGCTTTTACCGCCCGCATCCACTGACCAGGATCGAATTGCGTGGGAGCGAAAACCTGCGGGCTAGCCTTACCATCGCCCCATTCACGATCAAGAAAGGTGTTGGTTCCGAAGTGGATGATGACCCCGAACTCGAGATCCTGCCACTCGTTCTGTTGCGGACTGGGTTTGATATCGACAAAGTTCTGTCCCTGCGCCGCGAGATTGAGGATGACCACAGCAGTCATCAGCCGGAGCGCAGCACATAACCTCGACATGAGTCTTAAGTCAGCGCGGCTTGGCACGATGATGCGCGCCGTCGTTAGCACTTTCCATCAGACGTCGCACCTCCTCCTGAAGAACCAGCGCGCGTTGATACTCGCGACCTTTGGCAGGACCCATGGAAATCCGTTCGTTGCGGTGCCGCATCGGGCTTGCCACATTGACACGCATGCTGGCGTGAATTTCGCACACGCCAGTCGCTTCAATAATGCGGCGCACGTTGGATCGAGTAATGCCACCACCAACCATTAACGATATGCGCTGGTCCGCGCTTTTCACCAGTTTTGCGATGGTGCGAATCCCATCTTCCGCCTTTTGCTCACCGCCGGAAGTTAGCACGCGGTTTGCGCCAGTCTTGATTACGTCTTCGAGCGATTTGCTTAACTCCCGCGACATGTCGAAGGCGCGATGGAATGTAGTTTTCAGCGGACGCGCTATGTCAACCAGACAGCGTGTTTTTGCAATCTCGACATCGCCATCTTCCTGAAGAATTCCGAAGACGATTCCATTCGCCCCGAGTTGCCTGGCCATGAGCACATCTTTTTTCATGGTCTCAAACTCCTCATCCGTGTAACAGAAATCACCGCCGCGCGGGCGAATCATTACATAAAGGTCGATATCCAGCTTCCGGCGAACCGTCGAGATCAAGCCGGCGCTGGGAGTAACCCCGCCTTCAAGAAGACTGCTGCATAACTCCACTCGCCGCGCACCGCCGCATTGCGCAGCAACTGCCGACTCCACCGAGTCCGCACAGATTTCCAGAATGACTGCTTCACCCATAGCTTTGAGTCTGCACATGCGGCCAGATGCCGATGGCCGGCCGATCCAGAGGGCCGAGTCTCAGCCCTTCGCTAGCAATTAAAAAATGTAATGCAAACTGAGCTGTATCTGGCGTGCAGGGGAACGCACGCTTGTGATCTGACCAAAGCTGCTGTCACTAATTGAGTTGTCGGGATTTCCATAGCTGGCAATATTGAAAATATTGAAAAAGTCGGCCCGGAAGCCCACAACCTGCTCATGCCAGGTATGGAAGTCTTTGAATAGTGACATATCGACCTGTCGGTAACCTGGCGCTCGTTGGGTGCTGTTATGAGCGGTGCCGAAAGCAAACTGATTCGCCACGCCGTAAGCGCACATTCCATTATCTGCACCTGTCGGATTGACCAAATTCGGCACACAAGGTTGTGCAGACGGATCGGTCCCCCACCAATCGTCGAGAGATTGTCCTCGAATAATCATCGGGCGATACTGATTGGCTCGGCTGAATCCCCATCCTCCGTTATTGGTGTTGCTGTTGTTTGGCCCAAAAATCGTGACGGGCAATCCAGTGTAGAGAATGGCCGAAGTGGCAACTTTCCAGCCTCCGAGCACGGCATCCACGACTCCGTTAGCGTTGCTTCCGTACTCTTTACCGCGGCCGAAGGGAATATCGTATACGCCGACGAAGTTCAAGCTGTGGCGAACGTCCATGGCGGAAGGACCGTAGTCGGCATTGGGGTCGTAACCATTTTGCACAGAAAGCCCGTTAAAGCTGGTGTTAGCTACCGAATAGTTGCCAGACGAATCGGTCAACGATTTCGCATAGGTGTAGTTGAGCGTGTATTCAAAACCATGGTGTGTTCGCTGGCGCAACGTTACCTGGCCGGAGTTATAACTCATCCTCGCTTGCGATTCGGTGATCAGTACGCTACCGCATTCTCCGACCAGTGCATAGTATGGTGGCCGAAGCGCAGCGGGGTACGATAACGAGTTGTCGCAGCCATTTCCCGCACCACCATTAACGGCGGCGACGCCCGGCGCCTGTGCTGCAGTGAGCTGATTACCATTTCGATAGTCGGCAAGATGATGCCCGATCTGCCCGTGATATCCCGCGCTCAGAGACAGCTCGTTGGTGAGCGCGTATTCGGTCATTAGCGTGAACTGGTGGATATAGGCCGGTTGCACGTTCTGCGGCCAGACTGAATACAGCGAATTATTGATTCCCAAAGGCTGGCTGAACGCGTTCGCAACCGAGAACGGTGAGCCTCCCGAGCCTGCGGACGGAATGGTGGCACTGCTGTTGATCGCGAGTGAGAAGGGCGGACTGGAAGTTAGCCGCTGGTTGAAAGAGTACCCCTCAAAAAAGCTGGTGCCACCGTAACCTCCGCGTATGACCAGCTTATCCATTGCCTGATACGCGAAGCCAACGCGCGGCATGATTTGATCGTAGTTACCGTTGTAGCAGGCCCGCGTCGGGCAGAGGACCGAGCCAGGAGCGGCACCGGAGGGAATGCGACCCGCATACTCCACAGTATTGTTGGGCAGAACGTTGGCCGTCTTGTCATTCTGCTCATACCAGGGTTGATCATATTCATAACGAATTCCGAGGTTCAGAGTAAGGCGCGGCGTGAATTTAAAGTCATCTTGGATATATCCGGCGAGACGCCACTGGCGGTTACCCACCAATCCGAGTGGAGACGCAAGCTTGACACCGGTGATTTCACCCAAGACGAAGTCCGCTGGACCGTAGCCATTACCCTTCGGAAGAGCCGTAAACTGGCCACTGTAATCGAATTCTCCGAGGAATCCGACATTGCCCGCGTTCAGGTAATTCTGCTGATAACGTGTTGCCTGACCGCCAATAGATAAGAAATGACGCCCGTGCTGCCAGGTGAGGTTGTCGTAGTAGTTGAAAGTATTGTCGGTAAAGAATTGGGGGTTCGCGCTAGTTCCGATGTAGCTGGCATTGTTGTTAATACTCTGGCCGGTAAATCCTACAAACTTCTGAGTGCCAAAGGGAATGCCAACTTTCTGATCACCGGTCAGGCCAAAAAGACCAGATGGATCGCTGGGGATGCCGTTGTTCCAACGCACGCGTGAGAACCCGAAACGAAGTTCGTTGATTATGGTTGGCGAGAAAGTATGAACAAAGCTGGCCCCGGCTATCTTGGTTGGATAGGTGTTATGCGCAGGGAAGGACACCGGAATAAGCGCGCTTGTAAAGTCGCTGCCCGTTCCTTGTGAGTAAAAGCCGTTAACTCTATTGGCGTTTCCTGGAGTCCAGTCGACTTTGAAGTCTTCCTGATTGTTGGACACGAAGCTGGATTGCGGTCCCTGGAAATTATTATTAATCAGATGGTCAGTAGGGATCGCATTTGGCGCAGGATAAAGTTCCGGATGAGCTGCAAGGTACAGCGCCACCGGATTGACGACTGGAACCTGATTATTGGTATAGGGAGTGAAATTGTTTTGCGTGTCGTAGAGCTGTATACCTTGCGCAGTCAGGGCCGAAAAATTACCTTTCAGCATATCCGGCGTGAGAAGGCTGGCTGATGTCGACCCACCCGTGTGGCGCCGCACGCCTTCGTAGTCGGCGAAGAAGAAAAGTTTGTTTTTTACAATTGGCCCGCCAAAGGTCGCCCCGAAGATGTTCTGGGTATACGAATTTTTGGGAATAACTGGAAGTCGGTCGTTGTTCGCCCAGGTGTTGGCATCAAGTATCTGGCTCTCAAGAAGTTCGTATAACGATCCGTGGTAATTGTTTGTGCCCGACTTCAGAATAGTTACCACTGCGCCGCCGTTGGCATTTCCATAGGTCGCGTTCGCATTGGCTGCCACAACGCGTAATTCAGCTATTGCATCAGGAGCAGGGTTGTAAGCAATCAGATTATTCTGTGGCTCATTATCGTCCGCTCCTTCGAGGGTGTAATTATTCGCCTGTTGGCGATTTCCATTGATGGCCACCACGCCGT
Source organism: Terriglobales bacterium (assembly GCA_035572845.1). Classification (GTDB taxonomy): domain Bacteria; phylum Acidobacteriota; class Terriglobia; order Terriglobales; family Acidobacteriaceae; genus Gp1-AA145. The sequence continues at coordinate 5,342 of DATNAF010000130.1, forward strand.
TGTTGAAGGTGTCACGCTCAATGGCATTATTGCCAGTCAGCCCCGTTGGATCGGTATTAACTGCGCCAGGTTGGAAAAGCGTCAGCGAGGAAAAGTTGCGGCCGTTCAAGGGAATGTTTTGGATCTCAGTGGGAGTAAGAGTGGTGCTTAGGGTGGCGTCTGTGGTATCGAGGATGGGATGTGCGGTTGCTGTTACCACAGCGGTTTCGGACGTGCCAATTTTCAAACCGACGTCGATCTTGGCGGTTTGGTTAATTTCCAGAGAGAAGGGCGCCAGCTTCTCGCTAGTGAAACCTTTCGCATCGACCGTCAGCGTGTAAGAGCCAATGGGTAAAAAATGAATAGTGTAAACGCCAGCTCCATTGGTTTGGGCTGTTGTCGCCACCCCAGTTTCAGTGTTCTGTGCGGTGACGGTTGCTCCCACCACGACGGCACCACTCGGATCGGTAACTACGCCGGTGATCGATCCCGTGACGGTTTGCCCCAGCGCCGATGGCAGGCTGAGTATGCCTGTGAGACAGCAGACGAACAGGTAGCGGGACAGGTTTCTTCTCATAAGGTCCTCCTGAATGCGGACACGATAGGGCCGAATTTTCGATTAGCTTCGCAATACGTGACGGTACTCAGAACGAATACCAACTGTCAAGCAAAAGTGAGCGATTTTGGTAATTTCAGTCAAATTGGTGATTTCGGCTCCCTCGAATTGCAGACGCTGAGCTGCAGTCCTGTTGTACACTCTTCCATTCGCGAGCCCAGCCGAAGTGAGCTTGCTTATCATCCTGCTCAGGCTAGGGTCGCCGATTCGAAAAAAATGGTGCTCCGCAGCGAAAAACGGGTTGACGGCCTACTCCGCGAATTGCGGCACAAAGGCAGCATCTCGCTTGAAGAACTGGTAAAGAGTCTTCACACGTCGCCGGCCAGTGTGCGGCGCGACCTCGCCAAACTGGAAATGAAAGGCCTGGTGCGGCGCACGCCGGGCGGCGCGACTCTGGTTGAGCCGCTTCTATACGAGCCGTTTCGTTACGACTCGCTTTTTCAGAACCGGGAGCAGCATCGTGCCGCCGAAAAGCGACGCATTGGGATCGCAGCCGCCGAGCTGATCCAGGAAAACGAAACCGTCGGATTCACCGCCGGTACTACCACCACGCACGTCGCACGTAGTCTGCGCAATAGGCACAACATTCGGGTGATAACCAATGGTGTGAACATCGCCATGGAACTCAGCAATTGCGCAGGGTTGAGGACGTTTGTTACGGGAGGCTTCGTGCAGTGGGCTGGGTCCTTTTCTCTGGTTGGGCACGCCGCGGTGAATTTCCTCGCGGATATTTACATGGACAAAGTTTTTGTCAGCGTGTGCGGAATCGACGTCCTTCGTGGAGCGACGGTCATCGAGTCCGAAGAGGCACTGACGTTTCGCGCTATGATTCGCCAGGCGAAGAAGTCAATTATTGTCGCCGACTCGAGTAAGTTGGGCGCGGTGGCGCCGGCCCTGGTGTGTCCCGTTTCTGATATTCACATGCTGATCACCGACACTCGCGCATCCGACAAGACTGTAGCGACGTTCGCAGAACGCGGTATAGAAGTTCGCCGCGTTTGAATAAGCCCAAACACTCAGATGTCTGGGATAGTTCAAACTCTCAGCGCCTAGCAATCTCACATGGATGATCGTTTTTCTACTATTCAGTCATTTTTTCCTTGACACTCCCTTGCCGACGGTGCGATAAGGGATTCCGCGTTTAGGGCCAAATCGTGCGCGAGCTTTGCCTCGCCTAAGGAGTGTGGGCTGTGAATTCAGCGAATCTGGCTTCTAAAAAGTATCTGGTTATCGCGATCGCTTTGCTCATTTCGGGAACTGTCAGTCAAGCGCAGAGCACAAACCGGCAAATTGGCACTTCAACCACGGTAACAGCCGATCCACCTATTCAGCGCCCTCACACAAAACCCTGCACTGTGCCTCTTTTTACAAATTACCAATTCGCATTTTTTTCTCAGACAACTCAAAATTTTCAATTTGCGCCGCCGTCCGGATGTTCGGGTCCATGGGCGAAGGTCGTCCTTGAGGTCAATTTCGGAGAAAACGCTGGTCGCCAATTTGACCGGACCGCCGAACTCTATATGGGCGACACCAACCTGTACTTTGGGACAACTCCCGAACCCATACGTACCGCCGCAAATTCATGGCATATCGAGCGCGACGTGACCGACTATAGCGCGCTGTTTAGCGGGCCACAGTCAGGGTTCATGATCCTGCAGAACTGTACGACGGACTGTCCCGCTCCGTTCAACACTGAATTGACTGGAGTATTTACAGTCAGCGCAAAGCTCGAATTTTATCCTGCGCCTGGGAAAAGCCCGACTCCGCGAGTTGCGGATGAGGTCCTTCCACTGGTGCAGTCCACCTCCGGCGGGCAGAACTTCCCAGCTTTTCTGTTCTCGCCCACTGATCAACTCTCAACCACGTTCACCCTCCCCCAGAACACCGAGCAGGCATACCTCGATATCATCGCGCAAAGTCAGTCCACTGATGAGCAGTGGTTCGCGTGTTTCCCGAATGACCTCAATGCGATTAACGATCTGTTCGGCTGCGGGAACACCAATTTTCGTGAAACGGAAATCACGATTGATGGTCAACCCGCAGGTATCGCGCCGGTTTCGCCGTGGGTCTATACGGGATTCCTGCCCGATCAGTGGCGGCCGATCCCCGCGGTGCAAACCCTCGATTTCGTTCCTTATCGCGTGAACCTAACGCCCTTCGCCGGCCTGCTAAATGATGGAAACCCGCACACGATCGCATTGAGCGTATTCAATGATGATTCCTATTTCAGCGCGGCGGCCTCGCTGCTGCTTTATCTCGATCCGAGTAGTTCGCAAATTTCAGGCGCGGTAACTCAGAATACTTTGAGCAACCCCTCTCCATCGGTGACTGAGAATCTTCAAGGTTCATCGACGGTCACCGGCACCATCGGCGTTTCCGAAAAGCGGAAATACACAATCAGTGGATTCATCGATACCTCTCATGGGCGAGTTACCACCTCTGTATCGCAGCAGCAGAATTTCTCGAGCACCGAGGCGATTGATTTCGACACAGTGAACTTCAGCGTGCTGAATCAGAACACCTCCGTACACAACAGTGTGAACTCCTTGACTACGGTTTCCAGCAAACAGGGAACGCTGGTCACGGCCGAGAGCTTCAGTTTTCCGATCACAGTTGACGTTGTGTTTCCAGTTGACAGCGCGTTATTCGGCTTAACTGTCGCCACTACACAGAAGTATCAGGCCAGTAAACTGGTGTTGCGGAACGGACAAATTGAGGACTTTGCGTCTGTCAGTAATTCCGCCACGGCAAGTGATGTCAGCCCTGCATCGAGTTCGCAGCACTACACGTCTTTCGACCTGAGCGGCCGTCCATATGACTGCAAGATTGCCTCGCAGAATGGTGTGTTGACGCAGGTCAGCACGGGGTGCAATCACTGAGACAACCACTTTAGAACTCCTTCGCGAAGCGTCGTGGTTTTTGAGGCGCAAAAACTGGCTATGTGGTCGGCTTTTGCGCGTACATCGTGGTCTCGCTTCTGTGCATTTCGCAAAGGCTGTCCGCCTCGACTACTTGACAACATTCTCATTCGCATCGCACCGCTGCTCAGGCGATCGAAATCGCGATCAGATACGGCTGAGAGTTGGAGTCAGCTATTCAAATGAATAGTCGTCATGTAGGATGTGTTGCCACCGCTGATGCAGCACGTAAGGCGCACTCAGACAAATAGCGCTGCAGAGACAAAGTGGTCTACGGTCACTTTCCTGTCGGTCGCAACTTGGCAGTGTATCGGAAGCGACCAAAGGCTGGGACCCAGGACGGGGAGCTGGAATGAAACTGAACGCGTACCTGATTAAAAGTACGGTTGTGGCGGCCTTGGGAGGTCTTCTATTTGGATTCGATACCGCAGTTATCTCAGGCACAACGAGCGCACTCACCGGTGCTTACCATCTTTCGCCCGCGCTGCTAGGCATCACTGTCGCGAGCGCTCTGTGGGGAACTATCTTAGGAGCAATGCTCGCCGGATTTCCGGGTGAACGGTTTGGCCGGCGCGATACTCTGCGCGGCTTGGCGATTTTGTATTTAATCTCCGCTCTGGGTTGCGCAGCGGCATGGAACTGGCCTGCTCTCGTGGTGTTTCGGTTCATTGGCGGACTCGGCATCGGAGGATCCTCCGTGTTAGGGCCGATGTATATTGCCGAGATTGCGCCTGCAAATCTGCGCGGCCGGCTGGTTGGCTTCTTTCAGTTCAATGTGGTCTTCGGAATTCTGCTTGCGTATTTCTCAAATTACGTAATCAGTCTGCAGCGCTTTGGGGCAACTGAGTGGCGTTGGGAGTTGGGCGTGACCGCCGTACCTGCGGCTCTTTTCTTCATCATGCTGTTCACAATTCCCCGAAGCCCGCGATGGCTGGTCAAGAAGGGCCGGACCGCCGAAGCCAGGACCGTTCTGCAACTGACCGGAGACGAAAATTTTGAGCACGATCTGCAGGATATCGTCGAATCTATCCAGGTTGAGCGCAGCGTGGCAGCTGAGAAATTGTTCTCCCGCCGTTACCTATTTCCGATCTTCCTAGCGGTAACCATCGGAATGTTTAACCAGCTCTCCGGCATCAATGCCATCCTTTATTACTTAAACGATATTTTCGCTCATGCTGGTTTCAGCAAGGTTTCAGGCAATCTTCAAGCGGTGGCGATCGGGGCCACGAACTTGATCTTCACCATGATTGCGATGTCCGTAATCGATAAGATCGGCCGCAAGACTCTGCTCTTAGTCGGTTCGGTGGGGACCGCGTTGTGTCTGGCTGGTGTGTCGGTGATTTTCTTCACCGGGCATCATGAGAACCTGCTGGTATGGCTGCTGGTCGGTTACATTGCATTCTTTGCGTTCTCTCAAGGCGCAGTCATCTGGGTGTATCTCAGTGAGGTATTCCCGAACACTGTCAGGGCAAAGGGTCAGAGCTTGGGGAGCTTCTCCCACTGGTTTATGAATGCACTCATCTCCGGAATTTTCCCGCTGATGGCGGCTTCTTCTGGCGCTTATCCGTTTGTGTTTTTCGCGGTCATGATGGTTGTGCAATTCTTTGTGGTTCTGCTTATATATCCCGAAACCAAGGGCTTCACCTTGGAAGAAATGCAAAAGAAGATGGTGGCGATTTAGAAGGGCGCAATTCGTGCGCGCAACTGGAACTTACCGGACAGGTTCTGATTGTCCTGCAACAGCGCCACGTTCCTGCTGCACACGAAATGCCTGCTCGGCCAAGACGAGTGCTCCAGCTATTCCCGCGCGATTTCCAAGCTTTGGCGGAACTACATACTGCTCGATGTTTTCGATCAACTCTTTCGAGCGAACATACCCGTTCAGTAGCCGAATGAGTTCTGAGCGGATCAAAGGAAAAAGAAACTGCTGCTGCATCACGCCACCACCTAACACCACGCGCTTGGGCGAAAGCGTGCAAACCAAATTCACCAGGCCGAGCGCGAGATAGTGTGCTTCAAGTGCCCACGCCGGATGATCAACCGGAAGTTCGTGCGCCGGCTTGCCCCAACGTTTTTCCATTGCTGGACCAGAGGCGAGCCCCTCCAGGCAATCACCATGAAACGGGCAGGCACCGGGGTAGGGATCGCGCTGCAAATCATGTGGAATATGAATATGCCCCACTTCAGGATGAATCATCCCATGCAAGATTTGTCCGTTGACAATTGCCCCGCCTCCGATTCCAGTTCCAACCGTGAGATACAAGAAATCTGAAACCGACTGGCCAGCCCCCCAACGCGCCTCTCCCAGCGCAGAAGAGTCCACATCGGTATCAAAACCCACGGGAACGCCGAGCGCCTTACGCACTGCGCCAGCGAAATTGTAATTCTGCCAGCCAGGTTTCGGGGTGGAAGTGATACAGCCAAATGTCGGAGAGGACGGAGAAAGGTCGACTGGGCCGAAGGAACCGATGCCTACCGCCTGCAAACGCGCTCCTGCGCGTTCTTTCAAGAACGCAACTGCGCGAGCGATCGTCGGTTCAGGCGACTCCGTCGAAAACTGCGTCATAACCAGGTCGTCAGGCCCGGTGCCGACTGCACACACGAATTTCGTCCCACCGCCCTCGATCGCGCCGAACACGTTCGCCCGCTCCTTTGTCCAACTGAAAGTACGATTTGAATTCAGATACGATCAATTCCATCGCCACGAACAGCCCGCCGGCTTTTTCCGGAGCACGGCGAACAGTTATTATGGCCCTTGCAGCGACTTAATGAATTCATTCTCGAACAAACCGGATAGATCCCGAGTACGCCGAACCGTATTTGCAGTTGTAGTGTTGCTAACCGCCTGTTGGTCCCAATCAGCTGAGCGAGCCCCGATCGCACAGAGTTCCTCGAATGAAGCAGGTCAATCCCACTTCGATGCCGCTCAGCAGGCGCAGAAGCGAGGTGATTACGGCACGGCCGAGCGTGAATATCAAGCCGTTCTCCACGACTCACCACAGTTCGCCGAAGCTCACATGAATCTCGGGCTAATATACCAGCTTCAGAATCGAATCCCTGACGCAGTGGCGCAGTTTCGCTCGGCGCTTAAGATCAATCCCGCGTTGACAGGCGCTAATTTCTTTCTTGGCGTTGACTATTGCAAGACCGGCGAGGGTGCGAAAGCGATACCGTATCTGAAAGCCGCGGCTCGTCAGGAATCCAAGCGGCCCGATATTTGGGCATGGCTCGCCACTGCGCAGGAAATTTCCGGAGACTCTCAGGCTGAAGTTGCGACCCTCAAGCACGCGCTTAGCCTACAACCTCAGAACGTCGACATGCTTTATCTACTCGGGCATGCTTACGAACGATTAGGCAAGAAAGAAGTCGCCGCCCTGGAAAAAATTGCCCCCAGCTCGTCCTGGTCCGAACAGTTGCTGGCAGAAAGCTATTCGTCCTCGAGCGAGTGGACGTTCGCGGTGATTCGTTTTCAAAATGCTTTGGCGAGTTCGCCGACCCGGCCCGGGCTTCACCTTGGTCTGGGGGAGGTCTTCTTGCGAACAGGGAAACTCGATCAGGCAGCTCAGGAATTCGATAAGGAATTGCAAGTCGATCCCAATAGTTTGCCGGCGATTGTCCGGCGTGGGGAAGTGAAGCTGATCCGACGGGACATTGATGGAGCGCTCGAAGATTGGACGCGTGCGACTGCCGTTGACCAGCCGCGCACAGAGCGGGTGTTGGGGATACGCGAGACTGGGTTTGGCGATACCGATTTTGAGCAGCTTCCCGATCCTTTGCGCGAGCAGTTAACCGCCCTTGCTCCCCAACTTCACGCGCGTGAGAGTGCCGCCGCGCATTTAGCATTGGCCTTTCTTGCCGTGCAGAGTGGGAATGCAACGTCCAAAGAGGCCGAACCTGCACTTAATGTCGCAAACAACGTGGCAGTTCGTTCTCCGGGCACTTGCGCTGAAGACAAGGTGCGAAAGGCGATCAACATCGGGCATTTCTCCGCGGTTTCAGGTTGCCTGCTTCGAGTTCTGAATTCGCAGTCGACAACAGAGTTTCGCATCCAGATTGCCCATGCACTTTTTGAATTAGGAGGTTACGCAGGTTCTCTCAAGGCCCTCAGCGGTCTATCGGACCAACATTCTCCTCCGGCTTTTTATTTGCGTGCGCGCTGCTTCGAGAAGCTGGCCACCGCGTCTTATCTGCGGCTGTATCAGGCGGACCCGAATTCTTATCGCGTTCATCAGCTGACCGGTGATCTTGAGGCCGCCAAAGGACACGATAGTAAAGCTATTGATGAGTACAGGGCAGCCGTGGCGATGAAACCTTCGGTGCCGAACCTGCACTACAGCCTCGGTCATCTGCTTTGGAAAGATCTCAAAACCGCTGAAGCTCGCAAAGAATTCGAGGCGGAGTTGGCTATAAATCCGCGCCACGCGGGGGCGCTTCACGATCTCGGTAATACCTATCTCCTCGAACACCAACCCGAACGAGCGTTGCCTTACTTGACGCAGGCAGCTGCGATCGATCCGGGAGATCCGGATATTCATCGCGATTTGGGCACTGGCTACGCTGAATTGCATGACTACAAGAACGCGGAAACCGAATTGAAAGCGGCAATACCCGGAGACCACGATGGATCGGTCCACTACAAACTGGCGCGGGTCTATCAGGCACAGGGACAGAAGGAAAATGCGACCCGGGAATTCGCAATTTCCAGTTCACTGAACCGCGATTCACACATTAAGCTTGAGAAACAAACTGAACGACTGAATGCGATTGAAGGGGCGTCCCCGCATCCGTAGTGCCCGCTTTTGAAATCGTGGTGAGCTCGAATTGTAGATTTGCAGAACTGGGTCAGGAGCTGCGGCCTTTGACGGAGAATTTATTGTGGTTGTGAGGAATCGCCGGACAAACTCCAGACCTCATTCATTCGTTTTGCCAGCTCTCACGGGCCTGTGGCTTTTTGCCAACGTGCTTTGTTTTGCGACGTCGAGCGTCGGCCAAGACCCTAACCTTCAAAAGGCGCTTACTGCGCTGCAAAACCATCACCTCAACCAAGCGCTCGATATTCTGACTGCAGCAGAACGGGAGCACTCGTCAGACGCGCGTATTCGGAACTTTCGAGGAATCGTTCTTGTGCAGTTAGGACGAGATGCCGAGGCAGAACGCGAGTATCGCGAAGCAATCCGAATCGATCCCGGTTTGGAGGAGCCCCACAAAAATCTTGGCTATCTTGAGTGGACCGAACACAATCTGGAAGATGCCCGTGTGCAGCTGAAGCAAGCTTTGGATCTTGCTCCAGATGACAACTTTGCGCACTACTATCTCGGACGAGTGCAGCTCGACGCGAAGCTATACGAGAGCGCTTTTCAGGAACTGGATCGCTCCGGCGTGTCCTGGCCCTCGGATCCGGGATTTCTGATTCAGACGGCGAACGGTTATCGCGCTCTGCATCGGCAGGAAGAAGCCCGCAAGATCGCGAATCGGCTTTCAACTATGCCCCTCAGTGATGGGGAGGTGGTAGATGTTGCATGGTTGCTGCTCTCTGTAAATGAGAATGACACCGCAATAAATCTTCTGCGCGAATTGAGCAAGCGTGAAAATCCAGCGCGCCCCAGCTGGGCTCGATTTGATTTGGCCTTGACATACCTCATGAATGGAAACTATGAGAACAGCGCGGAGCAAGCCAATATTTTCTTGAAACTTCTACCCAGCGAAGCTTCAGCAGAAGCTGCATCCGCGTGGTCATTAGTTGGAATTGCCAGCGCGCATCTCGATCAGGGAGAAGTTGCGGTGCATGCTTTTCGCCAGGCGGCGAAATTTGATACTGAAAGGGAAGAGCATTGGCTGAATCTCACGCGTGAACTGATGGAGTTAAATCACAATGCGGATGCAATTTCCGCCGCTCAGGAAGGGCTCGGTGCAAATCCGAAATCCTACGCTCTGCACCTGCGTCTGGGAGCAGCATATTTATCTGTCGATCGTTATCATGAGGCCGAAAATATATTTCGCCAGCTCGCGGACGCAGGTGATCCACTTCCCACGAGTTACGTAGGGTTGGCACAGGTACTGCTGCGGACCGGACGTGCAGAAGATGCCGTTTCAGAGCTGACTTCCGCGCGCCAGAAACTTGGGCCAAACTTTCTCATCAGCTATTTTCAAGGATTGGCGCTGGTCCGTGCCGCTAAACCGGCAGAAGCCGTAGCTGCGTTTCAGGAAGCTATTCGACTCAGTCCAAACAGTCCCGAGGCCCACTTAGGTTTGGGAAAAACTGAGTTGGCACTCGGCCGAATCAGTGACGCAACTGCGGAACTCCAGGAAACGCTGCGGCTCAGCCCCGGTAATATGCAGGCACAGCGATTACTTAGTCAGGCGTATCGCAGGTCAGGGGACGCGCAAACTGCATCACGTTACGCGGAGCAAATCACAGAAGCGCCGCCCTCAACAGAAAGAGACCTGCTCGGGGATTTCTTGCTGCCGGAATGGAAAACTCCGCGACCGAACCGGCAATAACCACCGGACTTCCGTAACAATCGAGCAATCTACTTTGAAAGTTGACTCGGGTTATCAGGCGGTGGCTGTTTTTTATTGGAATCCAATCTGGAAAGATTTTCATACTCGGCTAGCTCGCGGTTACTGGCTTCAGCATTGTTCTGTGCTCGATAAATCTGGGCCAGTAAATAATGAGCAGAGGGCTCTGCAGGGTCATCTTTGATGGCAGCAACAAATTCACTTTTTGCCGCTTCGAGATCGTTCTGCGCTCGATAGCACTTTCCGAGTAACAGATGGATCTGCGGCAATTCGAGCTGCCCCTTCTGCGCGACGCGTAAATACGCGAGCGCCTCTCCAAAATGCCCCTTACGCACCGCAATGTCCCCAAGATACAAATTAGTCATCGGATCATCGGAATTTTCTTTTAACGCGAGCGCGAACTCCGGTTCAGCGTTATCGATCTGATGCTGGGCCCAATAAGCAACGCCGATTGAAAAATGAATCCCCGCGGCGTCGGGACGTTTCTCAAGCGCAGAACGGTATTCCTTCACGGCCTCCGCGTAATGTTCCTCCTCAGAGTAGATCTCGCCCATCAGGGCGTGTAACTGAAAAGAATCCGGGTCGAGATTCCTCAGGCGGTCGATAGCTTGCAAAGATGCACTCTTGTGGATCCGTGCCAGCTGGTACAGTGCGTCGGCATCGTTGGGTTTTTCAGCCAGCGATTGATTCAATTCTGAAATGGCGTCGTCAACACGCCCGGACGATTGCAGCGCCAGCGCAAGATAGTAGCGGCAGCGTGGATGCGGGTTTGGATTGACTAATTCCCGCTCAAAGCTCTGAATGGCATCCGAAAAATCATTTTGTCCAAAGTAAGATACGCCGACAAAAAAATTCACTTCAGGATACTGAGGCTCCCGCGCCAGAACTCGCTGGAAGTGCGCGATGGAATCATCAAACTTCAGTTCAGTCTGTTCTAAAACTCCGAAGCGTTTCAGGACTTCGAGATTCCCCGGAGCCACGGTCAACGCCTGTTCATAAAAACCGGCCGCGCCCGAGTAATCCCCCGCTTCTTCTGCGACGCGAGCTTGGCCGAGCAGCGTATCAACATCGCTCTGCGCTGCAACGTAAGGCGCTGAGACCAACATCACGCTGACCAGAACGCCGCAGAGAAACCCGGCCTCGACGCCAGGACGAAACCAACAAAAAACATATCGCAGCGAGCACACGTTTTTCAGAAATCTATTCAAGGGAATAAACTTGTGACAGTTTACTATGTGGTCTGGCTGTGAGGTTGGAACGAGAGGAAATTCTATCCCACGTCAGCGAATTCGGCGCACAGCAACCAATGAGGTCGAATTAGGCGCCCCGGAAACGGTTCGTGACCGAACCAGGGCTTCAAACCAGACATTTTCCGTCCAGTTGTCTGAAACGGCAATCCCGAGCAATCGCTGTAATTGATGGCGGTTATCAGCTTCAGCTAAAAACCGGCCGGCGGCTTCAGTTCCTTCTTGTTGAAGCCCCTGCAATATTAAAACGCTTCCATCCTTGGTGAGGTTAGGAAGAAGAGAAATGGTGGCGTAGTCATCGCCTTCCGTTCCCGTCCAGCGCAAGCCTTCGTATCGCTCCTGTTCGCCCGGCAAAGGCTTTGTATTCACAAAGGCCTTCGCGCTATTGCCGACGGCAGCCTCGCTCTCACGGAAATTAAGCTTGTCCTGGAAGAGTGACACCCAGGGATTGGACGCTGGGCTTCCAATGAAAACATAATTCTCGTGGTCCAAGTCGCGGATTCTCAAATCTCTTGCCGATCGCACTAGAACTTGCTTCTGTAGCGGCCCGGCTATTTTGACGAGAGAAACGGCATTGGCGACGTCTGCAAACGAAGTGAGCGTTGAATTGGAAATGTAATCCCCAAAACGAGATCCTGCGGTGCCGAGTTTTGAGTGGAGAAGAGCTCTCTGAGCAAAGTCTCGCTGTGAGTATTGCTCAAGTGAACCACGTTCACCGGTCAGAATACGGAACATGCCATAGTTGCCATCTGCAACCACAATAACGGTTTGGTGACGTGTGTCGAAAATCTGAGGGAATGGCCATGGTGGAGAGGCAGCATGGGCAGGCGTCGCCCGAAAGTTACTCAGCTGGAGAAAGACGAATAAACCAACGCAAACCAGAGTCAGCACCCCGCACAAGACCCAGGGCACGATATTGCGATTGAATTGAGGCGTGACGGGCTCTATGACGGTCGCCGCTGGTGCAGTCTCAACCACTTTCGCCGCCCTGAAAGTGGGAGCATACGACCCCTTAGGGATTTCAATGATGAGAGCTTCATCCCGGCCAACTCCATCGAAATACTCATGGAGCTTCAGCCGCAGTTGCCGGGCGTGCACACGGACCGAACTGTCTTCAAGCGGACTGTACCCGTGAGGTTTGTGAAAAATCGCCTCACCGATGTGTTGCTCAGTTAATTCATGGGCATAGCCACGGATCGTTTGCTCGGTAATGTACTGAAGCAGGTCCCGCAACCGGCCACTCTTTTGAAAAGGCGGACTCGACACGATCCGATGGACGAGCTGCCACCGCTCGTCATGGAGCGAATTATCGATTTCTGCGGGCTGGGAAGCTGTGGTACTCATGGGAAAGAGATGCGGCTAGCGCCAGCAACAAACGGGTGCACGAATCCTACCACACCGCAGTGTCAAATAAAATCCTGTGAGAAATGGCTGCTTGGCGTGGAGTTGTCATGTGAATCACCATGAATTCACAAGCTACTTCCTTTTCTCGTTCGGGGATAGTTGTTTTATATTACGTCCACCAACGTGGGTTCTCGCTCCTCGGTTTATGGATTTCCGTATATAGGCTATGGAAGCGCGGAGGGATTCTCGCACCAGGAGGCCGAAATGAAAAACTTCATACATCTGCTTTTGCTAGCTTGCCTGTTCAGTATGGTTCTTGTGGTCTCGGTTGCGGGACAGACAACGAACGGAGCCATTCAAGGAACCGTCGTCGATCCTCAAGGCGCCGCAGTTGTGGGCGCCAGTGTCACGGGTCGAAACATGGACACTGGGCTTACGGTAGCCGCGTCCACGAGCAGCGCAGGTCTTTTTTCTTTACAGAATCTGCCGCCGGGCCGGTATGTGGTCACCGTGGAATTCGCAGGTATGAAGAAATTTGCGCAAGAGGGGATCACCGTCGGCACCAACAGCACGGTTGGACTCGACGTCAAATTACAGGTAGGCGCGACGACAGAGAACATTACAGTTTCGGCGGATGCTTCTCAACTGGAAACTGAAACCTCAGATATTGGCGCCAGCGTGCCGAGCAGCCTGGTTGCGAACCTCCCACTTGAAGTTTCCGGGACGATTCGCAACCCCGTACAGTTCATTACTCTCATCCCCGGTTTCGTGGGTAACGTTGGCAACGATCCAGGTAGCAACGCAAGCGACGATTTCAAAGTGAACGGCGGCCAGGAGGGTGGAACCGACATTCTAGTCGATGGAGTTTCTATTTCGCTGGTGTCTCCTAACACCCAATGGAACAAGGGTGTCTCTACGGAAGCTGTGCAGGAATTCAAAGTGCTTCAAAGCAACTTCTCGCCAGAGTTCGGCGAATCTGGAGACGGCATCGTCAATCTGACCATGAAGTCCGGAACCAACGCCCTTCATGGCTCGGCTTACGACTTCCTGCGTAACCGCGTTCTGGACGCAAACAGCTGGACAAATAATATTCTGCAGCTGAAGAAACCTATCAACACCCAGAACGATTTTGGATTCACGATTGGCGGACCGGTGGTTCTGCCCCATCTTTATGATGGCCGAAACAAAACATTCTTTTTCTTCGATTACGAGGGCTTCCGATTCCAGACAGGTGGCACTAACATCGATAGCCTGCCGCCTGCCGCCTTCCGGAGTGGCGACTTTTCGGCTGATTGCACAGAAGGGTTTACAGCCGGAATCTGCAATAACCTGGGCCACCAGCTCTATGACCCTGTAACGCACAATGCAATTCCGGGAAATTTGCTCTCAAACGATCCAAACTACGCTGAAAGTACGGTCATGAAGAATGTCTTCGGTTTGATTCCAACTCCGACGTTCTCCAACCTAACCAACAACACGGTTGACCGCTCGCTTTCGCAAACCAGGGCAAACCTCTGGGATCTGAAAATCGACCAAGTCATTTCCGACAAACAAAGAATTTCCTTCGGCTTTGATTACGACAATACAAATACCGGCGGCACTTCCAGTTTAGGTCCAATTTTTGGATCGCATACCCCGCAGAACACCCGGTATGCGCGGCTCGGCCACAATTACATCGTCAGCCCGACGGTAGTGAATCAGTTCCTTTTCGGATTTAGCCGACGCTGGAGGGGAGAGATATCAGACAGTGTGGGTCAGGGGTACCCTGACAAAATTGGCCTCGTCGGCGTTCGAAATAACACGTTCCCCTGTCTGAAATGGAACGGGTCTCCGTACCAGGTAAACAATTGCGGTGATTCCGAATTTGCTGACAACGTCTTTCAGATCAATGATTCTGTCAGTTGGGTGAAGGGCAAGCACGCTTTTAAGTTTGGCGGTGGTACGCGACTGCTGCAGTTCAACGTCAGGCGATTGACGCAGGCGTCGGGCGAATTCGACTTCAGCTCCGCTCAGACCAGTAATGGGGGCACCGGAGGAGATCCAGTCGCCAGTTCGCTTTTTGGCCTCTCCGACACATCGACCCTGAACTACGGCGGATTTAGTGGGGTTCGCTACAAGGATTTCTATTTCTTTGGCCAGGATACATACCGCGTAACGAATCGACTGAATGTAAATTATGGGCTTCGGTACGACGTTGATATACCAGCCACAGAAGCGCAGGATCGATTCTCTGTGGTTGACCCTAACCTGCCCAACCCGGGCGCGGGAGGCATTCTCGGAGCGTACACCTACTTTGGGACCGGGACGGGTCGCAACGGTCGAAAGCGTCCGCAGGACATATACACCAAGGCCCTCGGCCCCCGCGTAGGTTTCGCTTATAGCATCAATGATAAAACGGTGCTTCGCGGCGGCTACGGCATCTTCTATGAGCCGCTGAAAGAAGGATCGTTTGCTGACCAGGACAGCCTGGGATTCTTCAATCGGCAAACTATTACTCCCACCAATGGTGGTCCGCTTCAGCTCGATAATCCGATACCGCACCTCTTTCCTAATCTGGGGCCATTTACACCTGAAGGGCAGAATGGCAGCAATGGAGTGATTATCGTTCCAGCTAACAGCGGCCGCCCCGCCGATATTCAATCCTGGAACCTTGACGTACAACGACAGATCCTCAAAAACCTTTCCGTCAGTGTCGCCTACGTAGGATCGAAGGGAAGTCACCTCCCAGCGCTGAACTGGCTGCCCAATCAGGTGAACCCGAAATTTCTGTCGCTCGGTCCCGAATTACTCATGAATGTTAGCTGTCTAACAGGTGGGACTTGCCCCAATGCTGTAGCGGCAGGCGTTACTGTGCCCTATGCCGGCTTCAATGGGAACATTAATCAGGCGCTACGTCCGTTTCCGCAGTACGGCAATTTCAACCTGGAAGACAATTCCTTTACCCCTGATCGCAGTGGAAGCTCGACTTATCATGCCATGCAGTTGCAAGTGAATAAGCGCATGGCGGAGGGCCTTAGTTTTCTTGTTTCCTACACGGTTTCAAAGAACATTACCGATGCCGACTCGGCAGGCCCGGGCGTCTCCGGGTTCATCGGTACCAACAGCTTTGCTGGCCAAAATTCATACAATCGCGCAGCAGAAAAATCTGTGAGCGAACTCGACACTCCTCAAAGTCTGGTAGCAAGTTTCTTTTATGAGCTGCCCGTCGGACGTGGAAAAGCCGTGCTCAACAAGGGCGGCGTTGTAGATCGAGTGGTTGGCGGCTGGTACTTTTCTGGTGTTGGCCGTTACCAATCAGGCCTGCCAACAGAGGTCTACCAGGGTTGCAGTGGGACTGCTGGAGATGTCTTATTCGCCGGATGCCAAAATTACGGCACCAACGCTCGCGTAAATGTGATACCAGGCGTTCCACAAACCAACAAGGCACACTTCAACTTCGCAACTACTCCATTCTTCAATCCTGCTGCCTTCAGCTTGGTGAATACAGCTGGCTCGGGCCCGCTCGCCTTTGGAAACGAGCGCCGCTCGCTGGATGGCGCACGTGCCTGGGGCGGACGAAACGAGGATTTCACCATAGGCAAGAGGACTCGATTATTCGGAGAGAAGGCCAGCATCGATTTCCGAGCTGAATTCTTTAATATTTTCAACCGACATATTTTTCAGCAACCGGGTGGGACTGGCGGATTCGCAACCACCCTGAATACTCCATTTCAGGCTGCTGGTTCTGACCCGAAAAACTGTCCTGGCCCTCTGGCGTGTGGATTCGGTGCAGTGACGAGTACCACTGGACCTCGAACCATTCAATTTGGGCTGAAAATCGAATATTAATGCTGACGATTCCTGCCGGGCATCTGCCCGGCAGGAATCGATCAGATCGGACTCGTCTAATAGCCACATGAAAATTTTCAATCGACGTGGCTTTATGAAGAGCTGTCTGGCTGCGGCCGCGAGCGCTTCCCCACTCTACGGCAGGAGTTACAGGGCTCTTGGCTTGTTACCGAAGGTCGCCGAACCATCATCATTTACGAGTCTTGAAAATGGTGATCAGCAACTGCGAGCGTCAACCGACGGGGCGACCTTCGGCTTCCAGAACTTTCTACGAGTGAATAACGAATGGCGCCCGGCCACGTTGCCAGCGCTTCCCCTAATCACCGGTCCTTCATTTCCCTTGAAAGCCTCGCGGCTTTCAAAAAAAGATTCCGCGCTGCTGTGCGAAGGCTCAGCATCAGCTGAAGATCTTGACGGGAAACCGTTCTCATACAACTGGAACGCCGAGATCTCAGCTCACAGCCAAGAGAAAGAACTCGCGTGGTTTCGCTTCCGCACCGCACTGAATTTGCCACGCTCGATCAGGCTTCGACAAGGGAGCCAGGTTGAGCCTCAGATCATTCTTTGGCTGAATTCCAACTCAACCCTGATGGAGGGGCAGTCAGGAAGCTGGAGGCGCGTGCTGCTCCAGCAGCCGACGCGAAACTCGCTGGGCGCATGGGGAAATGATATGCCGGCGCTTTACCTGCTCGATCAAAACGTCGGTGTTGAGACCATGATGTATTTCGATATTAGCGATATGGGGTGGATGGGAATAGAAAACATTCCCCGTTTCCTGGTGTATCGCTGCTCGAGCATTTCGCGAATTGAACGCGATGGAACTCAACGTCTCGGTGTCGGCCTCATCGCGGACCAGGCGACGGGAAATGTGCTTCCCGCCGGGGAAATTAAAGTCACCTATTGGTTGCGACAGACTCCGCTCAGCACTTTGTTGACCGAGCAACAAGCAGTCACTCGCTGGATGGAGGCATTACTTCCCCTATTCGAAGAAAGGTTGACCTGGCCGCCATGTGCCAGTAGTTGGAAGGATTTTGCGGGCGGGACAGTCTCCGACTTGCAAAATAAAGCCGAAACCCAGGTTGAAGCTGATGGGCACATTGGCCTTTCCGCATATGTCAAGGACAGTTCCAGGCTCTGGAAACAACCAGCCAACAATTTCGAGTTGATGACAGCAACAGATGTTTTGTGGCCCTCCCTGCTATACCTTCGCCTGCACCCCTCATCCGCGTTTGAGGCCGAATGCGAACAGCTAGTAGATGACTTGCCGGGTTTTTACCACGCGGACACACACGCCATCAGCAACGACTTTGTACGCCCCCGCGACGAACGCGCTGATTCTTGGTATCCCTTCGAAAACGGTTTGATTAAGTACCCGATGATCGGAAGCCTGGCGGGATCGCAGGAAGTCAAAGATCATTTCCTCGACGCGTTCGGAACTGCAGAAAGAATGGCGCACGAGTATGACTACCTTTTTCCGATTTATTACAAGGTATCGGACTTAAAAGCCCAAGGCGCCGGCACGAACTATGCAGTCAGCGGCCTTTACGCATGGGCGGCATTGATAGCCAGCAGTTTGACGAAAGAAGAGCGCTATCGTGACGAGGCGAGACAGGCGGTACAGGCAATGTGTACCGTACCCGCGGATCGGCTGTTTCATGAGCCGCAGGAGCTTGCTTACGGCGCTCTGGCCGCTGCCGAACTCGGGTTGCACGAGCAGGCGAATTATCTGCTGTACGAGCAGTTGCGAATGTTTTACTGGTACTCCGATCCGAGTCAACGCACTCACGACATTCGCGGCATGGTGCAGGCCGCAGCTTCGATCCTTTATCCCGCATTCAAAGAAAACGTTGAGGCCATTCTGCCCTGGACCGGAATCATGAAAAGAGGGATGGTGAGCGAAGGCCTGCTGCGCTTTATGGACCAGCAGCGACGCAATAATTTCAGTTTCTTCGAGAAATGTTCAGGCGACCGCCGCGACGTACGTATGGGATTTATTCCCTTCGAAAACCTCGGAACATTGGAATTGGGCGGACAGACAGGAAATGTTGGAAAGGAAATCTACGGCGCCGGTGAGTGCATTTGGATGTATCTGATGTTCGAAGCCCTCGGTCGGGTTAGTGACCGCGAGTTGATGATGGTCAATCTCGATCTGCTCGACACCTATGATGCGAAACAGTTTCCCGCGCGCCAGCTCAATTTTGTGCTTTATAACCCAACGGCAGAGAGCCGCTCCGCAGTGATTAAAGTTCCATTTGCAGAAGGCGCAAAGGTTCGTTGGAGCGAGAACGGCAAGCCCATACCAGAGACATTGAACGTGCCTGGGCGAGCAATCCTGCGCATAGTCGCGGATGTTGACATGCAGTGATCTTCAAAGAAGCGGTGCGTCCAGAAATCGAAATTCAAAAACATGTACGCAGAAGGAAGGAATAAATTTCATGCCAAATCTTTTGACCGGGGCACGGGGCCGTATCTTCTGCTTCGTGCTGGTTGCGGTAATCGCGACCGCAACGACCACCCAAATCCGCGTGCCCTTCGGTACCTGGACGCGAGCTTCCAAGACTCCCATCATTTCTCCCCAAGGCGATGGTTTCGAATCTGCAGGGACCTTCAATCCTACGGTCGTAAAAAATGACGGTAAGTTCGTGATGCTGTATCGCGCTCAGGACCATCAGGGCAAATCGTCGCTGGGTTATGCAACCAGTGAAGACGGCATTCATTTCGCCCGACGACCAGAGCCGGCGATGGTCGGCGAGGCGCCTTATGAAACCGGCGGCGGTGTCGAAGATCCCAGACTCGTAAAAATTGGAGATACGTTCTACCTCACTTATACGGGTTACAACAATCAGGGTGGCAGTGGGATGCATGCATCCGGCGCCATTCACGGCGATGCACAGTTGTGTATGGCGACGTCCACTGATCTGATCCATTGGAAACGGGTTGGCATTATTCTCCCCGCGTACAAAGGGAAGTGGAATGTTGGGTGGACCAAGTCTGGAGCTATCGTTCCGGAAAAAATAAACGGTAAATATTGGATGTACTACCTCGGCGATGGCGCCCATCAGCTGACCCAGATGGGAATTGCGTATTCCTCCGACTTAGTTCATTGGACGGACGCGATTGATCATCCAGTACTCTCTAGTCGTCCGAAATCATTTGATTCGCAGGTGGTAGAACCTGGCCCGGCGCCGGTGATCACTCAAGACGGCATTTTTCTGATCTACAACGGCGCGGATGATAACAACGTTTATCGAACCGGATGGGTCCTGTTTGATAAAAATGATCCGACTAAAGTCCTGGCTCGCGCTCAGCAACCAATTTTTGAGCCGGTGGAAACCTGGGAAAAGAAAGGACAAGTGCCAAACGTCGTCTTCGTTGAGGGATCGGTCCGTGATGGCAATCGGTGGCTCTTCTATTATGGTGGCGCTGATAAATATGTGGGGGTAGCATCCGCACCAGTGGTTGAATAGCCGAATCCTTCAAGTTTTTTCGACGCGGCACCCAGCAAGCAACAAGTGCCGGTGTTTTTAGGCAACTCCAACAGAAGCTCATATCACGTCAACTATGCGGATCTCCCGCCGTCAATTCATCGCCAATTCAGCCGCGACCGGCCTCGCTGGAACAGTGCTTGGCCGGTACGGATCAGCTGGAACAGCCGCAGCCAAGCTAGGTAAAAAGGTCAGCCTGCAAGCCTCTGGAGATGCCCGACAAGGTTATCGAGCGGTGATTCTCTTCGACGGCAAACCGTGCGCGCAAAGCGGCGAGGGCGAATTTTCTGCCGTCTTTCAAAACAGCGATCGCAGCCTCGAGCAGAGGGTGGAAAACTGGCGCGCTTCTTCGTGCACAGGCGCGGACGATCATCTGCTTCTCGAAGGCGAGTGCAAGCTCACGAATCTGAATGCCACAGTGTTTGCACAGGTGGAGTACCGTGTAGTGACTCCTCAGGTCATACGAAAGCAGATTCGATTCCACCAAGTGGATATGTACGACTTGTTCTATCAGGTAAGTAACCGCCTGGAGCCACTGGAACCACCAGCAAGCTTTTGGAGTTTCGATCAAGTCAACTGTCGCGGCGGAGCTTTGCGGGAATACTTTCCGGCTGCCGGATTTCGGAATAGCGCCGACCTCACAGTGGGACTCCTTACCGACTCGGGCTGTCGGAATGGATGGACTCGATTAATACGACGTGATGGAAAGCCGATAAAGCCAGCGCCGCACGAGATTCCGGATGTCAATCTTTATTATGTCTCCGGAAAAGCCGAACGTGAAAAACGCCAGTCTTTCGTAAAACAGACTTTCGGCGAAGCGCTGGTACGCGATGAAAATCAAAGTTCGAGCGCAGTTATCCCTCTGCCGGGAGCGTCCGAATGGCGCAAGCAGGGCGACTTAAATCTGCAAGAACACGATGGCACGACGCTTTTATCTCTACAGAGTTCGCGGTCCGGTGTCGTCATTCCATTCCCCGTCGCAGCAACTGAGGTATACTCGCTGCGCTTTGAGTACCGGTCACCTCAGCCGTTTTCGGTGCAGATGTGGGATGTAGATGAACAGCTAAATCGGCTCCAAAACATTACGCTCTATAACGATCGCGTCGCAGAATCTGCTGAGGAATGGTCAGAATTCCAAACCGAAGTATTTTTTCCGTCTCTGCTCGGAGATGGAGGTGCCTTATATATCTCGATGGCGCAATCCGATCAGGACATCTCCGTGCAACCCGCGGCAGGCGCACTAAGAATCGAGATTCGAGAACTGCAACTCCGTAGGCTTTCCACGAGATTGCAGCCGTATCATCGTCTCGAAATGGACCGTCCCGAGACGAAGACTTCTTTCATCTTTGTTGATGAAACCGTCGCGAACACTCTCCGCGATTATCGGCTGGCTTCACAGCGTCATCTTGCTGAAGGCCTTGGGTTCTGCGGAGGCGATACAGAAAAAGTCCTTTACTCGGACTTGATGATGCTTTGCTGGTCCGCGAGTCCGGAGTACCGCCACCCGATGATTGCGCCCAGCATTTGGTACTCCGCCGCTGGCGAAATGTACCTGCGCGATAGCTTCTTCGCCGCCAACGGTACCCACAATCGCGAACTGAATGAAGGCGTGTTCAACCTCTGGGCCGCGAACCAGGGCGAGGATGGCGCAATCAACACTTTGGTAGAGCCGTACATGGCTAATCTCGAGCGCAAATCGAATGACTCGACCCCGCTATGGCTGATGTGGGCTCTCCTGAACCGTTCGCGCTTTGGAAGCTCGTTGCCGATGGAGAAGATTCGCAAAGCCGCTGAATATTGTTTGCGCACCTACGATCGGCGTCATGACGGCGTCTGTTGGGCACAGTTCGTGATGGGACAGCTCGATGTAATTAATTATCCCAATGGCACCTCAGATCTCTGCGAAAACCAGGGCATGTTGGCAGTGACGCTGCGGGTAATCAAGGAACTGAAAATTCCTGAGGTGAGCGAGGAAATTTCTGAAGGCTACATTCAGAAGGCGGAGAGCATTTATCGTTCTTATTACGATCCCGTCCTGAAATTTATTCGCCCAACCAGGGATATCAGTGACGCTATCGGTTTTGGAGAAATCTTTCCCGAGTTTTTATCCTTATGGTTGTTTGGGCGCAAAGTCCTGACAGACGAAATGATGACCAACCATCTTGACCGTATTCCTGTATTGTTGCCTCGCAAGGATGCTCCTCATCCTGAGGCCGGCGGCACAGTACGTCCGATTTTTATTGGACTCACGAAACACGGTAAGGGTTGGGATTACTTTACTGACACCTGGCATCCCATGATCAGCAAGGAACATGGGGCGAACTACGCAGACCACAATATGGATGGCATCTACTACAACGGCGGAAGTTGGATGCGGATTGAGATATGTGGATACGCTGCTGGGAAACTCCATGGATGGAACAAAGCGGATAAGGCCATCGCGAACCGGCTTTGGGCGGAGATCAATATTTCGCGCGAGTTTCCCACCAGCCAGGAATATCTGGCTACAGATCCGGGCCATCCGTTCTTCGGGTACCACCGCGTGTTCGCCTGGAATGCATTTGTTCTGCGGGCGCTAGAGATGGCAGGCTTGCGTACGCCGGAAATGGATCCTGATCATCCGGGACATAAGGCCTGTTGATTCGGATTCAAGTGAACAAGGCCGCTAAGGAACAAGAAAAATGAATAAGAGAACTTTCCTGAAGGCTTGCTCGGCCGTCCTCACCAGTCGGGTGCTCTCCCCGCTCCTGACGTGGTCGTCGAAGGACAAACTAACCAACTGGGCCGGCAACATTGAATACGGTACCGAGAAACTCTACTCCGCGAAGTCTGTGAAAGACGTGCAAGATTTTGTCAGGAATCGAAACAAGCTTAAGGTGCTCGGTACTCACCACTGCTTCAATACAATCGCCGATTCTAACTCTGAGTTTCTTTCGCTCAAGCCGATGGACCAGGTCGTCAACTTAGACGCAAACGCCAAAACCGTAACAATTGAGTCCGGCCTTAGCTATGGGCAGCTTTGTCCACATCTGGATCGCGAGGGATGGGCATTGCACAACTTGGCATCGCTACCGCACATTTCCGTAGCCGGCGCCTGCAGCACCGCGACTCA
>DATNAF010000131.1:0-15866 GCA_035572845.1 Terriglobales bacterium
GTCGATTACTTCCGCCAGCCGCGATGTCCCCAAAAATGGATAGATTTCAGGCGCTTCCCCTTGCACCGTGGTCACAACCGGAGCGTAGTGCAGTACTACCACCCGCTTTTTAGTCCTTAGCTGCGACATCGCCCGCTCAAGTTTTAGGGTCTCATCAATGCTGGCGCGGACGAATGTCTTGATCTCCGGCTCGCCAAAAGCGGTCAGCACGCCGCGACCGAATCCACCGACAAAGCCCTTCGTTCCAGCAAAGCCGACGCCATCGCGCTCGTAGGCGCTTCCATCCAGCACCTTGATGCCTTCCTGGGTCAACATGCGCATAAGTTCGACCTGGCGTTCGCTTTCGTAATCGTGGTTGCCAAGCACGGCAATAACTGGCAGGCGCAGCCGTACCAGGACATTCAACAACGGCTCCATCTCGTCTGGTCTGCCGAAATTCGTGAGGTCCCCAGCCACCACAAACACATCTGCCTCATCTCTGACACGATTGAGCTGGTCGTGCAGAGCGCTGAACCGGGCTGGGGTGAAGTGCAAGTCGGCAGTGGCCGCAACTCTCATTTAGGTTCCAGATCGATGCATTACTCCGAGCGAAGGTATACTGCGGGGCAACTTCTGCAGTTCCCGTTCCCTGGATTGGGTCAATAAGTCTTCGAGGCCCCAATCTTTCATATCGATCGAAAAAATATTGTCGTCAACCAGACTGCCCCTGAACGGCGCATTCGGATCCGGGTGCTGCACCGCGTGCATGTAGCGTGACAAGAGATCCTGCCAGAGCGCAGCGGGAACATAGTTGGTGTGAGCGGGGTAGACGTATCGGAAGAGAACTAGAGCGAAGAGCACAATTTCCCAGTGCTCGCAGGCCAGATTCATTATGCGTTCCCATTTGAGCTGTCCCTTTGTCCTGTAAATAATGTGGGCTATGTCAGCGCCATCGAACCTCTCACGCCGCAGCACGAACAGCTTGGACGCGATTAGATCTTCCGCCGAGATTATTTGAGACTGCACGCCCGCGACGACCGCTCGATGCGCGTTCTCGAACCAGCTGTCATCGACGACGATCGTCGCATTGCTCATTCCCGATATCAGGTCAACGAAGTATTCACCTCGATGGGCCTTAGACAGCCAAACGGGATCGAGTGTTTCACAGCGGAACCCCTGATTGCATAAATGTTCAAGAGCTGCCGGAACATCGCTGGCCTTGACGAAGAGATCCAGGTCCTTGGTCATCCGCCAAATGCCGGTATATTTTTGCAGCGCAAACGCGCCGGCAACTGCGTAGGGAATCCGGTGCTCGTTCATCGCGAGCAATACATCCCGGTAAAGCTGGGTGGCTTCGACAGGCAGAGTGACGGCACTCGCCGAAGTCACAGGCGTAGCATGCGACGATTTTGGCGAAAACTCGGCCACGAGCCGCTTGGATGGGGTCGAGCAACTTTCGGTTGTAGACACGTTCTTGCGTCATGGAACTGTACGTGTTTGCTGGTGGGTTGTGGCAACAACACAGCTCAAGGAAGGCATAAAACCCGGAAAACGCAACGCTACTCTGGAAAGTCGCATCTTTGAGTTGAGCCCTTGAACACATGTCCTCTGTAACGGAAATCCACCAGCACACGCCTCCTGCCATTGCCCTTGAGCCAAGCGAGCTCGCACAGCGCATTTCTGATCTTGGAGAATGGTTCCACAATTTGGACTTGCACGGAGTTTCGACCGCCCCTCACCATTTCCTGGGTGATTTCCCCAATATCAAATGGAGACTGATCGCGGATGCTATTCCTCAAGATTTGACGGGAGCGACGGTCCTTGATGTCGGGTGCAATGGCGGCTTCTACTCAATTGAGATGAAGAAGCGTGGCGCCAAGCGGGTGCTTGGGATCGACGTGGATGACCGTTATCTAAACCAGGCTCGTTTCGCGGCTGAAACTCTGGGTGTGGAAATAGAGCTACAAAAATGTTCAGTGTATGCGGCGGATAAATTAGCGGGACAATTCGATTATGTTCTGTTCATGGGCGTTTTCTACCACCTGCGGTATCCGCTTATGGCGCTGGATAATCTGATTAAAAAGGTTGGGGGGAAGCTGGTCTTCCAGACCATGGTGCGGGGTTCGGCTGAAGCCCGCGAGTGGGCCGAAGATTATCCCTTCTGGACTACGGGCATTTTTGAAGAGCGCGATTTTCCCGCGATGTATTTCATTGAAAAGAGCTACTCGAACGATCCAACGAACTGGTGGATCCCAAACCGAGCAGCGGTTGAGTCTATGCTGCGTAGTTCTGGCCTCAAAATCGAAGCTCACCCTGAACCAGAGACATGGGTTTGCAGTCCTTCTCAAGTCGTGAAAGGCGGCCGCTATATTCTGGACCGCGAGCTTGAGGGCACCCTGTAGTCGTACGTACTGGCAAGGACATTAAGGAAACTATGGTCGAAGCCATAATGCTGTGGAACGAGCCTAACAATCTTTCCCATTGGGATTTCAAAGTCGATCCTGATTGGAAGATGTTCGCGCGCATGATCATCGCTGCGGCAGAGGAGATTCGCAAAATCAATCCTAAGCTGACCATCGCTCTGGGTGGGATGTCACCAGTGGACCCGAATTTTGTGAAGCTGCTCGGCGGTTATGGCGTGTTGGATTACATTGACGTTGTGGCGATCCATGGTTTTCCGCTGGATTGGAACCATTGGAGCATTCACGATTGGCCGAAGAAAATAGAGGAGATTCGGTCCGTTACGAACAAACCCGTATGGGTGTCTGAAGTGGGAGTTTCATCCTTCGGAGCGGAAGAAGTCCAGGCGTTCGGGATTCAGCGTACGGCGGAGTTGTTGCTGCCAATCGTAGACCGAATTCACTGGTATAGCCTTTACGATCTGCCGGCTACGTGGACGGCGACAACCCGGCATAAAGAGGCTGAGGGGAGTTCGTACTATCGCCATTACTACATGGGTCTGCTGAAAGAAGATGGCTCGCCGAAACTGGCGCTCTCACAATTTCCCGCAGGGCTGGGGATTTGCCAATGGTTTCATTATGAGGACCATAGGCTTGATGACTCCGTCGAATGGTTGCGTCGGCTGGGTGTCAATCATTTGCGAACTGGACTGAGTTGGGCAGACTCGTTCCGACCCAATGCAGAAGCCTGGTTCGACCGTCAGATGCAAGCGATTGAGGAATTCTCCACCACCTTAACCCTGTGTTTCACACCTGAGCATCTCGGCATGGTTCCGCATTACACCAGCCCACCAAAAAATTGTGAGGACTTTGCTGAGTTTACCCAACGCATGGTCAGCCGCTATGCGCCGCGCCTGACACAAAGGCCAGTGGCTACCGTCAGCCCCGAAGCTGCAGAGCATTATGCTCAAATTTAGTTAATTCACCACTCACTAAAGTCTCTGGCGTAAGCGGGCCAAAGTTCGCCAGATCAGGACAGCTTTCGATCTTTGTTGGATTGTCGATCAGCAAGACATCTTACCTTCGGTGACATACATCCAAAGTTTGCCGGGAATGTTCGTTGGTTGCTGTATCAATCCTAACCCTCTAGTTCGCTAGTAGTTGCGGGGTTGGACTTAATGGTGCCACGAAAGGAGAGGCTCGAATTGAAAGCGAAACGGGTACTTATTACGGGTGGCGCTGGATTCGTCGGATCACACACTGCGGACGCCTTACTCGCTGCCGGACACGAGGTGCGGATATTCGACAATCTGACATCGCAGGTGCATCAAGATGGTCAGTTCTCATACATACCGAAATTTGCGGAATTCATTCTCGGGGACATGCGGAACAAAAGCCAGGTCGACAAAGCTGTTCAGGGCATGGACGTAATTTTTCATCTAGCGGCTGCGGTCGGAGTGGGTCAATCGATGTACCAGATCGCCGACTACACGGCAACCAACAATCTGGGGACCGCGAATTTGTTCCAAGCTATTTTGGACACTCGTTCAGCACCCGAAAAGATTGTGGTCGCGTCATCGATGTCGATTTACGGGGAAGGTAAGTACCGATGTTCAGATTGCGGAGAAGTTGCGCCGTCCCCACGTCCTCTCAATCAGCTGAAGGAAAAACGCTGGGAGACGGCTTGCCCGAACTGCGGAAGAGATCTCGCTCCGGTTCCGACTCGCGAGGACAAACCTCTGCAATGTACTTCGATTTATGCGCTTTCGAAAAAAGACCAGGAGGAGATGACGCTCCTGTTCGGGAACACCTACCAGATTCCGGTCGTCGCTTTGCGTTACTTCAATATTTATGGGACGCGACAGTCGCTGTCGAACCCATACACCGGAGTCGCGGCAATTTTTGCCTCGCGGCTAATGAACCGAAAATCACCAGTGATCTTTGAAGATGGCCGCCAAATGCGGGATTTCGTAAGCGTTCACGACATTGCGCAAGCGAACTTGCTGGCTATGGAAAACTCCGGGGCTGACGGACGAGCGGTCAATATCGGCTCCGGGCAGCCGGTCACCATATCCGAAGTGGCGGCTGAACTGGAAGCAGCCTTAGGGGTGAACCTACCCTCTGACATTACAGGGAAATATCGCGCCGGAGACATCCGGCATTGTTTTGGCGATATTTCTCAAGCCACACAGCTCCTTGGGTATCAGCCGAAAACGCGGTTGAAGGAAGGGATAGAGGAACTGGTGGCGTGGTTGGAATCGCAACAGGCCAGCGATAACGTTGACGAAGCTATGGAGCGGTTAAGCGCTCATGGTTTAGTGGCCTGAAAACCTGTGCGCTTGCCTAGCACAGCCGTGCTCTCTACGGGCACGCCCTGACAATATGAGGATGAGATGAAAAAGCCGGTATCGTTTCGTTCTGCTCTGATATTTGGTGGAGCAGGATTTGTAGGTTCGAACTGGGTCCATCACCTTCTTAAAACAACGGATGCACGTATCCACATTTTTGACAATCTATCCAGGCGCGGTGTTCACCAAAATCTAGAGTGGCTTCGACAGGAGTGTACAGATCCAGAGCGCCTGAAAATAACGATTGGGGATGTGCGCGATGCTGCGCTGGTACAACGCGCGGTACAGAACGCCAGCGAAGTTTACAACTTTGCGGCACAAGTTGCGGTCACCAGCTCAGTTGCTGATCCGAAACTGGATTTTGAGGTTAATGCGTTGGGGACCCTGAACATTTTGGAAGCAGCGCGCAAGAGCGGTCGCCAGCCATTCATTCTTTTTACTTCTACTAACAAGGTTTATGGAGATCTAGCTTCCAAACAGCTGGTGCAGGCTGGCAAGCGTTATTGCGCCCTGGATGAAAAGGGAGTGAACGAATCGCAGCCACTGGATTTGTATTCTCCGTACGGATGCTCGAAGGGCGCTGCCGACCAGTACGTGCACGATTACAGCCGGATGTTTGCGCTTCCAACAGTTGTGTTCCGGATGTCCTGCATTGCTGGGCCGCAGCAATTTGGAAACGAGGACCAGGGCTGGGTTGCGCATTTTTTGTACTCAGCGCTTGAAAATAAACCACTCGCCATTTACGGCGATGGGCGGCAGGTGCGGGATGTGCTCTCCGTCAAAGACCTGGTGCTTGCCTTCGAAAAGGTCCGAGCCCAAGTAGAGAGGACCGCCGGACAAATTTATAACGTCGGAGGGGGGATCAAGAACTCAGTTTCGCTGCTCGAAGTCATGGAGATCATCGAGCAGATTACCGGCAAGCAGCTCCGCTACTCGCTGCAGAGGCCGCGACCCGGCGATCAGTTGTTCTACGTCACCGATTTTGACAAGTTGACCAGACATACGGGTTGGAAACCAAAAATCAGCGTCAGCCAGAACATAGAAATGATCTGGAACTGGTGGAAGGAGCAGCGTGTCCGGACTGAGGTGATCCCGATCAGTCGCGGGCCACAACCAGTCCTTGAGCGAATTCCGGAGGCCGCATCGTGAAGTTTGCTCTCGTCAATCCGGCATGGACCTTTGAAGGATCAACTTACTTCGGCTGCCAGGAGCCGCATTATCCGCTGGAGTTGCTGTTTGCATTTGATCAGATACGGCAGGCTGGGCACGAGCCTTTACTGATTGATGCGCAACTGCAACAGCTCAGCACGCGAGAGGTCAAAACGCAGCTGGACGGTTTCGCTCCCGATTACCTGGTTATTCCAACTGCCCCGTCTTATTTGTTCTGGCGGTGTCCACAGCCTGAGCTACGGGTGCCAAGGCAATGGTTTGCGGAACTCGAAACTCGCGCGGTGAAGGTTGCAATTGGACCACACCCCTCGGCAACCCCGGGCGCTACGTTGCGCAAATTGAATTGTGACGTGGCAATGCGCGGCGAGCCTGACCAAACCCTTCCACTTCTGCCAACACGACCGTGGTCTGAAATTGAAGGCTGCTGTTGGCGAGACGACGCCGGCGTTCATATGAGTCATACCTTCGGTGTGACTGACATGAAGAAGCTGGGTGCACTCAGCTTCGAGAATTATCCCGTTGAAACGCACTCGCACCGGCACCACGTATTCGATGGTTCAGGACGTGGGGCTGAGCTGGAGTTTGCGCGCGGCTGTCCGTGGGCTTGCAGTTTTTGCAATAAGACGATGTTCCGCAATAAATTCCGCGAGCGGAATGTGGATGCAGTGCTGCAGGAAGTGGACACGGTGATCGCACGCGGCGTTGACTACATTTACTGGATTGACGAAATTTTCGGAGTGGGGAAGGCTGTCCGTCAACTTTTACAGGAATTGGCGAAGCGTCCCATCGCAATCGGGCTGCAAACGCGAATTGATTTATGGGATGAGCAGTCGCTCGATCTTCTCAGCTCAGCGCATTGCATTTCGATGGAATGCGGCATTGAGTCGATTACGGATGCGGGGCGTGACGAGTTAAATAAAAATTGCCGCATTTCGACCGAACGAATCGGTGAGCTTCTCATCTATGCACGGCAACGGATTCCGTGGGTGCAGGCGAATCTGATTCTGACTGAGCACGACGAGCGTGGGCAGGTGCGTGCATTTCAGGAAAACCTGCGGAAGCATGGCGTCTGGGTTAGTGAGCCGGTTCCGATGTTCGCGTTTCCTGGAACGCCGGATTACCTGCAGCGGTTCGGCCCGCCGGACGATTACGCGTGGGAGCGCGCCCACGAGCACTATCTGGCTTCGTTCCGCGACAAAGGTTTCAGCGATATTCAGGACCAACAACCGGTCACCATCGAGGAATTGGAATGTACGTACTGATCACCTCCGACACAGTCGGCGGGGTCTGGACTTATACACAGGAACTGGTCACCGGGTTGGTGCACGCCGGGCACCATGTGACCCTGGTCAGCTTTGGAAAGCTGCCCTTGCCGCATCAGACGGCCTGGATGGAGAACTTATCCAGGCTGGATTATCGTCCAACTGAATACCGCCTTGAGTGGATGGAAATCGCCGAGCGCGACATTGAGGAATCGAAGCATTATCTGGAGCTGCTGATTGAGGAAGTGAAGCCGGATGTGCTTCACTTCAGCCAATACTGCTACGGTGATGTTGCCACGAATATTCCGAAAGTGGTGGTCGCGCACAGCGACATCGTGAGTTGGTGGGCTGCGGTCCACGGTTGCGAACCGGACGACACGCCGCGGATGAGAAATTATCGCGACACTGTGGCGAACGGGTTGCGCGGGGCAGATCTGGTGGTCGCGCCATCGCGCTGGATGCTCGATCAAATTTCGCAATATTATCTGCAGCCTGCGGCAGAGCAGGTGATTTACAACGGCAGGACGTCATCATTATTCGATCCGGATGCGGAAAAAGATGACGTGGTGCTTTCGGTCGGCCGGGTTTGGGATCCCGCGAAAAATGTTTCATTGTTAATGCAGCGCCAGCAAGACGCTCAGATATCGGTTGTAGGTTGGGAACGCGAGCCGGGAAGAGAAGATCGTCAACGCGGTGTTCATGCGCCTGCAAATGTAACCCTCCTGGGGCCGAAATCTCAGGCTGATTTGCGTGACATATATGCGCGCGCTTCAATCTATGCGGCAACCTCTCGCTATGAACCATTCGGATTGGCTCCACTTGAGGCTGCTCTATCCCGCTGTGCGCTTGTCTTAAATGACAATCCGGTTTTCCATGAGCTTTGGAGCGATGTTGGAATTTTCTTTAAACAGGACGATTCGGAAGATTGTGCGAAGCGTATTGATGAGCTCCGGAGAGATCCCGAATTGCGTGCTGAATATGGGAAACGCGCCTACAACCTGGCGTCCAAACAATTCGCCGCGTCTGGAATGGTTGAACAATATGAGAAGGTCTACCAGGAGCTTGCATCGACGGTGAGACTCGCATGAGCGGCAAATTGTGCTTTCGCTTCTTTGCCCATTCATGGATCTCCGATTGGAACCATGGCAACGCTCATTTCCTTCGGGGACTGGCCAGCGAGCTGATCAACCAGGGACACGAGGTGCGCTGTTACGAGCAGCGCGACGGCTGGTCAATGCGCAATCTTGCTGAGGAGGCGACTGACGCTGCTGAACAAGCGATGTCCGATTTTCGCCGAGCATTTCCGAACCTGGATGTGCGCCTTTACAGCAACGATTCCACGCTGAAGGAATTTCTCTCGCGCGAACTCCGCGGCGCAGACGTCGTGGTGGTTCATGAATGGAATGCACCCGAGGTGGTAGCGACTATTCTTTCGTTGAAGCAAGAGCTAGGATTTCGCGCTCTGTTTCATGACACGCATCACCGCGCGTACACCAACCCACGAGAGGTCTTGCGCTTTCCGTTGGCTGAATTCGACGGCGTCCTGGCTTTTGGCGAGGCGATCCGCAAAATCTATCTTGAAGCGTTCGGCGTAAAACGAGTCTGGACCTTCCACGAAGCCGCTGACACCGCAAATTTTTTTCCTAACGACGCACCCAAAGATACAGACGTAGTCTGGATCGGCAACTGGGGTGACGAAGAGAGGACGAGGGAGTTGCAGGAATTCTTGATCACTCCCGCATCTGCTTTGCGAGATCACAAATTTGCGGTGCACGGAGTACGTTATCCGGATGAAGCGCTGGGCGCGCTTGCCGCGTCTGGCGTGGAATTCCGCGGATATCTCCCGAACCTGCGCGCTCCGCAGATGTACAACCGTAGCCGGATAAGCTTGCACATCCCGCGCCGTTTCTATGCCAATGGCTTAAGTGGCGTACCGACCATTCGGGTTTTCGAAGCCCTAGCCGCAGGTTCGCCGCTGGTGTGTGCACCATGGAGCGATAGTGAAGGCCTGTTCCGGCCTGGTCAGGATTACATTTGCGTTCCCGATCAATCCATCATGATCAGCGAATTAAAACGCTTGTTGCGCGACGACGCTGCCCGGAGACAGATGGGAGCTAGCGGGCTTCAGACAATACAGGCGCGGCATACCTGTGCGCATCGTGCTCAACAACTACAAGAGATCTGTCACGAACTGGAGAACTGACCAGATGAAAATCTTCGTTTTCGGGTCCAGCCTCACCTCGTGCTACTGGAATGGGGCGGCAACTTACTATCGCGGGATTTATAAGAATTTGAGCCGTCTGGGCCACGAAGTCACCTTTGCCGAGCCCGATATCTACAATCGCCAGCAGAATCGCGATTGCGCTGAGATTGATTACGCGACGGTCCTGGTCTACGAGACACCGCGTGATTTGGACAAGCTGCTGTCCGAAGCGTGCGCTTCCGATCTCATAATCAAACACAGCGGCGTAGGCGCTGACGATGAGTTGCTCGAGGCCGAAGTCCTGCGCTTTGGTTCGGACGCGACTCGCGTAGCCTTTTGGGATGTCGATGCGCCGGCGACACTGGCCCGAGTAGAGCAAAACGCGCGTGATCCGTTCCGCGACTTGATCCCGAAGTATGATTTCATCTTTACCTATGGGGGTGGAGACCCTGTCGTTGAACAGTACGCACAACTAGGCGCTCAAAATTGCGTTCCGGTTTACAACGCGCTCGATCCGGATACTCACCATCCAGTGGCGCCTGATCCGAAATTCCAGTGTGACCTGGCGTTTGTTGGAAATCGTCTCCCAGACAGGGAAGCGCGAGTTGAGGAATTCTTCCTTGCCGCGGCAGAAAAGGCGCCGGAATTCCAGTTCTTGCTTGGCGGCGAGGGTTGGGGAAGCCGAAGCGTTCCCAAAAACGTGCGCTGGATCGGCCACGTCGGCACCAGACTGCATAATGCGATCAACTGCTCGGCCCGCATGGTGTTGAACATCAATCGCGAATCGATGGCCCGAACCGGTTTCTCTCCTCCTACGCGTGTATTCGAGGCGGCAGGGGCTGCTGCGTGTCTCATCACAGACGCGTGGACAGGGGTCGAGCAATTCTTCGAGCCCGGCACAGAGATTCTAGTCGCGCATGGCGCAGACGACATAATCAGGTACTTGCGTGAGATTGCGCCGGCGAAAGCTCATCAGATCGGGTCCACCATGCACGCACGTGCGCTTCGCGATCATGCATATGAATCGCGTGCCAAACTGGTCGACAAGATCTTGCAGGCGGCGACTAATGCACCACTGGTTGAGTCTGCCGCGTAAGGGAATAAAGTGAAGATCGTCATTTGCGGTTTATCGATCACCTCATCATGGGGAAACGGCCACGCTACCACCTATCGGGCGCTGACCCGCGCCTTACGAGCGCGCGGTCACGAGATTATTTTTTTCGAGAAAGATGTCGAGTGGTATGCCTCGAATCGCGATATGCCCGAGCCGCCGTTCTGTCGCGTTCATTTGTATGAGCACTGGCAGGACATAGCGAACCTTCTTCGCCGGGAACTGGCTAGCGCCGATGTTGCAATGGTGGGATCCTTCTGCCCGGACGGCATTCACGCGATCGATTTGGTGCTTGAGTCTGCGCCGAGCGTAAAGGCGTTCTACGATATTGATACTCCGATCACAATCGCAAAGCTTCGCCAGGGAGACACCGAGTATCTTCGCCGCGATCAGATTCCTGGGTTCGACGTGTACTTCAGCTTCACCGGCGGCTCCATGCTGCGCGAGCTGCAATCCCGGTTCGGAGCCCGGAATGCCGCACCTCTCTATTGCTCCTTTGATCCTGACCGTTATCGCTGGCACGAGCCCGATCTAAGGTATCAGTGCGACCTCAGCTATATGGGCACGTATGCTCCCGACCGCCAGCAGAAACTAGAGGAATTATTTTGCATGCCTGCCAGTGCTATGCCAGAGAAAGAATTCCTTCTCGCTGGACCGCAGTATCCGGCTCAAATGGTATGGCCGAACAATGTAAGGCGCATCGTTCATCTGGAGCCCGAGTTTCATCCCTATTTTTATTCATCATCGCTGTTCACGCTTAACCTGACCCGCGACGAAATGGTGAAAGCGGGATACTCGCCATCCGTCCGGCTTTTCGAAGCTGCTGGCTGTGGGACTGCGATAATCTCTGACTCGTGGCCGGGGCTCGAGACGTTTTTCAAACTCGATGAAGAAATTCTTCTAGCCTCTTCGTCTGCCGACGTAATTTCATTTCTTAAGATGGATCAGCAGGATGTTATGAGAATCGGCCGTCGCGCCCAGGAGCGGGTGTTGGCCGAACACAGCGCGGCCAGACGAGCCATTGAGTTTGAGCAGATTGTTGGATCAACGGCACCACTCGGACAATCTGCTTGCAATGATTTTCTCAGTGTGCTCTAGCTTTTCTCGGCGCTCTCTGCGCTGAAAGCTTTTGATTGTGACGAGCCAAAGCCTGTACCGCAGAGCACGCCGAGAACGGCACAGAGATCGCCAAGAAACACATTAAAAAAGCCAGGCTTCTCAGCCTGGCTTTTAAAAGCAGAGGACGAATTTCGCCTACTGAACGGTGTTAGCGGTAGCGCTGGGGATTACCAGGCTGCCGGTATTGCCGACCTCGTGAGCATACTTGCGCACGGCCGCCAGGAATGGGTCGCTTCCATTCGGCGGAGCTACTTTGCCGCTGAGAATCGTTGCAAAGGGAATCATCTTGCCATATAGCAGTCGGGTTTCATCACGATCCTGAGCAACCTTCGAGCCACTAAGATCAATTCCCGCAAAGATCCCACGCGCTCGCGAATAGCTCAGGATTTGCGCCTTCATTTTGAGGTCGGTGTCAGCCGAGGCAGCACGCCCTACTGGGCCAGCAGCTGCCGAGGCATTACCCCCAATCTTGAACTTACTGGAAAGAAGAGCGTCCATCCCACGCTGATTCATAACTAACATCACCAGATCGACCGCTTGGCCGCCGATTTGCAGCCCCCAACTTCCGCCAGTGATTGTGAACGGTGCGGGCGCGCTCCACCCGTGTGCTGTGCGGCAGGTTGCAACGCCTTTACCATGACTTCCGCCAAAACCAATCGCTATTTTCACCATTGACGGAACCACTGCAACGCACTTTGCGCTGCTCATGATTTTGTCAGGGATTGCGTCGTCTTTGATACCCATGATTTCATCAAGCACGGCACCCGCGTTCTTGATTCGTTTCTCGATGTCAGATTGGTCTTTGCTTGCGTCGTCAGCCGACTGCGCCACTGCCCAACCCACGCTCATGATAAACATTGCCATCACGCTGAGCGCCAGGAAGAAATTCGTTACCACCCCTCTGCTATGTTTCATTGATTTTTTCCTCGTTTGTTTTCCATGCCAATGCGGCATTTTTCTCATCTCAATCTTCATACCGTATGCTAGTTGCTTACTCTGAGCGGTTACTATCCAGTGAAGTATGTAATTGGTTATAAAAGGCTACCTAGAGGGATGGCCTGAAGGTTAAAGAAAACCAAGAGCTTAGGTTGTGCTCAGGACCCAGCCAGTTTGGCCACCACGATCAGTCTTCGCGGGGCTGGCCCGATAAAATGCGTCGGATAGCAGGTGATCAGAGTGAGTTCACTTCCTTTGACATCGCGCAGCACGGAAACGTCGTTGGCTTGAACTACCCTCTTCTCACTCACAACGTAACGAAAGCGTTTTCTGCTGCGCATGACATAAACTGCGTCGCCGATTCTCAGATTCTGAAGGTGACGGAAGAAAGTATCGCGATGGCCAGCGATCACTGCGTTCCCTCGATTGCCCGGTATTGCTGATCCGCTCATGTGGCCCGGACCCAGGAGAAGAGAACGACCCGATGTCCCCTCGATGACTACTGCACGTAAACCAATCCGTGGGATGGAAAGCTTGGTCAGTACCTCGCCTGCAGGCTGATGGGTCTTAAACTCGTGAAGCAGCTTCTTTTGTTCGATGTACATCCAGGCGTAGCTGGTCGTAACCGATGTGCACAGGACACCGCCGACGGCCAGCAGAACGGTAGAAACAATTCGCCGAGGCCCATGCTTGCGGGCCGGGAGCTCTGGATTTCCAGATTTTTTCCAGTTTCGCCACCGAGCCGGTTGGAACACCGGCAAGGAGTTGCGAATAAGACGAGGGCGCCGACGACGAACGCTGGTCCTAAGGACCTGCATAAAAATTAGTGCCTTGCAAAAAACCCGGCCACCAGCGATCCCAACCCGATCAGCCCAAGCAGCGGCAGAATGGTGGAGGTCTGCGGTAACTGCCGGTTCTTCACCGCGTCGTCTACCGACGCAATCGTCGAAGGATCAGACTCCGACTGCGAACTCGATCCAGCGCCACAGCGAGCAGCTATCACCTTTGTGCTCGTGACCTGAATAGTTAATTCGCCTGAAGCGCTACTTGAGGCATTGCTTGAAAGTGGCTGCTTACCAGTTACTTCTATCTGCTGTGACGTATGACTGCGTAAATCGTCGGCATTTCCCGAAAGTGCGTAGGTGGTTCCGTGTCCATCTGCCAGAGAGTATCCGCCAGAAGCTGAGGCGTTCAAGCATCCGGTGACAGTGATAGTGCGCGGCGCGTTCCCGCGCTCCTGATTATTCGATATTGCACCTGAAGTATCTTGTGCTGCTAACCCAAGCGAGGCGGCAACAATTACGGCTGAGAGAAACACCGCTGCTCTCGTCATGCGAGCCTCCGTCCCATGCATCAAATCTAAGCGGCTGCTCTGGATGCGACTATCAGGTGATCTCAGTAACTTAGTAGGTGCTTTCGGGTAAGCTGGCTAGGGGTTCAGCGACTTTTATTAAAGGGTTGCAACTACGTCCACTTCACCCTGTTTTTCAAGGACCTGGACGCGCACGTTTTCAGCCTGCCGCTCGAAGAACAGATCGACTGAAGCCGATCCCACGCACAATCTCCTGATGGAAAGCTGAGGAATGCCCTCAGGCAGACATGGGCGCTCAAACACGACTCGATTACGGGCGCCTTCGATCCGTAACCCGAGGCAAGACTGAATCAGCAAAAATGGTGCCGCCGCTGCCCAGGCCTGAGGCGAGCAAGCTACCGGGTAGAGCGTAGGGCCTTCGCCTGTGCGGCGTTCGAGACCGCAGAACAGCTCGGGTAGACGGTGCAGCTCCATCATGCTGCTGACGTCGAGCAACGCGAGCATAATTCTTCCTGCCAGATTTCGAAAGCCATAGCGCCCGAAGCCACCCGCAATCACTGCATTGTCGTGTGGCCAGACTGAGCCATTGTGATAAGAGAGCGGATTATAGCGGGCCTCTTTCGTGGCCAAAGTACGTATGCCCCACCCGCTGAAGAAGTCCGGTTCCAATAAGCTCTCGGCAGTCTGGCGGGCGTGCTCTGGGCTTGCAATGCCGGTGAAAAGACAGTGGCCCGCGTTGGACGCCCGCACCCGGCACACTCCTCGGTCCTTGTGCTTTTTCCCATCAAGGGCGAGAGCGTAAATGCCCAGGTCTTCACACCAGAATGCTTCTTCAAATTTCTCCCGCAGAGTCAAGGCTTGTGATTCGAGTTCCCTGCAGGTTTTCTGGTCACCTAGTTCGCTGCTCAGGTGGGCAGCAGCAAGTTTGGCAGCGTAAGCGTATCCCTGCACTTCACAGAGTGCGATCGGCGGAACGGCGAGGGCTCCATTGGCATGAAACACAGAATCGTTAGAATCTTTCCACCCCTGCTGCACCAGTCCTTTATTGCCGTGAGGTGCGTACTCAACGAAGCCATCACCATCTACGTCGCCATAGTCGTCCATCCAACGCACCGCGGCCAATATGTTTGGCCAGAGTTGCTGGATCAATTTTTTGTCGCCGGTGCGCACGTAATATTCGCCAGCCAGCATTACGAACAACGGAGTGGCATCCACACTGCCGTAATACCGGGAGAATGGGATTTCCCCCAAATTAGCCATTTCGCCGTGCCGTAATTCGTGAAGAATTTTTCCCGGTTCGGCTTCGCGTGATTCGTCAACTTCTGTGGCTTGAGTCTCCGCCAGGAATTGCAGTACCCCTTGAGCGATCGAAGGCGCAATCCACAACGTCTCCATCGCGGTAATAATGCCGTCGCGTCCGAATACTGTGCTGAACCATGGCACTCCCGCATACGGAAAATTTTGTTCGCGGTTGCCAATGGTCATCATTTGCACGTCGGCAAAGGAGCGGTTCATCCAGTCGTTGAACCGGGAATTGGAGCTGTGAATCCGCGGAAAGTTCTCCGCGGAAGCCTGCATCTCGTTAAACGCCCGGGTGCGGGCTTGCGGATACGAGAGATTATTTTTTGCCGTTCCGTTGTCGCACTCCATGCGCAGGTGAAATCTGCGGGGTTCCGTCGGCTTCAACTCCAATTCGAAGCGCATTTCTGGGCCGGTAATCCGGTCAGGTGGAGGATCGCATGCGATCCGCATTCTGCGAGTTACATTGTCCAGTCCCTCGTAGCCCAACACTATGGTGTTATGACTTCGTTCTTCTTTGAGGTGATGGCCTCGATCGCCGCGAGGCGTACCGCGCACTTCAAAAATGTCGGCAAAATCTGCCGTAAAAAAAATCGACAGCGGCACAGAGAGCTGTTCCATTCCGTAGTTCACGAACTCCAGCTCTTCATAGGCCACGCCGTGCCACAAAAATCGCGAGCGCAGCAGGTGCAAAGTTCCGCGGTGAATGGCCACCGAATCACCGCGAG
>DATNAF010000132.1:0-11569 GCA_035572845.1 Terriglobales bacterium
GGTAGAACTAATCGCATTGAGCATCACATAGCCCTGAAGGAAGTACGTGACGCCATTGGCAAACGCGAGGGCGAGCGGAATCGTGCGGTCGTTGCTGTGCCGTAAGAGCAGCAGGGGAGCGGCAGCGAAAATCGCGAAGAACAGGGTCGCGAAGATTAACGTTGGAGTGAGCTGAGTGCGATCGTAGAAGGTGTTGTACCAGCCGATGTAATAAATGAGGCTGCCAACGAACCCCAGGATGGCGATACGGCGCCAGGGTTTAATTGCTGTGAGCACGAGAAGTGCGAAATCAAGCAGCGCCAGATAAGAAAAGAGAACAATCTCGTGGTTCTCGCCGGTGGAAAGCAGCGCCGGAGTGGCGAAGCCGCCGGCAATCGCGAAAATAGCGATCACTTCCGCGTTCTGCGCAACCGCCAGCGCACAAGTCGACGCGGTAACAATGATCATGGCCGCGAACACCATGTTCGAGGGGAGCAAGTGATAGACCTGGAAGGACGCCCACAATGAAAGATAGAGGACGCCAATGCCGGCGGCCTTCAGCGAATAAGAAAAGATGTCGTACCCGCGTTTACGGAAACGCTCGCTCCACAGAACCACCGCAATGCCGGCAAACAAACCGATGACCACCCGCGCGGATGGGCCGATCCAATTGTTCTCAAATGCGTAGTCCAGAAAGAATGAGACGCCGACCAGCACCGCGGCAATTCCCACTCGATTCAGCCAGTGCGAGCCGATGCGCGACTCAAGATCATCTGAAGAGCGACGAGCTAGAGGGGCATGCACCGGCGCTGCTTGGGAAGTCGGAGGCGGTTGAGGTAGCGGTTTGGGCTCAGGGGCGCGGGTAGTAGGAAGATCCAGAGATGCGGGAGGCCGCGGTTCCATGCGAACGCCGACCCGTTCTTCCAGATGGTGAACGCGGGCGGTTAAGTCGCGAATCAATTCAAGCAGTTGTTCGAATTCCGGCTGAGACATCACTTTGTTTGCTGGAATAAATGCTACGTTCAGAAACGCAAAACCAGGCCGGTCGAAAATCTGAAATTGTTCTTGTTGCCAAGTGCTTTGGACATCCAGTCAAACTGGGCCACGCGCCAGGCGAGCATGCCATGCCCAAGGTCCACGCCGCCGCCGATCATGGTTTCGAAGTCATTCGAATTCACTCCGAAAGCGGATAATTTCGCTACACCGAAAAGGGCATGCGCAAACGGTCTTACAATCGGCAACGGCGCCGATATCTCTGGCCCGAACGTGATCGTATAAAAGTGAAACGGCGAGAAATAAGCGGCGCCGACATCTGCCCTGACTCCAAGCCATTTGTTGAAGCCGCCGGTCAGAGCCGCGTTCCAGCCATTCGCGTCAATGGCACTATTGCTGAAGAAGTTATCGACATTAACCGATGTTGTGGGGTCGCCGAGGCGCGTGTACTGGTACCCACCAAATATCGTCGCATTAGGCGCCGCATTGGCGGAGACCACGAATGAAAGCGTCATGACAAGACCAATAAAGATCTTCCGCATTATTACTCTCCTGCGGGTATAGATTGGCGCGCAACACCGAGCGTTGCCTATCTGTGATCAGTTAACTGCATTTCGAGATACTGGCAAATAGCTGATGGGGTTCAGCGCCGACGATTGAAAATGCGCGAACATCCGAAGATTCAATTCCCGCTTTTTTGCGCCCACTTCCAGGCAGTCGAAATAATGTCGTCGAGCGAGCGCTTGGCTTTCCACTTCAGCAGTTTTTCCGCGAGTGAAGGATCGGCCACCAGCTCAGGCGGATCTCCGGGACGGCGTGGGGCTACATGGGTTGGAACTTTGCGCCCGCTGATGCGCTCTACGGCGGCGACCACTTCTTTGACCGAATAGCCCGTGCCGGTACCAAGATTCATTGCTGAGGATGACGTGCTTTGGCCGGGAGAGGAACGAGGAGCTGGCTGGTTGGCTAGATATTCAAGACCAAGCACATGGGCTTCAGCGAGATCAGTGACATGAATGTAATCGCGAATGCAAGTGCCGTCCGAGGTCGGGTAGTCGTCGCCGAAGATGTCGAGGGCTGCGCGCTTGCCTTGGGCGGCTTGAAAGATCAGCGGGATAAGGTGAGTCTCAGGGTCGTGCATCTCGCCTATGGCCCCGCTTTCGTCGGCGCCGGCGGCGTTGAAATATCGGAAACAAACGAAGCGTAATCCGTAGGCGCGACCATAGGCTTCTAGCGCGTTTTCAAAAGCCAGCTTGGTCGAGCCATAGGGATTCACCGGCTGGCGCGGATTACTCTCTGTGATCGGCACTTTCACGGGATCGCCGTAGACGGCGCAGGTTGAAGAAAAAATAAATTTACGAATGCGGGATTCCATGACTGCGTCGAGCAGAGTGAGCGAGGAGACGACGTTGTTATGGAAATACTTTTTGGGATTCTGTACTGACTCGCCGACGTATGCGTGCGCGGCAAAATCCATGACCGCATCGCAGCGGGTCAGGACTTTGGCCAGCTTCGCGCCGTCGCCGATATCACCGACAATCAGTTCAAAGCCTTCCGCCAGCTCTTTGCGCCCGTTTGAAAGGTCGTCATAAATAATTACGTCGTAGCCTTTACGACGTAGGACGTGCGCAGTATGGCTGCCAATGTATCCTGCTCCCCCAACCACCAGAACGGCCAAGTGTCTCTCCTGGAACTTAGCTCATAATAATCGAGGAAGCTCAATATCAACCAGGACTGCGAAT
Source organism: Terriglobales bacterium (assembly GCA_035572845.1). Classification (GTDB taxonomy): domain Bacteria; phylum Acidobacteriota; class Terriglobia; order Terriglobales; family Acidobacteriaceae; genus Gp1-AA145. The sequence goes on from DATNAF010000132.1 coordinate 2,715, forward strand.
TTATTGTTGATCGGCAGGCTTGCAGTGTGTGGCAGTGATGCGAATATCTTTGTCGATGTTTTTGACCTGCAGAGGCACGCCATCCACTGCGTGAACCGTGTCGCTGGGATTGCTTCCCGCCTTGGCGGGCCGGACACCAGTTTCTACGCTGCCCGGCTTGCTTTCGCCCGTGACCTCGACTTCCTTGCGCAGGTAGCTTTGCAATTTATTGCCGACGCCCTGCAGGGCATAGACTTCACCGGTGCGGTTGGCAATCAGAATGTAATTACCGCGCTCGCTGCGAAGGCAGCCGCGAACTGTGATTGTGCCTCGATCCGAATCATCACTTCCAGCGTCATTTGCCACAGATGACTGTTGCGCCAGTGCGCTCAAAGACGCGAGGAACAAAACCACCGCAATTACAGCAGGGATGCGTTTCATAAACTTTCTCCGTTCAAACGAGGCATTAATAAGTGTAGATCAGGTCAAACTGGAAACGATTGAGCCATGGTTCCTGTTGGCCCGGTGCAGCGATCGTGCTTTTTCCAGTCACCGCAGCGTTGCTGACGAATCCGCCCCAGTTGTTGAAGAGGGCGGCGTTGTTCTCGAGATTCGTATTCAGGGTCCGCCCATACCACCAGGTAAAGCTGGCAAGTGTATTGGAGCGCACCTTCCAGGTTGCGTACGTTCGATTCTGAAGAATATTCGTGGGTGCGCGTTGGTCGCTTTCTGCAATAGAGGCGAGAACTGCGTCTTGTTCCTGACGCAACCAGGCGTAGCCAAACGAGAGGTCGTTCCTTCGCACGGAACGGCCCACGCTTAAATCGGCGCTGTAGGCCTTGTTCTGGCTACCGAGGTTCGTCAACACGGGATTGTTTTTCGCGGCGGAGAGAGGATGCGTGGAGGCATCCAGGTTCTGCTCGTATTCAATGATCAGGTTTATCGGGAACTTGCTGGCTCCGGTCTGAATCTGATTGTTGACGATGAAATCCAGCAGGTCGAAACCCGAATAGAAATGCGGTTTGCCTGTTGCATCGATAAATGTGGCGTTGGTCATCCCGTTGGGAGCCAATGCGCAGGGCGCGAATTTTGGTAAGTTGCCATTGGTAGAGCATCCTGGACCTTCTCCCTGGACAGGGAGGGACCCTGCAGTGGAGGAACCGGTGCTAGTGGCGGCGACCACGAACGCTGATTCCTGAAGGAGAACATCCGGGCGATTCCAGTGTTGATTCAAAACCGATGCGGTTGCGGTCCATGGACCAGCTTTCAAACGCGCTTGAGCTTGTGCGCCGAGCACGTACGAATCCTGTCCGGTAGAGCTCTCGTTGTATAGCAGCTCAAGAGCCTGAACGGTGAAATTCTGAAGAAAGCCGTTGTGATTGAAAGAAAATTTCTGATCGAAGCCTTCGGGGTTCAGATCGGGATCGCCGGTGACGGAAGTGCGCTGCCACAGGTAAGGAAACTTTCCGGCGGTGAGCGACAGCCATGGATGAGCTACGGGACTATAGGCGATGTAGCCGCGGTCTAGCGCAATCGTCTTGCGATCGAAGGCATTGGTCAGGGTTTCGTTGGTCGTGGTCGGATCACCCATCGAGCCTGTGGCTAATGCGATGCTTCCCACGAAATCTTCGTTGAGTTGCCCGTCTACACCTAGCCTGATGCGAACACGCGCGCGGTTGCGGTCTTGAGTTCCGTCCTGAGTGTAATTGTCGCCGCGGACTCGAATATCACCAGATAATCGGAAGCGGCCAAGAACATTCTGGAAGGCTTCGATTTTGATTTGCTCGGCTTTGGCCTGGCTCTGAAGCGAGCTAGTGACCGATGTGGCGGAAGCTGCGGCTGATGTGGCTTCCGCAGCCGCATGTTGAGCTTCCGTTGCAGACTGCTGGGCCTGCGCGGCGGTAGCTTGTGCCTGATTGGCGCCGCTCTGTAGCTTCTGGACATTTGTATTCGCCTGCTGGACGGCGTCAAGCACCTTATGCAGTTGATCTTGCAATTGGTGCACTTGCTGATTCTGGGTCTCAAGTTGTTTTTGCTGCGCCAGCACAAGGTCACGAAGTGATCGCAGGTCTTCCTGTGAAGCCGCAGCGACTGCTGGAACAGTGGCAGATTTGACGCGCTTCTTTTTCGGCGATGCAGTGCTCGTTTGCGCCAGGAGTGATCCGGTCAGCGCAAGTGCGAAAATCCCCAACCAGCCAAATCTGTGTCTCATTGCTAGTGCTTCTCCTTGAACGCGGGTGATCCGCTAGAAAATGAATTTTATAGTAAGTAACTCTACTGACTTAGTAGGCTTCAAAAAACTACATTGCGAGTCGTGCAAGGTTCCTAGGCTGCTGTCGCCAATCCCCAGCGTTGTTGCAACCATCTTTCGATTGTTCGGAAAAATACGCCGTCCACCAGATATCCGAGAGAGACAATAAGAATCATCACGGCGATAACCTGACTCATATCGTTGAGATCGCGTCCCATCATGAGCAATTGGCCTAAACCGAGTGTGACAAAAATCATTTCGCCGGAAATCAGAGAGCGCCAGGCGAATGCCCAACCTTGTTTCAACCCGGTGACAATGTAGGGCAAGCTGGCCGGCAGAGTTACATGCCAGAACAAACGCACTCCGCGTGCGCCCAAGTTGCGTCCCGCCATGGTGTAAATCTTTGGAAGCTGTTTACGACCGGTCTCCATGCTGATGGTGACTGAGAGCAATGAGCCCATCACAACGACGAAGAGAATTGCTTTCTCTGTCAATCCAAACCATAGGACGGAGATCGGGAGCCAGCAGATGCTGGGCAGGCTCTGCAGGCTGACTAGCAATCCCCCAATAGTTTGTTCGAGAAACTTATTGCTGGCTATCCCGAGCCCAAGAGCCAGTCCGAGTACGACCGAGATGCCATAGCCGATCAGCATTCGTCTCATGCTCACGGCAATGGCAATCCAGAAGCTGTGATCTGCGAAACCTGACCGAAGAGTTTCGGCTACTCCCCAGGGTGTCGGAAAAATGTAGGGCGGCCAGACTTGAAGCTTGGCTAGGAGTGCCCACAATCCGACCAACGCGGAATAGAAGAGGATGTATCTAAGCGTGCGCTTCAAGCCCGTACTCCTCCTCGATCGATTTGTTAATCTCTTCGCGCAAGTCGTTGAGGATTTCGCGCGCGCTGCCGGCAACGTGCGCGTCTTCCAGATGACGTGGACGAGCGAGATCAATCTTGTATTCGCGTTTGACCTGGCCGGGACGGAAGGTCAGCAGAACTACACGATCTCCAAGTCTCACTGCCTCGCGAACGTTATGCGTGACAAAGATGATGGTGCGCCGGGTTTCCGCCCAGATGCGCTCCAGTTCGTCGTGAAGCAGATCACGAGTTTGGGCATCGAGTGCCGCGAAGGGTTCGTCCATCAGTAAGACATCCGGCTCTGTGGCGAGCGCCCGGGCCAACGCCACCCGCTGCCGCATCCCACCAGAAAGTTGATGGATGTAGCTGTCCTTAAATTGGTGGAGATGAACCAGTCGAAGATAGTCGCGGACTTGGGATTCGCGCTGGGGCTTAGGAATTCCTTTCATACGCATGCCGAAATCGACATTCTGCGCGACCGTCAGCCACGGGAAAAGGCCGAGCTCCTGAAAAATCAGAATGCGGTCCGTACCTGGCCCTTGAACCGGCTTATTGTCGACCAATACATCGCCAGAAGACTGCTGATGGAGACCGGCGATCAGGTGAAGCAGAGTGGACTTGCCGCAACCTGATGGGCCGACAATGCAGAGGAACTCTCCAGGCTGAACCTGCAGATTGATATCTTTCAGCGCGATGAGCCGGTGATGCGAGTTGGTTGCGTAATCCAATGAAACGTTTCTTAGTCTTAACTTCGGAACTCCAAGCCTGCGTTCGATGATTGAACCCGCGGCCAGCTCTGCTCTATGCGCTGCTGCCGGCCGGTGAGCGGTCCGACGTTCAGCAGAAACAACCGACTTGCGAAGTGATTGCGTCATTGGATCGGCTTCTTCCCTTCTGCGCTCAAAACTTGATTCAGTAAGGTCAGGTCGTAAATGTGAGAGAGGTCGGGCATTTGGCGTCCCAGGAACCCGGCATCGAATGCGAGCTGCGCCGCCCGCAACAGTTGTTCCTGCAGCGGTTCGTAGGTTACCTGCAGACGGCCGAAGGAGTCGTCGAGAACTGGCGATGCGAGCGCCTTTCCGGTTTCTTTCTGAATCTGCCGATTAAGAATCTGCTTGGCCTCGGTCACGTGGCCGTTGATCCAATCAGTGAGTTCGACGTGGGCCTGCAGCCATTTCCTAACCAGGTCGGGATGCGATTGAAGAAATTTCGTGCTGACAATTAGTTCAGTGGTTAGGAACTGACCTTTAGGCCAGAGTGTACGTTCATCCAGAAAGATTCTGCCGCCCGCGTCGTGTACAAGGCGGGAGGCCCAGGGCTCGGGCGCCCATGCGGCGTCGATTTCCTTCTTCAGAAACAACGTGAGCTGATCGGGATTGGCGATCGGCATTACGGTGACGTCGCCGCCTTTATCGCGAGTTTTCAAACCCTGCGATTTCACCCAGGCCCTCAGCGCGACATCCTGGGTATTGCCCATTTGCGGAGAGGCGATGCGCTTGCCGTGAAAGTCTGCAGACTTGTTGATTCCGGAATCGCTCCTTACGACCAGAGCCGCGCCGCCGCTGGTTGCGCCAGCGATGATGCGCAAGGCTTCACCGTTGGAACGCACATAGCCATTGATGGCGGGATTCGGCCCAACATAGGTCATGTCGATTGCGCCGGCAAAGAGGGCCTCGATTGCCGAAGGGCCGGCGTTGAAACTCCTCCATTCGATTTTTACGTTTGCTCCCATGGCTTTTTCGAACCAGCCATTGGCTTTACCGATCATGGGCTGGGCGTGGGTAATGTTCGGAAAAGCGCCGACACGCACGACGGTGGTCTGCGCGTTAAGAACGATCGAAATGAACGGCGTCAAGACTAACAGGATCAGCGTTCTGAATTTCATTTGTCAGTCCGCTGGATATTGCCGTGCACGACCATCGGCAATAGCGTGGCTTCATTTTTCTTGCGGCTTTTGTGACGCGGAGAGGGCGCCGGATCAGCAATATCGGCGATCGTGGTGCTCTCGAGAATTTTCGCAGCAGCATCGCGGACATCAAGGAATACCTGATAGAGAGCGCGATGTGCGGCATCCCGGTCAATCAGGCTGCGCAGTTGATCAGCATCGCCGAATGGAGCTAACGGACCGTCAATCAGGCGAATGATTTCGCTGAGGCGAATCTCGGACGGGGGGCGCCGAAGCTGGTAGCCACCCTTGGCGCCGCGGGCGCTCTCGACCATGCGAGCGTTCTTCAGCTCGAGAAGTATGAGTTCGAGGAATTTTTCCGGCAGCTCTTCTTCGTAGGCGATGTCGCGGATGCGAATCGCGCCCTGATTATGGTGCCGGGCCAGCATCATCATGGCCTGCAGAGCGTACAAACCTTTTTGGGAGATCTTCATGGGATGCACTATACCATAAACCCTATTTAGTTAATAGACATTGACGGCATAGCAAGAGGATTGCCATTTTTTTTTGATAGAAAAATTTTGATTGGCGAGACTCTGGAAGGCTGCCATTAGAAATCAGAAAAGATGAGAGCTGCACTTTTTTGCAATTTGAAGAAAAACTTTTTTGCAGAGTTAGTCGATGCGGAGCACTTGCAAAGTGATGTTATCGGGAGCGCCCCGCTGTTTAGCGAGTTTGACAAGCGACCCACACGCAGCGGCCGGAGATTGTGAGGCAAGCTCATGCTCGATCTCAGAACTCTCCAATTCTCCCCACAGTCCATCGGTGCACATCAGCAAGACATCGTTTTGCTGCAGTGGCAAAGGCGCCGGCGAGGCATCTATTTCCAGTTCATGTTCGGGGACACCGAGTGCTGATGTGAGAACGTGCTTCTGTGGATGATCCTGGACTTGATCGGCGCGGATGAGTCCCTTCTCGAGCAACTGAGCGATTAAGGTGTGGTCGTGGCTCAGGATTCGAAGCTTGCCTTCCCTTAAGAGATACAGCCGGCTGTCGCCAACATGAACGAAATAGAGGCGAGCATCAACTAGAGCTAAGGCGGTGCAGGTGGTACCCATCGAACTCAGGTGCGGATCTTGCCTGGCACGCTGCTGGATCTCGCCATGGGCAGCTTTCAAGGCGGTGAGGAGCCGTTTTTGCGGAGCGGGATCCGTCGCACCAGCATAGACCTTGGTGAATGTCTCAACCGCCAAACGGCTGGCGATTTGGCCACCTTCGTGGCCGCCCATACCATCGGCAACAATGGCGAGCCTGCCTAATTTCGCGAAATCTGCGTCGTTGGCAGGTTCCCAATAGCCGTAACTGTCTTCATTATTTTCCCGCTGGCATCCGACGTCAGTGAGGCTGGCAAGCTCCACGCCGGGACGAATTTTCATTGCTACACCGCTCCCAAAAGTTGGCAATTATACGCGATTGCCCGGCTGACATTTGTCAGACCCGGACGGTGATGATCGGCACTGGCGGGCGGAATTGCAATTCCGCATGATGAATATGCGATGGAAAAGGAAGCAGGCATGGCAACAGTGGCATGGACAGTGCGGCCGCAGAGCGGGCAGCAGATAGCCGCGACATTGAATCAGGTCAGCAAAAACTACGGAGCGGTGCAGGCATTGAAGAATTTCAGTCTGAACGTGCGGGCCGGAGAATTGACCGCGGTGCTCGGGCCGAACGGAGCCGGAAAGACGACCGCCATCAAGCTATTGTTGGGACTGGCGCGCCCAACATCAGGACGAGTTTCGGTTTTTGGCGGCGACCCCATGGTCATGGAAACGCACCTGCGCGTGGGAGCCATGCTGCAGGTGGGCCGAGTGCCGGAGTCGCTACGGGTACGCGAACACATCGACTTGTTCTCCTCTTACTATCCCGAGCCGTTACCTATGAAGCAGACGCTGAGCATTGCGGGAATTGATGACCTTCGTGACCGGAAATTTGGCGATCTCTCGGGAGGCCAGAAGCAGCGAGTTCTGTTTGCCCTGGCGATTTGCGGTAATCCTGATTTGTTGTTTCTGGATGAGCCGACCGTGGGTCTAGACGTTGAGGCGAGGCATTTGCTGTGGGATGAGATCCGGCAGTTGCTCGCGTTCGGGAAGACGGTGGTGCTGACTACTCATTATCTTGAGGAGGCTGACGCGCTCGCGGATCGGGTGGTGGTGATCAATAAAGGTTCCATGATCGCGGAAGGCACGCCGCAGGAGATCAAAACCCGGACAGCGGGAAAAACAATTCGCTGCCTCACCCGGCTCAGCGCCGTGGTAGTGCGCGCGCTTCCCGGCGTGGTCGATGTTCAAGATGACCGCGGCACTATGGTCATCCACACTTCGCGCCCGGAGCCGGTGTTACGCGAACTGCTGAACCGCGATCTCGATATTTCCGGAATTGAAGTTGCTGGAGCCGGACTGGAAGACGCATTCCTGGCGCTTACACACGAGAAAGCAAACTGAGTAGAACAACCATGGCGGCCACGGCAATCAAACCAGTCATCGCGATGAAGCCTAACGTATTCAGCATTTGTTTGAAAGAGACGAAGTACGAATTTCTAAAATGCCTGCGACTTCCCATGTACTCCGTCTCAACGGTCGTGTTTCCGATCATGTTCTACGTATTGTTTGGGCTGATCATGGGCCGGCAGAACATTGGGAACATCAGCACGACAACCTATTTAATCGCGGCCTACGGAACCTTCGGGGTGATGGGCGCTTCACTGTTTGGAACAGCGGCCACGCTCGCCAGTGAACGTGGATTTGGATGGTTGGAGGTAAAAAAAGCAACGCCTATGCCGCCATTTGCTTACTTCCTCGCGAAGGTTGTGATGAGCATGATTTTCAGCGCGACGGATGTTGTGTTGCTGCTGATTCTGGGCACTGCGTTTGGCGGCGTGCATTTGCCGGCCCTGGTCACAGCCAAATTGCTTCTCACGCTGGTAGCGGGATCGCTTCCCTTCTGCGCGATGGGGCTGGCGATCGGATACTTTGCCGGACCAACATCAGCCCCGGCGTTTATCAATGTGTTTTATCTTCCCATGTCGTTTTGCTCAGGATTGTGGATCCCGTTTATGTTTCTGCCTAAATTCGTTCAGAAGATCGCGGTGCTTCTGCCGCCGTTCCACTTGTCCCAGTTGGCGTTATCGCTTGTGGGTGCAGGAAACGGAAGCTCAGCTCGAGTGCACTGGGAAGCATTGATTGGCTTTGCCATGATCTGCCTGGGAATCGCGTGGGCGGGACACCAACGAGACCAGAAAGCCCATGGCTAGAGAGGCGTTATGAAGTCGAATTGGACAACAGGCTCACTTATCGTAGCGGCGCTATTGCTGCTGATCGCAGACGGACGACTGGATCTGCTGGCAATCGTAGCGCCAGTTTCGATCCTGGTAGCCATGCTCGCGTTCCGTCATGCTGGAAGCTCCAGCGTAGAATATAGGCGGAAAAGATGAGGCTGCTTCCAAAAAACCGTGACCATGGCTCCGCGCCTTTTGCCTGGCTGATATTTCTGGTCTTCTTCTATATCCAGCCAATTGCTGAACATGCGCCATTGCGGTCGCTGCTGGTGACCAGTGCTGAGGTCGGATTTTTTCTGGTCCTTTATTTCGGGATTTTCTGGGTACGGCCTCCTTTCAACTATGCGTTGTTAGTGGGTATGGCGGTGATGGGACTCGGGCTGGGACCCAGCAATACCGGCGCTTCGGTCTTCATTATTTTTACGGCTGCATTCATTCCATGGGTTTTCGAGCGGACAAAAACAGCAGTGATAGCGTTGTCTATTCTGGCTGTCATCATCGTGATACATGGTCTGATATTCCATCCAGCAAACGGATTTTCGGTCACATC
>DATNAF010000133.1:0-6262 GCA_035572845.1 Terriglobales bacterium
CTTCAGGCCGGCCGCTTTGATTTTTACGGCGCCAAACGTGCCAACTCCTGCCACCGTCCGCAAATTTATGTGCACTATCGCGCAAAGTTGATGATGTCGTTCCAACAATAAATGCCTGCTCGCAATCCCACGCAACCCGAAGCAATGCCCGATATATTGATTCTGTGAAGCCGGGAGAAATCGTTGAAATACAGAGTCCCGATCGATGATTCCGTGCGAAGCTGATCTACGCGCTCATGCGGGCGATTGATACGCGGGAGGCGGAGCGATTGAGTCGCACGTGCCGGAAAATTCGCGAGGGCGATGCGGTCAGGCTGATTAAGGAATTGATGATGGAGGACTCGGAATAGGAGACGATGGGGTAGGGAGATCGTCTTCTTGTCCGACATTCACAGCCCTATAAGTCCTTGCTTTCCCCTGTCTGTCTTCCTAAGAGCTCTCTGGCTTGCTGAGCAAGTTTGTCGTCGGAAGAACTAGCGATCGCGTCCACCTGAACTTTGGACGCTTCGATTAGTGACGGTCCGAGGTGTTTCAGAAAGTCTAGAGTTGTAGCTTTCTCCGCCTCCGACTTTGATACGCCCAACATCCTTTGAACAAACTTCGTGGTTTGTGCGGCGAGCTGCCCAGAAAGATGTGGGGTTTGTGCGGCGATCAGTCGAAGGTAGGGTTCCAGCTTCGGGAGTTCGTCCCCCTCTGCTTCAAGCGAGATCAGCGAGTCCAGCGCGCGATCGACGGACGCTTGCTGTCGGTTCGGAGCTAGCAAGGCAACGATTTTGGTTAAGGAATCTCCCACTTCGCTCCACTCGTCTCGCGCCGCAGAGAAAGAATAATCGGCCAGATCATCCAAGAATTGCGGATCGCGTAACGCCCGACCGCCTTCGGAACTCACATCGGCCACTAATACATTCAAAAGAGTCACCCATGACTCTTTGCGCGTTTTTAATGGCTGAAAGAGGTTCCGAGTGATCGAAAGCTGATCGTCATCGGGCAAACCTTGCCTAAACTTTACAAATAACGAATATGCTGGGTATTCGCCGGCCAAGATCTTGGCGATTTGGCAAGAGGCCATGATTTCTGAAAGTCGGGCAGTTATTACCTCGGGGTGTTTCGTCAATAATTCCAGAAGTGCGGCGTAAAGCTCTCCGTTCGTGGACAGCGACGCTGGTAGATGCCTGCTACATAAATCCTCGACAAAGCGCCCCGCCTCTTCTGCTGTTACCTGCTTATCGTCGAGCGCCCGTGACGCTGCCTGGATGTAAGTCGCTAAGTCCCACGATATGGCGGCATCGAAAACTTCTGGATGGCGGAGTAGATCAGCGGCGGCAAATGCGGCTAGAACCTGCTGGCGATGGGCAGGTGCCCCGGATGCATATCGGGCAGCATATATTGCCGTCTGCATCTTTAGAACCGCATTAAACTGAGTAGAACGCAGCAATCGGCTCAGCCAGCTCTTGTGAATAGAGGCAGTAAACTTATTTGTTTCGGCTGGGTCCGCTTCGACGAACGTGCTTTTGTGTAGCGTTGTCATCTGGGCCTGAGCATTTTGGTCGAATACGGGATCAAGGTGATATAGGCCGAGCGCCCACCATTTCCGGTCCGCCACAGCGGTGCGATTCGCCTGCACGAAAAGGCGGTCTGCTATAAGGTTTGAGTTACTTTGACCGAGAAGGTCCGGTTCATATTTGAGGAGTGCTGAGATGGCATTCTGCGCCTGTGGATCAGCCGTAGAAGTGCGTGCCGGATCGATAAGCTGCGCGATTTTTGACACCACGCCCGCTATAACGCCCCTAGTCTCAATTTTTCTGAACGCAGTGAGGCACTGAACTCGCTTTTTGTCTACTTCGCTGCCGTCAAAGGTAGTCAAATTCGAAATTGCTGCAAGCAGAGCCTCGCTGACACACCACTGTCGGGCTTCTAAATCTTCGGAGACGTACTGTAATAGCGATAGCGTGTCCACTTCGCCGTTTGGCAACACCGTATATCGGGAGCTGATGTCAGTTGAAATTGACTTTTGGTCTGCTGAATCGAGAGCAGTTCGATTCTGTATAAGTTGTTTCCAAATCCCAAAGCGTGCGTCTGTTCTTGGGAATCCCGTCTGGAATAAGGCCGCATATCGCTTGAGGAGTTTGTGGCGCTGCCAGTGAGGTGAATCACTGGTGAGCTGGAGCACATCACTAACGTCAAACAATTGTTCCATCTCCTCAGGGGAAGCATTGGTTGCCATATAGTCGAGAACCTCACGCGCCTCTCGAGCGACCTCGGAATCACGTGGCTCCGCAAGTGAAATCTTTAGAATCACGGGTGCGGCGTTCCGGAGCAAGACCCGACGGTTGTTCGTGCGCCAGCGGCGGACGATGGTCGACGTAATGCCCAAAATGTCGTCTTTCTTGTCTTTGAGGGATTCGTCCGCGAGCATGTCCAAAATGGGCTTCGGATTTCCATTTTGGAGAATTTCCTCGATGCGACGGTGAAGCGGGGCGTCTCTTTCGAGCGCGCCGCGCCGGAAATAGAGCCACGGACGAATGTCGGCGTCAGGCGAAACAAGACGCGTGTTCCACAAGAACTGATGCAGATCAGATGGGATGTCTTCCGGGCCCGGATCTCCCTGAGTACGAATGCGTTGCATCACGTCCGTCCACAACACCGGATCATCGGCCAGCCTTCGCATGAAGGAAGGCCATTTGGCTGATAAAACTGCCATTTTGGTTAGGTGGCCAAGGTCGGTCGTAAGGGCGCCCTTCTCGACCAACCCTTCGCTCTCGATCTGTTCTGCCACACCGCGGTACGCGATCAGATCGTTTAGTATTCTCTTCACCTGCCGTGGGGTCTCATTCCGATAGGCAAGCACCAGCACGTCCCTGGCATCCGCGCCGAGGTCTTCCATCTTCGCTTCGCGTAATTCCTTATCCACATAGTCCTCAACGGCAAAATCTGCCGCTGGCGGTAGCCGGAGGGTCATTTGAAAAAACTTTGCAAGGAATTGGTTGGCCTGCTCGTCCGAGTCATCGGCACCGCCCGGCAGCAGGAACTTAGCCCTAATGTGCGTGAGGATTGCCTCTTCGTCGCACGGGACGATGTAGACACAGCCAGGCACGTCCAGAAAGGTCTTGATAACGCCGATCAAATCCACGCCAACGTCGGCCGGACAACGGTCGAGATTGTCGAATACGAATATGAGGCGGCGCTTGCCCGGCCCCGACGTTATTCTTGAAACTAGGTCCCTGAATATCTGGGCGAACTTCTCTGAACTGAAGGCTGGTTTCGCGGAAATATGCCTTAGAGTTCGGCGGAAAACCAGTCCTGAGAGCGCTTCGCCGAGTTTTTTTAACGCCGTTGTGAGAATGGCGGCGACGATGCCGCCGCTTGCGATTATTGCTAACAAGGCGCTGATCGCCTTACCCAACTTCCCCAAGGTCGGGAGGTAAAGCCATGCGACGAAAGCAGCAGCAGCCAAACCGATTGCTACGCCAAGTACAAGGCCAAAATTCTTGAAGTCGATTTCGAGGTGATTCTCGTCTTCGAGTTCCTCTTCAAATTCCAAGTGGCTTTGGAGCGTTCGGTCCTCGAACCGATACGTCGTGAGCAGCTTGTGATTTGCCAGCTGCCGCTCCGTCTCAAGAAGGATCCATCTCTTCAATGGATCGGCTGAATATCTCCAAACGTCGAGATAGATAACGGCTAATCCGTTGTCCTCCTCGCCGGCGACCAGTTCCTCAAGAATGCGAACTATCGACGTTTTCCCGGTCCCCCAGCTGCTGTATAGCCCGATTGAGAAGGGAGTCGGCGCTTCCTGCGCCAACTGCTTAAGCAATTTCGCATAGGCTGTGTGAACGCCAAAGGCGTCATCCTTCTTTTGCGTGACTTCGTTATCTGCAAGGATGTTCCAGCGGATAGGATTAACCGTGTCTGTCATCTTGTAATTAGGCCAGGATAGTTATCAAGTCAGCAGTAGAGCATTACATAAACCTGAGTATATCGCTAGGGAGATTCGCACAGCGGTAGCCCGCTACGCAGACAACAGCAAAGATAGGTCAGGGTCAAACCCTCCAGCCTAAAGGCCGCGATGAAAGCAAAGTAAACGTAGCAATCAGGAGACTGGCGTTTCCAGGGAGCCACAAAGCGAGCCTCAAAAAAAAAGCCAGCCGTTCCGAACAAAAAAGGGCGTCCGGGTCAAATGACCGAGACGCCCTTCGGTTCGCTGATGACGGCGCGAGGCGCCGTCTATTTAGTACATGCCGCCCATGCCGCCGCCGGGCATACCGCCGCCGGCACCGGCTCCTGCGCCCTTCTTATCGTCTTCCTTGATGTCGGCGACGAGAGCTTCCGTCGTGAGCATCAGGCCGGCGATAGACGCCGCGTTCTGAAGCGCGAGGCGGGTGACCTTGGCCGGATCGATGACGCCGGCGGTGACGAGGTTGCCGAATTCGCCGGTATCCGCGTTGAAGCCGAAGTTATCGTCCTTCGACTCACGAATGCGGCCGACGATCACGGCGCCTTCGTGTCCGGCGTTGTGAGCGATCTGGCGAGCAGGCTCTTCGAGCGCGCGCTTGACGATGTTCACGCCGATGGCTTCATCGCCCTCGAGCTTGAGCTTATCGAGCGCGTTGAGGCAGCGAAGCAGTGCCGTGCCGCCGCCGGGAACGATACCTTCTTCCACGGCTGCGCGGGTGGCGTGCATCGCGTCTTCGACGCGAGCCTTCTTTTCCTTCAGTTCGGTTTCGGTGGCCGCGCCGACTTTAATCACGGCGACGCCGCCGACGAGCTTTGCAAGCCGCTCCTGAAGCTTCTCGCGGTCGTAGTCCGAGGTGGTGTCCTCGACCTGCGTACGGAGCTGCTTCACGCGGCCTTCGATCTCGGAGGCTTTTCCGGCGCCTTCGACGATCGTGGTGTTGTCCTTATCGATGGTGATTTTCTTGGCGCGGCCGAGATCTTCGGGCTTCACGTTCTCGAGCTTGATGCCGAGATCTTCCGTGATGGCCTTGCCGCCGGTGAGAACCGCGATGTCTTCGAGCATTGCCTTGCGGCGGTCGCCGAAGCCGGGAGCCTTCACGGCAGCGCACTGCAGGGTGCCGCGGAGCTTGTTGACGACAAGAGTGGCGAGCGCTTCACCATCGATGTCTTCGGCGATGATGACGAGCGGCTTGCCCATCTTGGCGGTCTGCTCGAGCAGGGGAAGCAGGTCCTTCATCGAGCTGATTTTCTTTTCGTGGATCAGGATGCGGGCATCCTCGAGCGTGCACTCCATGCGCTCGGGATCGGTGACGAAGTAAGCGGAGAGGTAGCCGCGGTCGAACTGCATACCTTCGACCACTTCGAGCGTCGTCTCCATCGTCTTCGATTCTTCAACGGTGATGACGCCGTCCTTGCCGACCTTCTTCATCGCTTCGGCAATGATCGACCCGATTTGCTTGTCGTTGTTTGCGGAGATCGTGCCGACTTGGGCGATCATGTCGCCCTTGACGTCGCGGTGGAGCTTCTGAACTTCACCAACGGCGACTTCGACGGCGCGCTCGATGCCGCGCTTGAGAGCGGTCGGGCTGGCGCCGGCGGCTACGGTCTTCACGCCTTCGCGGAAGATCGCCTGCGCGAGAACGGTTGCGGTGGTGGTGCCATCGCCGGCCACGTCGGAGGTCTTGCTAGCGACTTCACGAACCATCTGCGCGCCCATGTTCTCGAGCGGGTCCTGGAGTTCAATTTCCTTTGCGACGGTGACGCCGTCCTTGGTGATGATCGGCGCGCCGAACTTCTTTTCGATCACCGCGTTGCGGCCCTTGGGACCGAGCGTGATCTTCACGGCGTCCGCGAGGACGTTGACGCCGCGCAGGATCGACTGGCGCGAATTCTCACCAGTTACGATTTGCTTTGCCATCTGTGTGTCTCCTATTTTTCTTCAACTTTGGATTTCGTGCTTTGCTGTGCTGCTGGGATTTCGTCTGGCGCGCGCCCGGCTTCATCGAGCGAATGCCGTTAAGTGTTTCGCTAAGCCGCGTTACTTCTTGCCGCCGCCGGCTGCTTTGGCTGCAGGACCGATCTTGGCGAGGATTTCGTCTTCCTTGAGAATCATGTATTCCTCGTCGTCAACCTTGATATCGTTCCCCGAGTACTTGCCGAACAGGATCCGATCTCCCGGCTTCACGTCGAGGGGGATGAGTTCACCTTTTTCGCGACGGCCGCTGCCGACTGCGACGACTTCGCCCTCTTGCGGTTTCTCTTTGGCCGAGTCCGGGATGATGATGCCGCCCTTGACGACTTCCTTCTCCTC
>DATNAF010000134.1:0-21378 GCA_035572845.1 Terriglobales bacterium
CTGTGGAAGTACACCGGCATGGGGTTCGACCTTGTGACATTTTCCGGGGGTAAAGGAATACGTGGTCCACAAAACGCAGGCCTGCTTCTGGGGAGGAAGGTCCTCACCGACCTCGCCCTCGAGAATAACAACCCCGGAGAAGGCATAGGGCGCGGCATGAAGGTGGCTAAGGAACAAATCGTCGGCATGGTTGCGGCAGTCGACTGGGTCCTCTCCCACACCGAAGAATCAATGCAAGGCGATTACCAGAAGAGGGTCGATCTTATTGCGGCTGCCGTGAAGGGCATTCCTGCTGTAAGGACGGAAGCAGTGGTGCCGAAGATCGCCAACCACGTTCCACATCTCCTCATACGCTTCGACCCCAACGTCATTGGCGTCACCACTCGCCAAATGGTTGAAGCTTTGCGTGCCGGGACTCCTTCAATCGAACTGAACCCGAACACCGGCCAAAAACCGAACCAGGGTATTCCAGCGGATGCGAATACGCTCGTGGTTGGGGTTTGGATGATGCAGCCCGGTGAAGATGCGATCGTCGGCGACCGTATTCGCGCGCTTCTCACAAGAAAAGCGTAATCAATTTACGTCAGGGTGATTTTGTGGTGGACCTGGTCGGGATCGAACCGACGACCTCCCCGGCAAGCCGGGGCGCGCTCAATGCTGGAGCCTCGATGAATCGATCAATTCCTGAATGGAGCGATGCGACTTCCAACTCTTCAATTGTCGCTCACGTTGTCGCGCCTCGGACAAAGTGCCAAATCGTTCCTTGTAAACCAAGGCCCACGGTCCCCGCCCGCGGGTTGAGATAGTCTGTCCGCGGTGATGTTCCTTGAGGCGTTCCGCGGGTTGTGTCGCAGCACCGATATAAAAACGACGTGAACTTTCGCTCTGTAGGATGTAGACGAATGGCATACCTGGGAATTGGTGGACCTGGTCGGGATCGAACCGACGACCTCTTCCATGCCATGGAAGCGCGCTCCCAGCTGCGCCACAGGCCCATTCGTATGGAGTGCTCATCAATTCTGACGCACGAGGCGTGCTTAGTCAAACTTTTGACCCGCATCCCGAGTGGCGACAATTTGCGAAAGCTGTGAAAATAGGTATGCTGACTCGGAGAGCACCAAATATGAATCGATACCTCCCTGCCCTTGTGGCCTTGCTGATGTGCGCTGGCGTGTCCGTCGCGCAAGCGCCGCCTGCGCCTCCTGTTTCTTACACATCGATTTCCGAACTGAATCAATTGCTCGCCGGATTGCAGCAGGCGTCGCAGGCAATTCAGGATGACCTTTCTCATCTGCGGATCGAGAAGTGGAAGACGGATTCGAATACTAAGCGCCAAAGCCAGGGCGATGTGGAATCGATTCAGCGAAACCTGCAATCGGCGCTGCCGGGCATGCTCAATGATCTGAAGAATTCGCCAGAAAGTGGCCCTCTCACTTTCAAGGTCTATCGCAACCTCGATGCGCTTTCTGACGTGATGAATTCGGTGGTCGAATCTACCGGCGCATTCGGAAACAAAGAAGAATTTCAATCACTGAATAAAGATCTCGGGGCGCTCGAAGAATCCCGTCGGGCTTTCGCCGGCCGTATGGATAAGGTCGCCAACGCAAAGGAGACTGAAATCGGTCAACTGCGCACAGCTTTACAGACCGCTCGCGCCGAGATCCCGCCTAAAAAGACCGTCGTCGATGACACTAAACCTGCCCCCGAGAAAAAACCGGCCAGGCACAAGAAGGCGGTTCCCAAGCCTAAGCCCGAGAGCACCCCTCCGCCACAAGCTCAGCCCAAGTGAGCTGCTAACTAAATGCAGGCCTGAGACTTACGATTCTGGAACCTAATTGTGCCAAGCGGGGTCTAACTACTTAAGCCAGGAAATTGCGCCTGGAATATAATCACAGGAGTTGCACGCCATGGCAGGAATGGCGGGGGCGGCCAATTTGGGTGACTTTGCAGGCGCAATTGGAATCCGTGCGCAAGAATCGGCTCTGATCCAGGAACTCAAAGCCGGGTCAGAAGACGCGTACACGTGGCTGGTTGGTGAGTTTCATCAACCGGTTTACAGTCTGGTTTACCGTATCCTGACCGATCCAGCCGACGCCGCTGACACCACTCAGGAAGTTTTCCTCAAAATATTCCGTGGAATGAAACATTTCCACGGCGAGTCCAGCCTGAAGACATGGATCTATCGTATTGCGATCCATGAAGCCTCGAACCGGCGCCGCTGGTGGTTCCGTCACAAATCAAAAGAGACTTCGGTAGAGCAAACAGAGGGTGACGCGCAGTCCTACACTTCGGCAGAGGTCAATCTCGCGCTGGTGGACCGGCACAAGTCGCCCTTCGACACCGTGGCTGATCACGAGGTGCAAGCAAGGGTTGAAGCGGAACTAAGAAACGTATCCGAACCCTACCGAACCGCAGTTGTCCTGCGCGATATAGAGGATCTCTCTTACGAGCAGATTGCGGAGATCACCCAGGTTTCGTTGGGCACAGTGAAATCGCGCATCACGCGCGGCCGCGATGCACTTAGAAAACGCCTCAATGAGTATGTGCGTGAAGTGGGAGAGGAACTGGGTCTGAAGCCGGCGCGGGCTTGCGCCAAGCAGATCGAGGTTGCGTCATGACCTGCACACAATCCAAGTCGATGCTCTCCGCCTATCTCGATGGAGCGGTAACCGGCAAGCAGATGCAAGCGCTGGAGCGGCATTTGCGACAGTGCCAAGGTTGTGAAGGTGAGTACGAATCGCTTCGCCGCACTCAGTTTGTGTTGTCGCGACTCGGCCCAGCACGGGTCCCCGAAGATTTGTCGCTCAAGCTGCGGCTGGCGATTTCGCATGAAGCGGCACGCCGTAAACAGCCGTACCTCGGCAATCTGCTGTTGCACCTCCAGAACGCGTCCCAAGCGTTCATGGTGCCCGCGACTACCGGATTGATTGCCACCGTCCTAGTTTTTGGTGTACTCATTGGGTTGTTGGCGTCGCCTCCTCCGGTGCACGCGAATGCCTCGGATGTGCCTTTGATGTTTGCCACTGATCCTGAATTACAGCCCAGCAGTTTTGGATTCAGCATGGGTGTGGCTAGCGAGGATTCGCTCGTGATCCAGGCCGACATTGACGCCAACGGGCGCGTGCAGGACTATCGAATTATCGCCGGTTCGCAGAACCCCAAAGACATTCACGAATTAAGAAACATGTTGATCTTGACCACCTTCCGCCCCGCCACCTGGATGGGCATGCCACGCCCGGGCACTGCCATTCTGTCGTTCTCAAAGATTAGTGTAAAAGGCTAGCCTCAGACGTAATTGCGATCCCAGCAACCAATAACTGCCGTCGTGATGGCGCAATCTATCGTGTAAACCGCAACAATTTAGCTTGTAACAGCATCGAACTAACCTAAGATTCGAGACGGTTCCGGGCTGGTACCTATTCCAACTGTTCTGCCGGAACTATAATTCCAGTTCAGGGTTAGTCAGGGATTGAGCGGTTTATCAGGTGATGGGTCAAAATATCGAGTAGGAGATCCTCTTGAAAAAGCTATCAGCAATTACTGTTTTCGCAGCAGCGCTCTTGTTTGCACTCGGCGCGCAGGCCCAGGAATTTCACGGAGCATTTGGTTTTGGTACAGTGGGGGGGCCCGGCCCATCGACGGACAGCAATGGCACGAATTTCCCTTCTTTGGCAAGGGGACTTTATCCCAGTTTCAGCGGCTTCTTTATTTTGAAGCACCATCTCGGCTTCGGTGGCGAGGTTGCTTGGCGAGCGCATCAGGCGCTATACACTGAAAGCAACGCCACCGCCTTCGCTGTGGCTCCGTATCGCCCGATCCTTTACGATTTCGATGCCGTGTACGGAAGCAAATTTGGTAAAAAATTCGGCGGCGATGTGATGGCGGGAATTGGTGGCGAAGATCTGAGGTTCTACACCCAATTCAACTGCAACAGCTTCACCGGCTGCACCAACTACGTCAGCAGCAACCATTTTGCCTTTCACCTTGGTGGTGACATCCGATATTACTTCTGGGGGAACGCTTTCATTCGCCCGGAGATCCACTACTACGCCGTTCACAACAACGTGGAGTTTAATGGCGCAAACATCTCCCGATTCGCTATCTCGATCGGTTATTCCTTCATGCCGGGATTCTGAGAACTCGCTAAAAAATGATCGTGGGGTGACGGGCGTCTCGCCCGTCATTTTTATTTTGAAAACTGAAGTGGGTGAAGGTGGTTGAATCGCAGCCGGGCTACTGCTGAACCGCCTGCTTCAGACCAGGTTTGACTCCCACAGCGGCTATGCTTGAACTGTCCCACCCGCCCCCCAGAGCTTTGACCAGCAGGACAGAAGTGGTCATTCTCTGGCCCAACAATTGCATTTCTTCACGCTCATTCGAGAGCGCCTGTTCTTCGGCGGTGATTACGTCCAGATACGTGACCAGCCCTCCGGTGTAGCGTGCATTGGCCAGTTGCAGCGAGCGCTCGGCATCCGCTACGGCGCGGTGCTGGGATTCATAAGCCGCTGCCAACGTGGTAAGGCCCGAAAGCGCGTCCTCGACCTGCTGGAACGCGATAAGAGCAGTTTCACGATAATTTGCAACCGCCTCCTGATATCCGCCTCGTGCGAATTCCAGCTGGGCGCGATTGCGGCCGCCTGCGATCACAGGCTCCAAAGCCGACAGACCCAATGACCAGAAAAGACTTGGTGCGTTGAGCAATGAACCAATAGCCACGCTATCCAATCCCCCGCTGCCCCCGAGCGAAATACTAGGATAAAGCGCCGCCCGAGCCACTCCAATCCGAGCATTTGCTGCCGCAGTCTGGCGTTCCGCGATGGCTACATCTGGCCGCCTCTGCAGCAACTCGGAAGGCAGCACAATCGGCAACGCCGGCGGCAGCCCCTCAAGCCCGCGTACTGGTGCAATGAACTCCGCAGGAGCCAAACCTTGCAGCATCGCTAACGCGTGCTGAAATTGTGCCCGCTGCTGTTGCAGAAGCGACAGTTGCGTTGTGGATGAATCCAGGACAACCTGCTGCTGGGCGACATCCAGTCCCGAAGCTGCGCCACCGGTATGCCGGTTATTTACCAGCGTCAAAGCTTGCTGCTGATAAGTGATCGCCTTCTGAACTACTGCGATTTCAGAATCCAACTCTCGCAGCTGAAAATAATCCGCAGCCAGCTCTGAGCTGACCAGCAGCCGCACGTTCTCGAGATCTGCGGCTGAAGCTTGCAGCTGAGCATTGGCAGCTTCTAGACTGTGCCGCACCCGCCCAAACAGATCGATTTCATAATTCAGGGTGAACGGAATCGTAAACTCATTTTGGGTGACCGGAGTCGGCCGCACTAAAGCCCCATTTACCGGCCGGTTCCCCGACAGTCTTTCACGAACGGCGCGAGCTCCCGCATCCAGTTCCGGATACAGGCCTGCCGCCGTCACCCGTGCCGAAGCCCGCGCTTCACTCAGACGCGCTATCGCAGCCTGGAGAGTCTGGTTACTTGCCATCGCGCGTTGCTCGTATTGATTAAGCTCGCCATCTCCGAAGAACGCCCACCACGCTCCTTTGGGAAGCGAATCGAGCGGCAGAGCTTCCTGCCAGGGCGACGGAGTCTGCCAGTTTTGAGGTGTGGTTACGCTTGGTTTCTGATACTTGGGACCTTTGGCGAAAGCAGGGGCGCAAATCACGAGCAGCAGGACGAGAGCGCGGAGCCTCACTGCTGCTTGCTCCCCTGCGCAACCCTCACTACTTGCCCGTTTTCCAGAGAATCACTGGGGCTGACGACTACCGCATCCGACGATTCCAGGCCGCTGATTATTTCTACGGTGTTGCCGAAGTCCCTGCCGATGGCAACCGGCCTGAGCTGGACTTTGCTCCCCGCTCCCACTACCGCTGCCCGAGGCCCTTCGGCGCGGAATAAGAGAGCATTCGAAGGGACTGTAAGCCTCTGCACCTGCTCCTTCAGTGCAAGATGCACTTGCGCATAGGAACCCGGCAACAGCTGCCCCTTGGGATTAGGCACATCAATTTCCGTGTTCAGGGTGCGAGTAGCGGGATCAATGGCATCCGCGGTGCGAACAACACTGCCGGTGAAATGCTGACCCACCAGCGCCGGGACCTCAATGTCCACCTTGACGCCCTTATGAATTGACGGTGAATCCACTTCCGGCACGTTCACGTAAACCCGAATTGGATCAATCTGAGCGATTACAAATAACTGCTGGGTTGGTCCTCCGTTTCCGGCATTGACCAGCGAGCCCACATCCGTATTACGTGTCGTGATCACGCCCGAGAAGGGCGCGTAAATATGTTTAAAAGACTCCAGCTGCTCAAGCCGGCGAACATTGGCATCAGCGGCATTCAGATTTGCCTCACCCTGAATGTACGAACTGGATCGCTCATCGGTCTCCTGCTGAGAAACCGCATCCATCTTTTGCAGGTTCTCCCAGCGCTTGGCTGAACTCTGCGCCAATTTCAGTTGCGCCGCCGCCTGATCACGTGCAGCGCGCGCCTGCATCAATTCCTGATCCACTTCCGGGGTTTCGATATCCGCCAGTAGCTCGCCTTTATTTACTTTGCTGCCTATGTCCTTGTACCAGCGCCGCAGATAGCCCGTGGTGCGAGCATAGATTGGCGCTTCAATATATGCCTGCAGAGTGGATGGCAACTGCAGCTCCGATTGCGCAGGCTCGGCTGATGGGTGGACCACGTCCACAGTAGGAACCGCTATCTCCTCAGTTTCCTTCGCCAGTGCCCTACTTTCTGACAGCCTCATGCTGATGCCTACAACCGCGATGACCACAAAGATGAACCCAAGCACTGCCGCCAGCAGATAACCTTTCCTCCGGGCTTGCCGATGGCGCTCGTGCTGTTGCTGTCGCGCCCGTTCATCTACTTCCAGTAGTTGCTGCTCCATCCAGGCTCCTCGATCTGACCTTTCTCTATTAAGACGTTCGTTCCTGAGCGGAAGATGCGCGCTTCAGTCTCCGCCCATGGAATATGCTGAATACCACCGGCACAAAAAACAGAGTTGCCACGGTCGCAAACAGCAGGCCACCAATTACTGCGCGTCCGAGTGGTGCATTCTGCTCGCCACCTTCACCCAATCCCACGGCCAGCGGTATCATTCCGATGATCATGGCCAGGGCCGTCATGATTACCGGCCGCATGCGCGTGTAACCAGATTCAATAGCGGCCTTGATGGGATCCATGCCCTCGTCCATTCTCTCCCGGGCAAAAGAGATCATCAAAATGCTGTTCGCGGTCGCGACCCCAATGCACATAACCGAGCCCGTCAGCGCGGGTACGCTTAACGTGGTATGCGTCACAAACAACATCCACAAAATTCCCGCCAGAGCACCCGGTAACGCGGTGATGATGATGAATGGATCCAGCCAGGATTGGAAGTTCACCACGATCAGCAGATAAACGAGGACCACCGACATCACCAACCCGAACAGCAAACCGTTGAAAGACGAATGCATGGTCTCGACTTGCCCGCGAACTTCCAGGTCAGTGCCGCGGGGCAGCTGCTTGCGAAACGGAGCTACCACCTTCTCGATATCTTTCGCCACTCCGCCCAAGTCGCGGCCATCGACACTGGCATAAACATCCACTACCGGCGTCACGTTGTAATGATTCACCACCGCGGGCCTCATCTCAGGGGTAACCGAAGCCAGATTGGCCAGCACCTGCGGCGAATCAGTACCGTTGCTGACCGGGGTATTCAGTAAGGCCTGCATCGAATCCACGCGATACTGTGGACTCATAATCGCTACGTTGTAACTGACCCCTGTCTTCGGGTTCAGCCAGAATGAAGGCGTGGTCTGGAAACTTGAACTCAATGAGACCAGCAGATTCTGCGCGACATCCCGTTCGGAGATGCCAACTTGCTGCGCTCGCACCCGGTCTACGTCAAGATGCAACGTCGCCAGATCCATCATTTGCTGAACGTGAACGTCAACCGCGCCCGGAATGTGGCGCAGTTGGTTCGCAATCTGCTGCGCAGTAAAGTAGTTTTCCTGATACGCGCTACCGACCAGTTGAATATCGACCGGAGCGGGCAAACCGAAATTGAGGATCTGGCTCACAATGTCCGCAGGTTGAAAGAAAAAGTCTATTCCCGGAAATTTGCGTGGCAGTGTTTCCCGCAACTGGTGAATATATTTTTCAGTCGGGCGATGGTCCCTGCTCAATGAAACCAGCACCTCGGCATCCGACGTCCCGATTGTGCCGCTGTTGCTGTAACTGGTGTTAATCCCGCTGTAGGGCAACCCGATGTTGTCGAGTACCGTGCTGATTTCTTTTTGCGGCAGCTCCCGCCGAATCTCCTTTTCCACCTGATCAACCAGCCTGGCAGTCTCTTCGATTCTCAGACCGGCGCGGCCACGAAGATGCAACCGGAATTGCCCTGAGTCCACGCTGGGAAAGAAATCGCGACCCAGGAAGAAAACCAGTCCACCTGAGGCCACGCAGAATCCTAGAAAAATCACAACGAAGGCCGCGCGGTGGTGCATTACGGATTCCATCATGTCGCGATAGGAATCCCGCAGATTTTCAAAGCGGTGCTCAAACCGTTCCTGAAAATGCCCGAGTTTGCTGGTCTTCGGCTTGTCCGCATCATGTTCATGATGGGTCATCAGATACATCGCCATGGTCGGCACCAGCGTTCGCGATAGCAGGTATGAGGCCAGCATGGCAAAGACCACCGCCTCAGCCAGCGGTACGAACAGATATCGCGCCACCCCCGTCAGAAAAAACATCGGCACGAAAACGATGCAAATGGACAAAGTCGAAACAAAAGCCGGCACCGCGATTTGCTGCGCGCCATCGAGAATTGCCTGCTTCAACTCCTTTCCCATATGCAAATTACGCTGAATGTTTTCGATCTCTACTGTCGCATCGTCGACCAGTATTCCGACGGCTAGCGCCAGTCCGCCCAGCGTCATAATGTTGAAAGTCTCACCCAGGGCGCTAAGGACAAGGACCGAACTCAAAATCGAAAGCGGAATCGACGTAGCAATGATCAAAGTGCTGCGCCAATTTCCCAGGAACAGCAAAATCATCGCCGCAGTCAGGCAGGCGGCAATCACGGCTTCCCGCAATACGCCTTGAATAGCGGCCCGGACAAACAGAGACTGATCAAACAACTGCTTCACATTGAGCCCAGCCGGCAATGTTTGCTCGATTCGGGGAAGCATCTGCTGGACCGCCTTCACCACACTAGTAGTCGATGCGTTTCCATTCTTCAAAATACTCAGCAGTGTTCCGCGTGTTCCGTCCTGGTGGACGATGTTGGTCTGCGGAGTAAAGCCGTCGCGCACATGGGCGGCATCGCGCACATAAATCGTGGCGCCATTCACAGTTCTGATCGGAATGTCATTTAACTCGGTAACCTTGAGCGGGCTGGCATTGAGTTCTATCTGATACTCCAGCGGGCCGATCTTGGCGGTGCCCGACGGCAGAATAAGATTCTGCGCGGTTATTGCGTTCACCACATCGACCGGCGTCAGATGCTTGGCTTGCATTGCCTGTGTGTCAAGGTCGACGGACACAACGCGCTGCTTGCCTCCGTAGGGGTAAGGGATCGCCGCGCCCGGAACCGTAATGAGTTGGGTACGCAGAAAATTTAGCGTCAGGTCATTAAGTTGCTGCTCAGAAAAGCTGCGGCTGCTGACGCCGATCTGAAGAATCGGCACCGTCGACGCCGAATACTGAATGATCAAAGGCGGCGTAGCTCCCGGCGGCAACTGCCGGATTGAGGTTTGCGAAATCGCAGTCACCTGGGCGAGTGCAGTCTGAATATTCGCGGTCGGCTGAAAGAAAATCTTTACCACGGCAATGCCGTTCAGCGACTGTGACTCAATGTGCTCAATATCATTGACCAGGGTGGTAAGGCCGCGCTCGGTGATTGTGGTAATGCGGTTCGACATCTCCTGCGGTGATAGGCCGCTGTAATTCCAAATCACACTGATGACTGGAATGTTGATGTTCGGAAAAATGTCGGTGGGAGTGCGATCAATGACAACCGGGCTGAGAATCAAAATCAGCAGGGCCATTACCACGAATGTATAAGGGCGTCGTAGGGCTAATGCGACAATCCACATAGGCGGAAACTAAGCTTACTAGATGATTCGATGCGGGATCGGACTCAACAAATACGCGAGAATGCCACCGCCAGCGCCTGATTTTAATCATGGTTACCACGAGCCCACGGAATACTTGCGGCATCGATTCACAAGTGCTAAGGTGCGCAATATTGGAAGCAGAAAATAACCAACGGGCAATTCAGGGCAGCGATGATCAACTTCGCCCGAAGCTTGATCCTTCGCAGATCTGTCCTAATTGTTCAGAGCGCCTGGTCGATCATCGTTGCAAGCTGAACTGTCCGCAGTGCGGATATTATCTCAGCTGTTCCGATTTTTACTGACTAGCGCTCCAGCTTAGCGCTCATCGTAATTTTGGCGTTCAATACCTTCGATACCGGGCATCCGGCTTTGGCATTCTCGGCTGCCTTTTGGAATGCGGCGTCATCTGCATTTGGCACCTTCGCAGTCACATCCAGATGAATTGCGGTAATCGCAAATCCGCCTTCAACTTTTTCTAACTTTAAATTCGCCGTCGTGTTGATGCTCTCCGCCGTGAGATTGGCTCCGCCCAACTGTGCCGAAAGCGCCATGGAAAAACACGATGCATGCGCGGCCGCGATCAACTCCTCAGGGTTGGTTCCCGGTGCGTCTTCAAAACGAGTTTTAAATGAATACGGGACATGAGAAAAAACGCCGCTGGGCGCCGAGAACTCGCCCTTGCCATCTTTTAGACCGCCTTTCCACACTGCACTTGCCTTACGTTCCATATAGGTCACTTTCTCCTTGCTGAAATCGATGTCAGATAAACATTCTAGACCAGGGACCGAAAATCGTCCTCGCGAGGATTCTTCAGGCGAGAAAATTTAGTGCCCTATTCATCGCTGAGCGAACGCAGCAACTTTCTGATCTCGCGATTGATACGGGCGGCTTCTTCCGAGGACGTATCCAACAACTGCGCCCAGCGTTTGCTTTCGCCTTCCAGTTTCGCCTGACCCAACAGATACGACACCTGCATGATGGCCTCGAGCGAATTGCTCAAATCGTGAGCCAGCGCACGTAGCCGGAGGACGACCTTCTGAATTTCCTGTTTTGATTTTTGCGATTCGACTTTCGTCCTGATGGCGGGCTTCTCAGACATCCTCACTGCCTCTCGTGCGCGAAGTTGCATTAGGTACGACTGCCGCTGGTAAAAAGACGCAGCCTGGTTTGACACTCAGTCCATGCCTTGTAAGAATAGATGCCGCAGTATCTTCCTTCAAGGCGGCCCGGCCGCACCGCTGAGAAATCACTTGCCGAAGTGGCGGAATTGGCAGACGCGCATGGTTCAGGTCCATGTACCCGCAAGGGTGTGGGGGTTCGAGTCCCTTCTTCGGCACCATTACTGATCTTTTCTTATCCGTGCTTCACCTTCTCGCCGTACGTCTCGGGTGCGAATTTATGAGCAATACTAAATTCCGGGCCGAACAGCGGGGCTTTGCCGCAGTCATCAATCTGGCTCCCTCCCGCTTCCATTAATTGCCAAAAATCGATTCCATAGACAACGCAAAGGCTTATGATCTTGGCGATATGCCGCGGAAAGCGGTCAGTCGCTTCGTAGTCAGACAGTAGGCCAAGCGGAATGCGGTAGTCTGGATTTTGTAACAATTGCGCAATCTGAACTGTTTTCCGATGGGCTGCGCGGAGGGTAAGTCCGGCGCGCGCTCGTGAGCTACGCAACAGGGCCGAAAGACTCATTGCGTGATTGGCGGAAGGAATCTTGGCGAGCGTATCGGTTTTCATAGGCCTATATCTAGGTCCGAACTGCTGAGGGCTGCGGGGACAAAGTTCGAGGTCTATCAAACCTAGAATTCGTGCTTCCCTCGATAATCGCAGCGGCCATGCCGACAGGGGAGAGCGGCTCGGCAACAGCACGATATGCTCGTTGTCGATTCGATTTACGTGGCAGCACGCCAAGCCTCCGGGATGCTCCACGAGCCAAAGCAACTCGTCTGCTTGCTTCTCAGCGGCCCCAACCTGCGGCGAATAGCGCCGGTCAGCTCGCACCACGCTACCTGACAAAAGTTTTGGGTACACAACATTGTCCGCGATACCGACTTTGGCGAAGAAATAACGGTCCGGCCTTTCAATCCTTGAGCTTTCATGTATGCAAGAAAAATCGTGAGGCGAAACCGGGTGGGCAGGAGTAATCAGGGCAGTGCGTTCAGTGTGGACCTGAAGCTGAAGGGACAGAATCAACCTTAAATCAAATCCACATAGGTTCATCCAGTCAGAAAATCGGCAGCCTGTTACCTGGCTAAGCGCCACCAATTGACACACATGTGGAGTAATGCCATTCCTAATTTTGAACAGAAAAGTGGCGGGTACATGATAAGGAGTATTTCTACCGTATCGCATGCCGGTCAGCGCAGAAGCTTGACGGACCGTCAATCCCGTTCGTTTCAAGACTTGCCTGATTTGCTTTGCACGTACGAGTCTGTCGCAATCGGGCGTGAGATAAGATAAAAAGCTTTGCGCTTGAAACGCGGAGTTCCCAACGGACGCGCGAACCAGATCGGCCGCCGGTGCGCAGGCACTCATCCATCAATGCCGGCCGACGGGTGCCGAACTGGTTGAGGGAGAACAAAGGGCGGGTCGGTTCATGAACCCTTTGCTCCGTGAAGTTGATCGACACTCTGGAACAATTGTCGCAGTTCGGAATCGCTTGGATCGGGATCCCGCGAAAGCCGGTTTTTCACTAGCGCAGGGCTCAGGCGCTGGAGCCTGGGGGCCACATAAGGCTTAGGAGCTTTCAGCGTGCTGACGACATTCATCATGTTGCCTATATCTGTTGATTCCATCCTGAATCATCTCCTACGTTTTCTCTAAACTCAGCGAAGCCACTGTAAGAACGGGATCCGCGATATGTGTTGCTCCGACATGAAGCTATTCCGAATTGTGGGATCGAAAATTCACTTCGACAGCATACCGTTCCAAAGTTGGACGCATAACAACGCTAATGCCCGTCGCTTTTCCGACGACGACCGCATGGTGTCGATCACGCCCACGCGTCGATAGACTGTGAGTCTTTGAATGACGCGCTCTGGATCGCTGGAGAGGATCAGCCACTGATCGTCG
Organism: Terriglobales bacterium; assembly: GCA_035572845.1. Lineage (GTDB taxonomy): Bacteria > Acidobacteriota > Terriglobia > Terriglobales > Acidobacteriaceae > Gp1-AA145. Next base: position 13,183 of record DATNAF010000134.1, read on the forward strand.
GTTTACCGACCGACATTTTGGTATGGGCCATCGCGGCTAAGTCAGCCAACGACACTACAAACCGCGCGCACCGTACCAAAAAGCGAAATCGCGCGCTTTCCGAACATGCGTTTGGTTCTCACAAAATGGACGTAGTGTTTCCCCAGTAGCAACTTCACTCTTGACTGAAGGGGAAACTGAAATGAAGAAGATCATGCGCATATGCGCCGCAGCAATTTTGTTAACCTTTGCAATGTCAACCGCCTCGCTGGCCGACGGCGGATCGCCTTACTGCAATTCAAGGACTTGCCAATAAGAGGCAGGACTGCGCTGTCTAGCTAATTGTTGTGGGCCCGCCGGATTGAGAGTAATCTGCCAGTGCGGCCCATGACCTTTTTATACCTAACCAAGATTCTGTGGCTAACTCCGCTACTCCTCCAGACCGCAATTGTCCTTGCCATGCTGCGGCGGAAACTGGTGACTTCATTTCCTTTGTTTTTCGTTTACACAATAGTCGTAGTGTGCCGCGAATTCATTCTTCTATTTCTTCCTAAAGGTCGCATCTACTTTTTGATCTATTGGTGGGGGGAGACGCTCGCAATTTTGCTTGGTTTGGCGGTGATTTTCGAGATCCTCGCCCATATCTTGCCTAAATCCGCTTCTTTGAAGTTCATTTCGAACTCCGTTGTAATCTTCGCTGCCGTAGCGGCAATAGCTGCTCTTCTCATTTTGGTGTTCGCCAATCCCAGCGGTCAAAATGATCCGCTCTTGGCAATCATGGCGATGGGAGAAAGGTCTGTGCGATTTTTGCAATCCAGCTTGCTTATTTTCGTAATCGCGCTGATGTCGCGGCTGGGGCTAAGATGGCGTCAGGAGTCGGTGGGAATCGCTGCAGGGTTTGGGGTGTATTCCGCACTGGCTCTCGCGTGCTTCGAGCTTGGCGCCCATTTGCATGTAATCAGTGATCTTGCTCTAGCGCTCGTTAACTCAGCAGCTTATAATCTGGCAGCCATGATCTGGGCTTTTTTTATCTTGCGCCCAACTAGGGTAACTCCGATCCAGCACTTGCCGAAGGCGGATTTGCCGGAGTGGAATAGTGCGGTAACCGATTACGTACACCAATGGTCTCGACGCTATTAACGCTTGCCGTGGCTTTGTTGGCCCTGGTTTTGGCATACGCGCTTTTGCGCCGTGCCCACACCGGGGTACGCGACGATCATGATTGGGAACAACGTAAGCACGCGATCGATGTCGGGGTTTTCCGGGTGCTTCTTGACCGCAATGAAGAAATCAAACTTCGGCGCTTTCTTTCTGTGGATCAGTTTGCCGTTTTCCAGAGGAGGCGGATTCGATTAGCGCTGCAGATGCTCCGTCTAGTGGACGAGAATGCCGGAATGGCGATGGAATTGGGGCAGCTCGCAAAATTAAAGCCGGACCTGGCACTCGCGCGAAGTATTGATCAAATGATCGCAACGGCATTTCAATTGCGCTTAAACCTGCTCCTCGCAAGATTTTGTCTGTACGTTAAGTGGATTTTTCCATCATGGACCGTGTCCTTACCTGCCTTCGAACTTCGTTATCAACACTTGTTGGAGTCGATGCACGCGGCCAGCAGGGCTTTTGCATAGGCCTGAATTTAACGGTCGGCAGAGGCAGTTATTCAATCATTTAATTCGCATTTCTGTAACGTTAACGTCCTAAATCGAATAAGATTGTGCACTACTGGAACGATTTTGCGCGTTCAAGATTTGAATGACCGCGCTTGGGGGCATCGAGCCAATCAATGGACGCTGGAAAATGGATCCGCGCCTTGCGCGAAGAGCGACTGATTAAACCAAGCGATGTCGAACGCATTACCCGCACGATAGCCGACAGTAAACGAAACAGCGATTTTTACGTTCCGCACTCGACCCTGGCCGACATCGAAGCGGGTTCCATCCCCAGCATTCACAAGCTCTTCAGCCTGGCCATTTCGTTGAAAGTCCCGCTGAATGAACTTCTGCTATTGTTTGGGATCGATCCCAAGGAAATAAACGACGTTGCGCCTACAAGCGCACCCGATGCGGCACAAATCCAACATCGATTCGCACCGGCATCGGGCGGCGAAACCCCTTTCCGCTTCGCCCTGAATTTTGACACCACCTTAGCTACCGACGAAACAACGCTTCTGAGGCTGCGACCGCAAGATGCAGCCAATTTGCCGGCGGCGCTGATAACCAACGTTGATCCTGTGCGATATCGATATGCCATCATCGGAGCGAGCGATGACAGCATGGGTGATTTGCTCCCTTCAAAATCGATCGTGCAGATCGATACCTCGCAAAATACGGTGCGAGTATTCGCATGGCAAACACTGCGCGAACGCCCTGTTTATTTGATCTGGCACACCGATGGGCATACCTGCTGCTGGTGTCAGGCCGATGGACGAGAGCTCACCCTGGTGCCCCATCCCGTATCGCGGCAACCGATTCGCCGGTTCAAAATGCCGCGGGAAGCAAATGTGGTGGGTAGAGTCACGAATGCATGGCTGCCCTTTGAATCGGCTCAATTGAAGTGCAACGTGGCGTCCTAAGGGCCTTCTTCTGCCCAGGTTGGTGAATCCTTCAATATCGTCAGCGCCAGTTCAATATTCAGACAAAACAATTCACAATAGAGAGCCGAAGCACGTAATGGAACGGTAGAGCGGTACGCCTTTAGAGAGCGCCAAGTGTCTAGAACCACGTTCCTGTCGGCCCTCGTATAACGAATGTATTCCTCCAACTGGAGCGCATATCCTGACGCTGGCGTATTGAGCAATCTGCGGAAAATCTGCTGATGGCAGACCGCGATCGCGTGATCGGCTTCTTTCACCCCCACCTTTTGCGAGAGTTGCGGATGAAGATAGCGACCGCTGTTGCAGTCTCTGAGGGAAGCCAAATACAACATTCTGGTGAGGTCGTTAGGGAGATCGTCGAGGGCCAGTTCGCCATTGCACATCGCCACTTCCGAACAGGGAAGCGATTCCATTGATCGGATGGGGAGATCAGGGCCTGAACCAACCTCGTCCTCAGAGCTCATAAGAGATGCCCAGAGTTGATTTGTCATTTGAAAATCTCGAGCACGGCGAGGGAAGAACGGGAACAATAATAGCATTGAGGCGTGGTGGTTACAGAAAATTTCTGCAACGAACCGCGTGACTCAGATGGAAGTCCCCGCTTTTCCCAAGGTGTTCGTCATATAAAAAATTGCACGTCATTGGAGCGAAGAGCGCAAGCCGGGAACTGCAATCAGCACCACAGTCATGAGTAGTGTATGAAAACATGTACTTTCGACTATTTCCAAAGCAGTTTTCTGTTTGATCTATGTGGCTGAAAACATAGAATCCTTTGCAATCAAGCTGCAGCATAGCAGCCAATCAAAACCACCTTTGCTGGAGACCGGTAATGAGAGTTGCGAAGCTATATGCCATGGTGTGCCTGTGCTTCATCGTTGCACTTCCGGCGACAGCCGGAATTTGGGTTTCGGCTCCAGGCAGCGCCAACGTTTCAAAATCGGGAACTGCGACAGCAACATCTCCAGTTCATTTCTTAGCCATAGCCAGTTCTCCGGCGTGTTCGAAGGGCGTTTCGCAAATCGCAATCTACACCACTTCGAATTCGCCGGCCTACTCGGTAAATGGATCGAGCCTTGACGCAAGTCTTGCACTGAATGCGGGAACTTACAACGTCACAGTTCAGGAATCAGACAATTGCGGTTGGTCGTCAAAGGCCAATGTCCAGTTGACTGTCACCGGCTCGGCTTCGGGCAATCCCCCACCTACTAAGACAATGTCATTCTCCAATCTGCAAAACCAGAGAGGCTGGTCAGGATATGCATTGCTCCCGCCGAGCTGGGGAATTTGCGCCTCCTGTACTGCGACTGGCGACAAACTGAAATGGTCATGGACCCAAAATGTCACTTCGCCTTCAATGGACAGTCTCTCAACCAAATCGGTTTATGGTGGCGGCAATTATCAATGGGGTGATGTGCTCTGGAACAACCACCTCATCGGCAGCTTTTCGTCGCAAGGTCTCGCCGACACCAAGCACACTTTGAACCCTGCTCTTCACAATTTCACCTACGACGTTTACTTCTGGGTGAAAGATGCGAGCGTTTCCCAGGCTCTGGAGTTTGACATCAATCAATTCACTGGCGGGAAATCCTACATTTGGGGACATGAATGCAGAATCGCCGGCGGTCATCAATGGGACATCTATGATGACGTGAATCACAAGTGGATGGCGACAGGCGTTCCCTGCAATCCAATCAGCGGCGCGTGGAATCACCTGGTTTTAAACGTGGAACGGACTTCATCGAACCAATTGCTGTTCAAAACCATCACGCTCAATGGAAAAACGGCTAACATCAATCACACTGAGGCTCCGACTTCCACCTCATGGAATGGCGTGACCATCAATTATCAGTTGGACGGGAATCGCAACGGAACCCCGTATATCGTTTACCTCGACAAGCTGACTTTCACTATGCAGTAGTGCATGAAAAGAGGCCGGGATCCTCGTCCCGGCCTCCAGCTACTTTTCCCCTCGGTCTGCTCTGTGGAATTGCTCTGTGGACATCAGTGTTCTCTGTGGTGAAAGTTTTTAAAAACACTTACCACAGAAAACACTGAGGTTCACAGAGCAATTCCACAGAGAATTTGGCGTTCTACTTCGTTCTTCCGGCTTCTACCTTCAACTTGTCACTCGCGGCAGCCTGAGCCGCCGCCAATCGAGCAGTGAGCACACGGAATGGCGAGCAGGAAACATAATTCAGTCCTGTCTGGTAGCAGAACTCAACCGATGACGGTTCCCCGCCATGCTCGCCGCAGATTCCCACCTTCAGGTTCTCCCGCGTCTTGCGGCCTCGTTCAGTCGCCATTTTCACCAGTTGCCCAACGCCTTCACGATCGAGCACCGCAAACGGATCCTGCTTCAGAATCCCTTCCGCAAGATACGTCGGCAGCACCTTGTTGATGTCGTCGCGCGAGAAACCGAACGTAGTTTGCGTAAGGTCGTTGGTTCCGAATGAGAAGAACTGTGCTTCTTTTGCGATCTCGTCAGCAACCAGTGCGGCCCGCGGCAATTCGATCATGGTGCCGACCATGTACTCAATTTTCTTTTCCTTCTCTTTGAAAACTTCTTGCGCCACGCGATTCACAACCGCCGCCTGGTTCACCATTTCTTTCAGTGTCGCGGTAAGCGGAATCATAACTTCGGGATAAACTTTCACGCCCTGCTTCGCCACTGCTACTGCAGCCTCGAAAATGGCTCGCGCCTGCATCTCGGTAATCTCGGGATAAGTAATTCCGAGGCGACAACCACGATGACCGAGCATGGGATTGAACTCATGCAGCTCTTCCACCCGGCGCAGCAATTTGCGCAATCCGCCGAGCTTTGGCGATTTCGGCTTCGTCGCTTCAAGAACGGCGATTTCCACCATCAAGTCTTCGCGTCGCGGCAGGAACTCGTGCAGCGGAGGATCCAGCGTGCGGATCGTGACCGGGAACCCATCCATGGCGCGGAACACGCCCTCGAAGTCTTTGCGCTGTAGCGGCAGCAGTTTCTTCAGCGCGGCGCGCCGGTCTTTTTCGTTGTTCGCGAGAATCATCGCCCGCATATGCGGAAGTTTTTCCTCGCCGAAGAACATGTGCTCGGTGCGGCAAAGACCAATGCCTTCAGCACCGAATGCGCGGGCTTGAATTGCATCACGCGGAATATCGGCGTTCGCGCGAACTTTCATCGTCCGGAACGGCTCCGCCCATCCCATGAACTTCAACAGTTCCGGATCATCCGCCTTGGGCGGAATCGAATCCAGCTTGCCTTTGATTACGCGGCCCGTAGTCCCATCGAGTGAGATCCAATCGCCGGCTTTGAAGGTTTGCCCCTTGGCCTGCATCTCGCGTTTCTTTTCGTCGACGTGAATGTCGCCGGCGCCGGCCACACAGCACTTGCCCATGCCTCGGGTGACCACGGCGGCGTGACTGGTCATGCCTCCGCGCGATGTCAGAATTCCTGCCGCCACTTCCATGCCGTGAATATCTTCGGGCGTTGTTTCTGCACGAACCAGGATCACCGGGTTTTTCTTCGCGCCATGGCCCGCCTTTTCAACCGCTTCGTCTGCAGTGAAAACAATTTGACCAACTGCCGCGCCTGGGGACGCCGGCAATCCAGTTGCGAGAACTTCAACTTTGGCATTCTTCTCGTCAAGTCGTGGAACCAGGAAGTCATAAAGCTGATTCGGTTCCACGCGGAAAATCGCTTCCTCTTCGGTGATCAGTCCCTCATCGACCATCTGCAACGCAACTCTTACAGCGGCAATTCCGGTGCGCTTGCCGTTACGAGTTTGCAGCATGTACAGCTTTCCGTCCTGGATGGTGAACTCGAAATCCTGCATGTCGCGGTAATGTTTTTCAAGGCGCGTGGTGATCTCATGCAACTGCCGGTAAACATCCGGCATAATTTTTTCGAGCTGCGAAATGTGAACCGGCGTGCGGACGCCGGAGACGACGTCTTCTCCCTGCGCGTTGATCAGGAACTCACCGTAAAATTCTTTAGTTCCGATTGCGGGATTGCGGGTGAATCCAACTCCGGTGCCGCTCGTCTCGCCCAGGTTCCCATAAACCATCGCCTGCACATTAACGGCGGTCCCGAGCATGTCATCGATGTTGTTGATTCGGCGATAGTGCTTCGCCCGATCGTTCTGCCATGAGCGAAACACGGCATCTCGTGCCATTACCAGCTGCTCGTGCGGCTCCTGCGGAAAGTCGCGCCCGGAGTGCTTTTTGACGACCTTCTTGTAGTCGGCGATAACTTCTTTGAGCGCCTTCGCATCAAGGTCGGTATCGAGTTTGGCCTTCTTCTGCTTCTTCTTGCCGTCGAACACCTCTTCAAACGCAGACTTTTCAATTTCCAGCACCACACTGCCAAACATTTGGATCAGACGCCGGTACGAATCGTACGCGAAGCGCGGATTGTTGCTTCGCTTCGCCAGCGATTCGACACTCTGGTCATTGAGTCCCAGATTCAGAATCGTGTCCATCATGCCCGGCATTGAAAATTTCGCGCCGGAGCGAACGCTGACCAGCAATGGGTTTTCGCCGGAACCGAGCTTCTGGCCCTGAAGGTTTTCGAGCTTTCGGAGGGCTTCATCCATCTGCCGATCGACTTCGGCGGAAACGCCTCCTTGCTTCATGTACTCTCGACAAGCTTCAGTCTGGATCGTGAACCCTGGAGGCACCGGCAGGCCGGCGTTAGTCATCTCGGCGAGACCCGCACCCTTGCCGCCGAGCTCTTCCTTCATTTTCCCGTTGCCATCGGCCTTGCCCCCACCGAACGAATAAACGTACTTTGTTGCCGGCTTCTGTGAACTCTTGGGAGCCCCATTACCGCTGCTCCGAACTTCGTTTTCTGAAACTGTCGATGTCGCCATATGAGTGCGTCCTTTTCTAAGACTTTTTCAATTCTGAGTTTTCAAAACCCTGTCATTCCGACCGGAGAAGATCGTTCGCGCGCGAACGATGTTCGGAGTGGAGGAACCTGCTGTCCCTTCCGCTGGCAATTTGCCTTCGCTGCTGAACTCCTCAAGAACTGGGCTAAGTTACACCGCAGCTGGCTCCGCTAAGCTTTCCCTTCTGCCACCATTTCTGAGAAATCGGCGATCGTTGAGAATTCCCGCAACAACGTCTGCAGCAGCGCCAGCCGATTGGCGCGCAACTCCTCATCCTCAACCATTACCATTACTTTATCGAAAAATGCGTCCACTGCGGGGCGAATGCGGGATATTTCTGCCAGTGCACGGGAATAATCTTTTCCTTCTCTGAAACTATTTACTGCCTTGGCGATTTCGGGAATCAGCGCCCCTAACTTTTTCTCGGCCTCTTCGCCAAATGCGTTTGCATCGACTGATGATGCCACACGCTTCGAGCTTTCATTCGCCTGCCGCAAAATATTCTTAATACGTTTGAACGCGACCGAAATTGATTCAAAATCCGCCGAACCGCGCACCTTTGATAGCGCTTCGGCTCTGGCCACGGCGTCCACAATGTCGTCCGCACCCGCCGCCAGCACGGCATTCACAACATCGTACTTGTATCCCAACTGATCTTTGAGATAAAACTCCAGCCGCTCGCGAAAGAACGCCTGAATCGAGTCCCCGTAATTGACTCCAGTTGCGAACTTTTTCTCTGCGTCGCTCCCTTTG
>DATNAF010000135.1:0-8647 GCA_035572845.1 Terriglobales bacterium
CCCAGGGCGCTGATCTCGATAAAGACTGGATCAGTTGCGACAACACACCGACCAGCCCCCATTACGGCAACTGTTACGCCGAGTGGGACGACAACGGCAGCTCAAATCTAATCTACATGAGCACATCGTCGGATGGCGGCCTGACCTGGTCAGCCGGGTTCGCGATATCTGCGACACACGGTCTTGGCGGACAGCCCGTAGTCCAGCCCGGTGGCGATGTGATTGTTCCATTCCTGGCGGATGCCGGTGTAATCCAATCTTTTTCTTCAACTGACGGTGGTGCGACTTGGGGCAATGTAGTGCAAATCGCTACAGTCTCCGGTCACGCCGTTGCAGGCGGCTTGCGCAGCGACGCATTGCCCTCCGCGCAAGAAGATGCGGCCGGGAATATTTACGTTATTTGGCAGGACTGCCGCTTTCGGGCAAGTTGCACGTCGAACGACCTGGTGATGAGCACCTCGGCAAACGGCACGAATTGGTCACAGCCTGCGCGCATACCGATCGATGCAGTCAGCAGCACGGTCGACCATTTCATTCCCGGACTCGGCGTCGATCCGGCAACTTCTGGAAGCACCGCACACCTCGGGCTCACTTTTTACTATTATCCGCAAGCGAATTGCACGGCTGCGACATGCGCGCTGTACGCGGGATTTATTTCGTCAGCCGATGGCGGCAGCACCTGGAGCGCAGCAACTCCAGTCGCCGGCCCGATGGCGCTTAGCTGGCTTCCCTCAACTGATTCCGGCCAGATGGTCGCCGACTACATTGCAACCTCATTCGCTGGAGGGAACGCTTACGGATTCTTCGCAGTCGCGAAAGCGAAGTCCGGCTCGACGTTGAACGAAGCGATCTACACCACGCAAATGGGATTTAACGTGGCCGCAGCCGAAGGGAAAAACAGCTCATCAGGCGAGCGGCCGCTCCTAAGATCTACTGATCACGATACAGGCCGAAGTAACGGTACGGGGAAATGGGTTAGGCGGTGAGGCAGATGCATCTGATCCGCACTCAGAACTGCCCCACTCAAGCCACAACTAGGCTTTTGGGCCAGCGTTGGAGAAACCCCTCTGTGTCTTTCCTCCGTGAAACTCAGTATTTACAGAGGAAGCACACAGAGGCAGAACGCATCCTCAGAGCGGCATATTCCCGTGCTTCTTCTGCGGATTTTTGTCGCGCTTGGTTTCGAGCATTTCGAGAGAGTGGATCAGCTTTTTGCGGGTGTCGCGTGGTTGGATGACGGCGTCGACGTAGCCGCGCTCGGCTGCGACGTAGGGATTGGCGAAGCGCTCGCTGAACTCTTCGATTTTTTGTTTACGCAACTCGTCGCGATTGGCGGCGCGTTCCAGTTCGCGGCGGTAGACAATGTCCACCGCGCCTTCGGATCCCATCACAGCAATTTCTGCTGTCGGCCAGGCGTAGTTAACATCGGTGCGAATGTGCTTGGAAGCCATCACGCAATAGGCGCCGCCGTAGGCCTTGCGCGTAATCACCGTGAGCTTGGGGACAGTGGCTTCGGCGAAGGCGAATAGCAACTTGGCGCCGTGGCGAATTATGCCGCCGTACTCCTGGGTTGTGCCGGGCAGAAATCCGGGAACGTCTTCAAAAGTGATTATTGGGATGTTGAAGCAGTCGCAGAAGCGCACGAAGCGGGCGCCTTTGACGGATGCATTGATATCCAATGTGCCTGCTAGAAACGCAGGTTGATTGGCGACAATTCCCACCGAGCGGCCGTTCATACGCGCAAATCCAACCACGATGTTCTTCGCGTAATGCTCGTGCACTTCAAAGAAATAGCCGTCGTCGATGACTGCGCGAATCACTTCTTTCACGTCGTATGGCAGGTTCGATTGCGCGGGAACGATGGTGTCTAGCGCGGCATCGGCGCGGTCAATCGGATCGGTGCATGGCTTGCGCGGCGGATCGTCAAGGTTATTCGACGGAATAAAGCTCAGTAGTTCGCGCAACGTGGACAGGCACTCAGCATCATCATGCGCCAGAAAGTGTGCTACTCCTGACGTTTCGTTGTGCGTCTGCGCTCCGCCGAGTTGCTCTTTAGTCACATCCTCGTGCATGACGGTCTTAATCACGTCGGGGCCGGTGATGAACATATAAGACGTGTGATTCACCATGGCAATGAAATCAGTGATCGCCGGCGAATAAACCGCGCCACCCGCGCACGGTCCCATAATTGCCGAGAGCTGCGGAACTACGCCGCTGTAAAGCGTGTTGCGCAGAAAAATGTCTGCGTAACCGGCAAGTGAAACTACGCCTTCCTGAATGCGTGCGCCGCCGGAATCATTCAGTCCGATCACGGGCGCACCCACGCGGGCGGCGGTGTCCATGATTTTGACGATCTTGGCGGCGTTGGTTTCAGAGAGCGATCCTCCGAAGACGGTGAAATCCTGCGCGAAGACAAAAACCAAACGCCCGTCGATGCGTCCATATCCGGTAACGAAGCCGTCGCCGTAGTACTTCTGTTCAGCCATTCCAAATTCATTGGCGCGATGAGTCACGAGACGGTCGGTCTCTTCGAAGGTGCCTTCATCGAGAAGGAAGTCGATGCGCTCGCGGGCCGACAGCTTGCCTTCTTTATGCTGGCGCTCGCGGCGTTCGCGGCCGCCGCCCTCTTCGGCCAACTTGTCGCGGCGCTTCATCTCCTGCAACTTCTGCTCAAGGTTCATGGGAGGGGATTATAAAGCGTCGTGGGTCGTGGGCAATGCTCGCACGGGAAAAGTAATCAGGCGGTCGGAGGAACTTAAATCGTGCCTTCTTTGCCGCGCATGCGCACATAAACCAAGGAAAACTCCGAGCCTTGTTCCTGGGGATTAATGGCTACGATGTGCTGATTGCTTCTGGTGCCTGCTTTCAGTTCGACGGTCTTGCCATTATTGTTGCCCTCACATTTAAGTTCCTCAGAGTCGTTTTTGTCTGAATGGCCAGTGTAGTTGTAGCTCTTGTCTGAGGTGTGGCACTCAAGCACATTACCGTATTGTTTCAATCTGTCTTTGTAGAAGGCGGTCACCTTGCCGGGCGCATCTTTGGTTTCATAGTCAATGGCAACCACTTTCAAACCGAAACTGGAAGTTGAGATGTCGACGTTTGCAGACTTCTCGTCGTCATCTGAATCGCCCTTCGTCTTCGGCTTAGCACCGGGATAGACCGGAAGGCCGGTGTCATGCACATCCGCATCTTTGCTTACGTGGATTCCACCGAAGGGAGTATCGATGTCAACTTTTTTGTCCTCGTCCTTATCGTTGGCGCCTTTTTTTACGTTGATGCTGCATCCAGCAAGCACAAGAAACGCGGTGGTGAGGACGAAGAAGATAGAAAAATGAAATCGATTTCGCATATTTCCTCCAATGCTTGTGGGTCTATCTACGGGCCATCCTTTTTGCTAATTCCGTGGTTCCTGCTCCCCGAGCGGCGATTCCGGGAATCGTAACCGGCAAGCGGCCATGAATTTCCATCTCGCCGAAGAGCGCCTTCACGGCACTTACCTCTGAAACCGGCGCGGCTGAAAAAGTGCAAAGATAATTCTGCACCTCGGGAAAGTCTCGCGCCAGGTATGGATTGCCAACCGCAAGGACAATCGTTTTCTGCCCCTTGGCGCTCAAAATTCGGTGCAGCAGGTCTGCGCTGGGGTCCGGCAGCGCTACTGAATTTCGTGCGCCCCCGTTCGTCGCCACCACCTTGCCCGCCGTAGGCGTGGCATACACCGCGACTACAACTCTCTCCGCCTGCTGGACTGCGCTGAGTATGCCTGGCGTCACGGCCGATGCGAGATTCGGATCGGTGTAAATTACATTCGCATCCGGTGCGCGAGACTTAATCTGACGTTCGAGCATGCGTCCAGCTTCCAGGCGTACATCATCTGAAAAAATCATCACCACCAGGCGATTACGCACCTCTACACCTGCTTGGTACGGGAGCCCGGCGGCGTTTGTTCCGATCTTTTTCAGCGGCAAGACGGCATGGTTTTGCCGCACCAGGGTGACTCCCGCATCTGCGATCTGCTGACCGTCGGCGATGTGCTCGGGAGTTCCCACGGTTTTGTCCAGAGCCGAAATATCGACGAGCCTTGCCTTTTGTAATCCGAGAGAAGCTTTGGTCTTGAGAATTTTGAGGACAGACTCATCCAGCCGCGACTCAGAAATTTCTCCGCTGCGCACGGCCGCGAGCACGCCCCTGTAGGCGACGTCGAGATCGGGAGGGATCAGCAGCACGTCGTTGCCGGCCTTAAAGGCATCCACTGCTTCCTGGCCGAGATTTGCCGAGTAAAGTCGAGTGAGCGCACCCATGTCGAGGGCGTCGGTGATCACGAGTCCTTGGAAATGAAGTTGCTGTTTAAGTAACCCAGTCACGATCGTCGGGGAAACGCTCGCCACCGCGTTGGGATTGGGATCGAGCGCGGGAACCGTGACGTGCGCAATCATGATCGCATCCACACCCGACTCAATGGCTTTGCGGAATGGCGGCAACTCAACTGCATCGAGGCGGGCGCGATTGCCGGTGACTTGTGCCGTCCCGAGGTGCGAATCGGTCGCGGTGTCGCCGTGCCCGGGAAAATGTTTCGCGGTGACCAGCATGCCAGCCGAATGGGCGCCCCGAATATAGGCGGCAACGAAATCTGCTACCTGCTGCGGGTCTTCGCCGAAAGAGCGCGTGTTGATGATGGGATTATCGGGATTGGAATTGACGTCGGCGACAGGAAAGAAGTTCCAGTGCACGCCGATCGCGCGGGCTTCTTCGGCAGTGATGCGCCCGAAATCTTCGGCATATTTGGTTTGGCCACTGGCGCCGATGGCCATTGCATTGGGGAAACCAGTCGCCCCGCGCAGCCGGTTGCTGACGCCCAATTCGAAATCCGCGGCAATTAGAAGCGGAAGTTTGGAGTCGGTTTGCAACCGGTTCAGTAGCTCAGCCGCTTCGTAGGGTCCACTTTTGTACAGAAAAGGCGGCTCATAGGGTACCGTCATGGCGAATGAGCCCACGTGATACTTGTTCATGTTGTCGCGAAGCTGGAGATACGCGGCGCTATCGGCGTTCAGAAATTCAGCGCGCGTCCAGATCATGAACAGCTGTCCGACCTTTTCTTCGGTCGACATTTTGTGCAGAGTTTTTTCCGCCCATTTTTCGCCATCGTGATCGAGGCGGACAGGCAGTGGCTGATATTTAGTTTTGGCGAAAGCAGAAATTGCAAAGAGTGCGGCTATCAGTAAAAGGAACGTGCGCCGGGTGATTGATTGCGTCATCGAGAGGAAGATATCACGGTGCGGGCTGAAGCCTGTTTTGCACTGCGGCAACCGCTTGCGTAATGACTCCGATCTGATTGCCGAATCCCTGGATCCATGTAACCTCCGGCTCGCGCCGGAACCAGGTCATCTGCCGCTTGGCGTAATTGCGATGGGCCTGTTGCACCGCGTCGACCGCGGCTTCGCGGTCAATTTCTCCGCGGAGCAGTTGAACAACCTGTTTGTATCCGATCGAGGATAGCGGGCGCGCAGCGTCTCCGTAATGATTCAGCAGTTGCTGCGTCTCTTCTACCAGGCCGGCGTCAAACATACCCAGGACTCGTTCGTGGATACGCCGATAAAGTTCCGCTCGATTGGGATCGAGGCCGATTCGCTGGATTTCAAAGCCAGTCAAAGGCTCCCTGCCGGCCTTCCATTGTTCGCTCATTGGCTGTTTCGCGGCGAGGCAAACCTCGATGGCACGAATCATCTTGGGGACGTCATTGGCGTGAATTCGCGAGGCGCTCCGGCTATCCATTCGCTGCAGCAGACGGTGTAAATACTGAGCGCCTTTTTCGTGAGCACGCTCGCGCAGCCGTTCGCGCAATTCCTCCGAACGCTCCGGACCGGGAAATAATCCGTCGATTAAAGCCCGCAGGTACAAACCCGTCCCGCCAACTACGATCGGCAATGCGGCGCGCTGCTGAATCTGCAGTAGGATTTGTCGCGCCATACGGGCATATTCACCCGCGGTGGTGAAGTTCGTGGGCTCAATGACATCGAGTAAATGATGCGGCGCGCGCGCCTGTTCTTCTGCAGTAGGCTTAGCCGTTCCGATGCGGAACTCGCGATACATAGCAACCGAATCGCAGTTGACAATTTCGCCATGAAAACGGGCGGCGAGTTCCAGAGATAAGGCGGTCTTGCCGCTGCCGGTAGGTCCAAGAATCACAACCAGCAGCGGATCGCGAGGCAATTAGCGAAGGCTCCAATGGATGTTATGCCAGTAGCGAGTGATGGTGATGGCAAGAATGAGAACGACGATGACGATCAGGCCGACATTCTCCAGCCATTTGTGCGCTGGCGGCGGACCGCCCGCGTTCTTGTGCTTGCCTTGGTGCAACGCTTTGAGCACGGCGCTATTGTAATCGAGCTATGGCGGCTACGCGGCGGGCTTGCGGGGAACGACTATATCCACTCGCCGGTTGTTGGCCCGTCCTTCGGGTGTGTCATTGCCGGCAACGGGGTGAAACTCGGCATAGCCAGCGGCTGACATGCGCTCTGGATTCAGCTTATAGCGAATCAGCAGACGTATGGTTGCGGTGGCCCTGGCAGTCGAGAGGTCCCAGTTGGATGAGAATTTCGAATTGTGAATGGGCACGTTATCGGTATGACCTTCGATCCGAATATCGGAGCCGTTCTTCCGCAAGATCTCCGCGAGTTCAGCAAACGCAACTGCCGAGCTGGCCTTGATTTCGGCTGATCCGCTATCAAAAAATCCGACCTCGCGCAGACTGATCACCAATCCGTCAGGGGAACTGCGGATGGCCACATCGCCGTTGCTGATCTCCGCGGCCAACGTCTGCTCGATCTGGCTTTTGAGGGCCGATTGTTGTTCATCGGAATCAGGCGGCGTAGTTTGGGATTGAGGGCTCCCGCCATTAGCCGCAGGGGGCGGCAAAGATCCGTTCTGATGAAATGCGGTTTGGATTGCGGAAGCTACCTGTGCGGCCCGGCGTTTATCGACTTGCGCTGCGGAATACAAAACCACAAAAAAAGCGAACAGCAAAGTAATGAAGTCAGCATAGGAAACCAGCCAGCGGTCAGGCTGGTGACGCGCTTCCTGGCGTTTGCGCCTCATGCGCCTGCGGCCTTGGCGATGCCCATCTCCTCTCGCTCACGAACCGGACCGCCTACAAAGCTGTGCAGGGAGTTGCGCAGCATGCGGGGATTCATCCCGCCCAGAATCGAAATCACTCCTTCCAGCACCATCTCTTTCTGTGCCTGCTGTTCACGCAGACGAATGCGCAGTTTTCCGGCGACAGGCAGCAAGAGCAAATTGGCGGCACCCACCCCGTAAATGGTGGCTACAAAAGCTACCGCGATGCCGCGCCCGACTTCATCGAGTTTGTCGAGGTGTTGCATCACCTGGATCAGCCCAAGCACCGCGCCGATGATTCCTACAGTTGGCGAGAAGCCCCCGGCGGACTCAAATACTTGGGGAAACCGTTCCTCGCGTTCGAGTTCGTTGTCGAGATCAAGCTCGGCGATTTTGCGCAATTCCTGCGGTTCTGTGCCATCCACCGCCAGGGTAAGGACTTTTTTCATGAACGGATCGTGCACATTGTGCAGTTCGTCATCGAGTGAGGCAATTCCCCGGCGGCGGGCCATGTTCGCATAGTCGACCAGTTGTTCGATAACGGATTCAAGGCTGGTACGAGGCTCGGAAAAGATTCCCGCAAGACGGCCTACCGCGGTCAGAACTACAGAAAGTGGAAACTGGACCAATATTGCGCCGGCTGTGCCTCCGAAAACGATCATGGCAGCGGTCGGTTGCAGTATCTGGGAGATCGTGCCGCCCTCGAGCAGCAGACCTCCGATGATGCCCACCAATCCCAACAGCACTCCACCCACGCTGGCTTTGTCCACCCGCACTATCCTTCACTTTCCTTATGGCCTTCGGGGGATAAATACATAACCGGAAGCGCTCCCGCACGCATTCCCGTCCAGCTCACCACGGTGGAGAGCAATTGCCGCCGGAATTCGATCACCCGATCGACTACCTGCTCCACAGTTTCCTGCACCAAAAGTTTCTCGCCGTTCAGCAGGGTAATGACGGTGTCCGGGTTTTGTTCAACCCATTTAATGAGGTCCGAGTTGACTGACACTTTTGAATTATTCAGCCGGGTGAGTTGAATCATGATTGCCGCCATGGGGAAATATCGGCGAGAGAAATAAGGAGTTCACAAGCGGCCATGTACGGCCGTTACCGAAGTTCGCGGCTCGCCGGAGTTACAGGCTAAAGGCCGCCCCTGATTGGTCGATGTTGAGATGAAAGCAGCAAGGTTCCCAAACTCTTGACGGCCTCTGCGGGTAAAGTCGGGGCGATTCCGGAACACGGGACCAACTCACTTACTAGGAGATAAAAACATGGCACTCAGTGTCCTGAACAACATCGCATCTCTCGCCGCGCAGAACCAATTGACTATTACCAATAGCAATCTGCAGAAGTCCCTGTTTCAGTTGTCATCCGGGTCGCGCATCAATACTGGCGCAGATGACGCGGCCGGTCTTGCCATTGCGGACGGCTTGCACGCAAACATTACCGCGCTGACGCAATCGGCGCGCAACGCCAATGATGGCGTTGGCGAACTGCAGGTGGCAGATGGCTCACTGGCTCAGGTCACCACTCTGCT
>DATNAF010000136.1:0-5304 GCA_035572845.1 Terriglobales bacterium
GCATAATAATTACTTGTCTTATTCCCGCTGGCGGTTTGGGTCGCCACCTCTTCTCGCAAGAATTAAGGAGCAGGCGGAGTAGGTTGAATTAAAAATTTGCCGAGCGTCGCTTGGCTGGACGGGCGTGGAAGCCCGTCCCTCACGAGGTTATTACAGAAAGGAACAAGTTCAGTGCTAATGATTCGTCTGGCGCGCGTAGGTGCGCGCAAACAACCGCATTATCGAGTGGTAGTCATCGAGAAGGAACGGCCGCGCAATGGGCGTCCGGTGGAGATTGTAGGGACGTACAATCCCCGCACCACCCCGGCAAGCGTGGAGCTCAAGCGCGACCGCATCGACTATTGGCGCTCGAAGGGCGCGCAGGTATCGGAGCGCGTCGGCAAGATTCTGGGTTTCGCGGGGAATGCGCCCGCAGAGCCAGTGGCTTCGTAAGTTCGAGCCACGGATCACACGGATTCTCCCGGATTTTTTGAATTCAAATTCTTAAATCCGTTGCGCGGTTCGGGTTCTCGGCGTGCTCGGCGGCTTTTCTCAGCGATCTCTGCGGTTAAAAGCTTTTGATTTTGTGGTTCCCACCTTTCGCAAAATCGGCGAAAGATGGGGCACCCTCTTTAGTGGTGATGCAGACAATGACTGACTCATCTCCCAATCCGAAGGCGCTCGTTGAGCACATCGCCAAAGCTCTCGTCGCTGCTCCTGACCAGGTGAAGGTCGACGAATTTGACGAAGACGGCGAGCTGGTTCTCGAACTCGAAGTCGCCGAAGACGATATGGGACGCGTGATCGGCAAGTCTGGCAAGATCGCGCGGGCGGTGCGCAATCTGCTCCACGTCGCCGGTGAAAAAGCCGGCAAGCGCTACGAGTTGGAGATTCTGGAATAAAAAGCAGCTATTAGCCTTTAGCTCTTAGCTTTTAGCCAAACCGCCTCGGATGAGCTGACGGCTAAGAGCTAATGGCTAAGAGCTACAGAATTGAATCACTTCGTCACTCTGGCCCGCGTAGTAAAGACTCAAGGCCGCCACGGCGAAGTTGCCGCCGAGATCCACACTGATATTCCGGGACGGCTGCACGCCGGGATGAAGATTTTGGCGCTCGCCGAACATAGCAGACGGCGCGAATTGCAGATCGATGACGTTTGGCCGCATAAGAACTGGCTGGTTCTGAAATTCGCGGGCGTCGATTCGATTTCGGACGCGGAAGTTTTGATCGGCTGCGAGTTGCAACTTCCAGCCAGCGAGCGCGCAGAGTTGGAACCGGGCGCGTTCTACGTCAGTGATCTGGTCGGTTGCGCATTGTTTGATCGCGGACGTGAAGTTGGCGTAGTGAGCGATGTGCGTTTCGGGGCGGGTGAAGCCCCGCTGCTGGTGGTGGGATCAGGAAAAAATGAGCACGAGATTCCATATGCTCAGGTATTTCTGGAGCGGGTCGATCTCGAGCACAAGCGCATCGAGATGAACTTGCCCGAAGGTTTGCTGGAAGTAAATTCGCCACTGACTGAAGAAGAAAAGCGCGAACAGAGCAAAGGCAAAAACAGAAGCTTTTAACCGCCGAGTACGCCGAGAGCGCAGAGAAGACAGGCAAGAGATTTCTCGGCGTGCTCGGCGATCTCTGCGGTGAAAAGGTTTTGCTTTGGAAGTACACGTCGTCACTATCTTCCCGGACTTTTTTCGCGGGCCGCTTGATTTCGGGATCATTCGCCGGGCGCGCGAAGCCGGGCTGGTGAAGATTGATATTCACGATCTGCGGGCATTTACCCGCGATCGGCATCGCACCGTAGATGACCGCCCATTCGGCGGCGGCGAGGGCATGGTCCTCAAGCCGGAACCGATCTTTGAATGTGTAGAGCAGTTCAAGCTGGCGGGGCGTGAGGAACGCGCATCGTCTAAGCAGTCGGTAGTGTTGCTTTCCGCGCAGGGCAGGCGTTTTGATCAGAGCCTGGCGTCTGAGCTTGCGCAAGTTGATCGACTGGTTCTGATTTGCGGCCGCTATGAAGGTGTAGACGAGCGGGTGGGAACGCACCTGGCTGATCGCGAAATATCGATCGGCGACTACGTTTTGAGCGGCGGGGAATTAGGAGCAGCAGTGATCATCGACGCGGTCACGCGATTGATTCCCGGCGCGGTGGGAAATGAAGCGTCGACGCGGCAGGAGTCGTTTGTGGCCGGGCCAGAGTGCGGTGGTGGTAACTTGGCGGCCAAGAGCGTCCGCTCGACACCAGCAGACTCGACGTGCGGTGCGGGTGGGTTGCTGGATTACCCGCACTACACGCGGCCTGCAGAGTTTCGCGGGGTGAAGGTACCGGAGGTGCTGTTGAACGGTAACCATGATGACATCCGGCGCTGGCGCCGGCGTTCGGCGCTTGAAAAAACGCTGCACAACCGCCCCGACCTTCTGGATCGTGCGCGACTGAGTGATGAGGATAGAGAATTGATTGAGGAGATAGCTGGCAACAAGCAGTGAGCAGTGAGCGATGAGCAATGAGCAATGAGCCGCG
This sequence comes from Terriglobales bacterium, assembly GCA_035572845.1. Taxonomy (GTDB): domain Bacteria; phylum Acidobacteriota; class Terriglobia; order Terriglobales; family Acidobacteriaceae; genus Gp1-AA145. The sequence continues at coordinate 2,495 of DATNAF010000136.1, forward strand.
AGCTATGAGCAACACCAGTGGGTGCTCACAGTTCGACGCTCGCCGCTAAAAGCTGGATTGAGTATCATCATATCTACGAACCTGGAGCTGACATGACAAGCCTAATCATCGAAAAAATTCTTGCTAAGACCAAGCGCACCGACCTTCCGGAGTTCGTGCCCGGCGATACCATTCGCGTTCACGTCAAAATCAAGGAAGGCGACAAAGAGCGCCTGCAGGCGTTCGAGGGTGTGGTGCTGGCGCGCACGCGCGGTCCGCAGGCCAGCTTCACCGTCCGCAAAATCAGCTTCGGCCAGGGCGTGGAGCGTATTTTCCCCGTCAGTTCACGTGTGATCGATCGCATCGAGCTGGTGCGTTCTTCTAAGGTGCGCCGCGCCAAGCTTTATTACCTTCGCAGCCTGCGTGGCAAGGCTGCCCGGTTGAAAGATGTCGAGCGCGAACACCCGACGGCCGCCGCAGCGAGCAGATAGAAAATTCGTAGAGACGTAGCTTGCGACGTCTCCCGTCTTTGCGATCGCACCGGCCAGACGTTGCAAGCAATATCTCTACATTCATTTCCCATAAGACTTCTTACATGTGGTTAGAAGTGGTCTTCGGCCACCACCGTCTTTTCCCCGCCGTGATGCTCACGCGAAACGCGTCCCAATGCCTGGGCCTGAATCATTCTGTCCCATGGCCCAGCCTGCCAGTTGTCTTTAATGACGTCGTGGCGGATCCAGGGCGGCAGCGGTATATATAAGTTCCTCGCGATTCCCATGACGTAAGGTTCATACTTCATCCGCAGCTCGTGCAGTTTGGCTTCGACTACGGCTCCCTCGCCAAGCTTAAGGCCTTTCGCTGCCAATAGAGATCGTATTTGCGCGAGGTCCCCCTCGCTGAGCCTTTCTTGCTGCAGCGGATCATAATCCGCGTTCACCACCTGAGCCAGATCGACCACCGCATGCCGCGCCATCTTGTATGTCCAACGCGCCTGCTCACTGCTCACGCCATCAATACCGGCAATTACCAGCGCCGTCGCATCCAGAATTACAGTCAACGCGCCGAGCCATGATTGATTGCTGTGCTGCGAGCGATAGAAGCTCAGCACCGGATACGACAGATGGCTCTCCAGCACTTCGGCCGCCCACCGCTCCCAGTCATGCAGTAATCGATCGAGAGTCCCGCGATCCACGCTGCTCAAAGTGCGGGTCAGCAATTCGGCAGCGCTGGGAGGCGAACCGGCACGCGCGTCGAGCAAAGAAATTTCAATCTCTCGCCGTGAAAAAGCGGAGTAGATCGTAGGCAGATATCCGATCACCACCGCCAAAAAAGCAAAACCCATTCCCGCTTCGCACACCGAAAGCGCTCGAGAGTAGTACGAGGCTGGAGTTACGTCGCCGTAGCCCAGCGTGAAGAAAGTTTCGCCGCTGTGATACAGCAAGAGACCGAAAGTGATCGGCTGATTTCCCGCAGCCAGGTGGTCGCCACCCCCGTACTGCACCAGGGCGAAGGCCAAGATCAGCCCCAAAGCCCAAATCACCAGCAAGGCAATCATTGATAACGGGCCAAAATATCCGAGCACGGTTTCGCGCCGCGTCTGGGATTTAATTCGGCTGGCTAATTTCGCGTAGGGCGCCCAGGTATTCCGGTAGAACAGGATGGTGATCCGAAAATGCCGTTGCACACGGCGCGGTAACACGACGGTTTCAAAGGCGTCCAGCAGGACGGTTGAAATAATCACTACTCCGGCAATGATGGCAAGAACGTGCATATTGAGATGGACCGGGCGCGTGGGAATGGTATCAGACTGGTAGTTCTCAGAAATTTGGCAGCTCGGAGGGCCAGAGAGCGATAAGCTTGCAACGTTGTTCAATTCCATCTCCTACAGTATTTTCTGTATTGCTGAGAAGGGAACCAGCTGCAAAAATTTGTGGGGGGATTTTCGATGTCCACGGTTATGGGTGCCCTAGGCACTGATGTTGTTTCTTCGCACCCGGAGCCGGACCCGGCCCACGTAGTGCAGTTCTACACCACTGATCGTTTCCTGCTCGACAGTCTGGGTGCCTCGCTGGGAAATGCACTGAAAATAGGTGAGTCTGTGGTTGCCGTGATAACAAAGGCGCATCAAAAGGGCCTGCTCAGGCGTCTATCAGCGCAGCGGATTGATATAGATGGTGCTGTTCGCTGCGGCCGGTTAATCGTGGCGGACGCATCCGAAGCCTTGTCCAAATTTATGGAGCCGAGTGGTCCAAACCGTCAGAAGTTTTTTCGGGAATTTGGGGGCATCATTCGCAAAGCCGAAGCGGCCGCTGACGTAAAGCACCGCCGCGTAATTGCTTTCGGAGAAATGGTTGCAGTCCTTTGGAAACAGAAAAAGTATGATTCCGCCATACGCCTGGAGCAGCTTTGGAATGAGCTCGCCAGAACCCATTTCTTTTACCTGCGCTGTGCTTATCCTGCAAAAGCATTTCGCGGCGAAATGAAAGGCGAACCCTATCGCACGATTTGTGCCGAGCACTCGATCGTGTTGCCCGCCTGAGTCGTTTCTGACTGACGTTCCGATTAATCTATGCTGTCCTAGAATCTCGCACGTTTCTCATTCAATTGAGGAACGATATCGATGGCATCCGGCGGTCCACACCACCCAGGTTGCGGCCAAATAGCGGTTGTTATAGCAGCAGGTACAACACGAATTACTGCATTTTGGCGAAGCCTGAGGAAATTGTTGGCTGCGCACTTTCGCGATGCCAGAATGCCAGCCAGTCGAATCGTCCGCGAAGTTTCGTTCGCAATAATGAGAGCGCCAGCATGGCGATAAAGATGGTCAGCAA
>DATNAF010000137.1:0-2372 GCA_035572845.1 Terriglobales bacterium
TTACAACGTTCACTGCGGCCACGGCTATTCCCATTGCTTCCAGGCTGCCGCGCAACGCGACAATCGCAATGACGATTGCAGCATAGGAGACGCGATTGAGAATGGTGATTGACATCGGGACCCAATAACGCTGGAGCCCTAAAAAAATCGCCGAATACACAGCGCACACCAACCCGAAGGATAGAGAGGCCCCAACCAGCAGTACACTTATGCGAACGTCATGGTAAAGATTGCTCGGCATGCCCCGGAACAAGCGCGGGACCTGCCATGCGAGCCCGCAGGTGAGAAGCACTCCTAAAGAACCTGCAAAGAACATCAGGGCGAAACCAGCGCTGGCGTGTCGCCCGGCTCCTGCAACGTCACCGCGGGCATCGAATTCCGCCACAAACTTGGAAACTCCGGTCTGTATTCCCAGATCCAGATACGAAACGTACGCGGCCAGTTGAATGATAAGAACCCAGGCGGCGTAGGTGGTTACGGGTAAATGGTGGGTAAGAAATGCGGGCAGGACCAAGGCAACGAGAGCAACCACAAACACCCGCACCAGGCTCGCCAAAATATTCTGCGACAGCTTGGATACGAAATTTTGCGAATTTTGAGTGACCGGCTGGATGGCTGTTTCAGGCATGAGACTTGCTCGGGATTTTGGTCGGACTCACAAGAGTGTGGACGAGGCCACCGCTGACCCCAACCAGCTGGGCGCAGGCACGCAGTGCGAGCAATACCGGAGAGAGTAAGCCAACCATAGGATCTTTTGTGAACGCACGGATTGCGAAAGGCAATGTGCTCAACAAGAACAAGCCCACAACCAAGATGGATACCAGGAAATTCGGGCTGATCGCCAAATCCAGGAGCAAGGTGGCCAGCAACGCGGGCGCGAACAAAAGTTGCAGTTTCATCAACTGCGGTGTGTGACTATCTTTGATTCCCTTCCCTGGGTTTTTGCGCACCGCCTCCACGCGCCAAAAGGCAAACTTATATTTTTTGGTGAGATAAGTGCGAAGGGTATCGGGGTGAGTGTGGTAAACGATAGCTTCCGGTGCGAACTTCATCTTCCAACCGGCATTTGACATGCGATACGACAGCTCAATGTCTTCGGCGCATGCTACTGGAAACGATGTGTCGTAACCACTCATCTCAAAAAATCGATCACGGCGGAATGCTGCTGAATAAGTGTCGACGAAATCTATGGAATCAGCTGAATTCATCAGCCGATAGCGGTCTTCGTATTCGATCTGCACAAAACGCGCGAGCAAAGATTTTTGCCGAGTGCGGTACGCTCCCTTAACTCCGACCACTTCAGGCTGCTGGAAGGGCTCCAGCATGGAATCCAGCCAGCCCGGTGTCGCGATGCAATCGTCGTCCGTAAAAACCAGCACTTGCCCGCTGCATTCCATTGCTCCGCGATTGCGTGCGGCTGCCGGACCGGCGTTAGCCTGATTTATGAGCCGAACGGTCGGATATCGTCTGACTACGTCAGCCGTATCGTCTGTGGAACCGTCATTGACCACGAGAATTTCAACGTTTCGCCCTTGGGTATGCTGCAGTAGGGCATCGAGGCAATTTCCAATGCGCAAGGCATTATTAAAGGTCGGGATTATGATTGACGCCTCAACCGAGTTGTTAGTTCGCGATTGGCGTTTTTGGGATAGGAGTTGCGAAGTCATGCCGGACATCGCGTTGTATCGCCGCGATTTCGCCTCAATCACCAACGCGAGCGCTCACCACCTGCGTGATGCCTCCAGAGCGTCGGGGTTGACGCGGTTCCGTATTCTGGTTATGGCGGCTTCCTCGTAACAAATACTTTGATAATGTGATGAACCCTTTCAAATTGCGCTGCATTTCGCGCCGGTCTTTTAGCGATTGCTTCAGTTTGTAAGAAAGATAAGAAGGGCTGAGATAGAAACTGCGTCGCGCCCGGTCGCAGAAACTGACCAATTGTTCATGCGTTATATTCGGGAGTGTGACTACGCTATTGTGCAGGCCATCTTTTGTCAGCCACGCATTCCAGTCTTCAATCTGAATGTATTTCCTCTTCTTGGCCTCGTCATAGGCGGTTGTGCCCGGATACACCATGATGGGGAAGAACTGAGCGGTATCAGGTTTAAGTCGCTTGGCAAAGGCGAGCGTCTTTTCCATGCTTGCGGGAGTTTCATTCAGGTTTCCAACCATGAAACAACCGTGAACCATAATTCCAGATTCCTGGCAGAGGCGAACGAAGCGGAGCGCCTCGTCGTGATACTTCACATCGCGACGATCATCATTGTTCTTTTTCATTCCCTTGATGACGTCTACGTCACCGCTTTCAAATCCGACGCAGAACAGACGCGCGCCGGCTTTGTGCAAGGTTGAGAGAAGCTCAGTTTCGGCCC
>DATNAF010000138.1:0-3460 GCA_035572845.1 Terriglobales bacterium
TTTTTCGATTTCGGCGGGCTGGCGCTGCTTGATCAACGGTCTTTTCTAAATAATCGAATCGGCGCAACCCTTTTTGGCGAGAATATTTCCATCTCGGATGACGTGGCGCATCCGTTGCAGTCAGGTCCGTCGTTCGATGGCGAAGGGCTCCGACGGCAAAAAGTCCATTTGGTCGAGAAGGGCATCGTAAAACGGCTGGTCTACGCGCGAGCCAGCGCGGAGAAAATGAAGAAGTCCGAATACGCCGATAAAGTCGGCCCGATCGAGCCCACCGGTCACGGGTTCCCCATCCCCAATGAAATGGGCGAAGGCCCCATGAACATTGTCTTCGACCCGCCGCGCGATCCCAAAACAGTCGACCAGATGATCGCCTCGACCGAACGCGGAATTCTGGTCACGCGTTTGTGGTACATCCGCGAGGTCGATCCGTACGAAAAAATTCTTACCGGCATGACCCGGGATGGAACATTCCTGGTTGAAAACGGAAAGGTAGTCTGCGGCGTGCGCAATTTCCGCTTCAATCAGAGCCTCATCGAGATGCTCTCAAATGTCGAGCAGATGAGCACACCCGTCCGCACCAGCGGTGAAGAATCCTTTGACATGGTGGTGCCGGCAATGAAAGTTCGAGACTTTAACTTCACGGAAGTAACGAAATTTTAGTCACTGCAGCGGAGGCCATTCGTACGGAAATGCTTTGCCTGCATCTTCCGGACTCATCTTCGCTCCAAGGATTTCTGCAGCTCGCGCCAATACGGGATCGCGTCATTAGCCAAGTCCTGGGCAGTCGGGAGCACAATTTCGTCGGGGGTGACGCCAATGTGTTCCAGACTTTTGCCGTCAGGCATTATGAGGTCCCACTCGGTGACAGAGGCGCCGTAGAAAATCACCGTGTCAGTACCCATCTTTTCATCGTAATGCTTGGCTTCCATTACTGCTCCTGAAGTGCGATCGCCGATAACGGTCCCGCGCTTTTCGAGTTGCACGGTGCGTGCGAACAGTTCCGCCGCAGAAGCTGATCTCGCGTCCACAAGCACAACGAGTTTGCCTCTAAAAGGGTTATGTAACGGTTTTGCAATTTCAGGTTTGGTTTCTTTTCTTCCCTTGCGATCTGCAATCTTTGTTTCTTTATCAAATACGCTGCCAGTTAGATATTTCAGAGTATCAATGCTTCCCCCGGGATTGTCGCGCAAATCCAAGATCAGGCTTTCGTGCTTCCGTGCCTTTCCAAGGATGTCTTCTACTTCATTTTGCGTAAAGAAAAATGCCGGCAACTTTACCACCGATACCTGATTGCCATACTCCCGATATCGCGCTCGCAGCAGGTGTTCCTGAGTTTCCTCGTCACGCACGAAATCCCAGAGGTCTTGCCCTCCGCCACCGCCGGTAAGGTCCTTCACTCGCTTACCTTGTTGAACAGTAGCGAGCACATCGAGTTGACGCTGTTCACCGGAAGGCGCTTGCAGCATAAAGTGCAGGCCTGGCTGCGGTCGTAAAACGGAATACACATACTGCATTTTCCATAAATCGTCCCGATTCACCTGGTAACCATTAATTCCAAGGATTTCATCTCCAGGTTTCACCCCTTTTTTCTCGGCGTCGCTTTTGGGCCGCACTCGTGTCACAAAGCAACGCTCGCCAATGATTTGATACTGAACTCCGTAATCTAAGCGGTAGGCATGTCCCGGCGGTAATAGGAAAGTGTGGGAATCGTTAAGAGAATCGAGCGCTGCGGCAATGTCTGACATTGCCAAATTGAACGAGGTCCTGGTTTCGATGTGCTGTTTTGCTAGTGCAACGCGGGCATCCCAATCTAGACCATGAAAACTGGTGTCGTAGTAGTGTTTCTTAACGTCGTTAGCTATGACCTGAAGGATTTCTTCCGCCCGACCACGGTCATACCCTGACATTTGTTGCTGAGACCAACTCAAGGTTGCGAGCAACAAACTGACTAGAACGACCTTACCAACGCGAACTACGGAGCAGATTGACACGGCACAACCTCCCCAGCTGAAATCGAAGGCCTACTTCTAAATTTTGTATGATCTGAAGCCGCCTGATTCTACATCTGTTGTGGGGAACCCATTCAATAAACAGCGACATGCGTGAGGGGCGACATCTAAGTTTGCGCTTTGCCATGTGAAAACGACGACAATTTGCCACACCATTTCAACCCGCAAGTCCATGTACCTCAAATACTTACGACTCAAGGGCCAATGACTTCGGTAACTTTCGCGGCCTTACTGTGCCATGTAATCTGCCAATGATGTCTAACGAATCGGGCAAGTCATCAGGCGCTGCGAAGGCTGTGCGGTCGCGCTACTCGGAAGTACAGAGCGCGGCACGTTTCCCTGTTAAGCTCCCCTTGCATATCAAGTCACAAGCGGGAGAGTCTGACACGGAGACCGACAACATCTCCGCCAATGGTGTGTTGTTCCACCATGAAGTGGATATGCCCCTCGGCTCAACCGTTGACTTCACTATTTCATTTCCCGCAGAGGTAGTTGGCTCAGACGCGGACGTGAAGGTGCAGTGCCGCGGACGAGTGGCGCGTACCAGCGAAGAAGATGGACGGCGCGGAGTTGGCGTGGTAATTGACGAGTACCGATTTGAACGCCGCTAAAGGTTGCGGCAAAGGTATCTCATGGCGAGCGCGGGACTAAGCACGGGAGAAGCAAGAGTGGCCCCTCCGAACATGGAGAGCACAGAACAATTCATACGTGTTATCGTGGCCGACTCGCAGGCCATCTTCCGCGCCGGGCTGCGCAAAATTTTCGCTGTTGAAGATGACATTCGCGTGGTTGGACAGGCCGAAACTTTGTCCCAGGCAGTTTCTGCGGCAAAGAAATTTTCCGCTGAAATTTTGATATTCGAAGCGGCCCTGGCCGAAAACCCGATCGACTCAGTTCAGGAAATCATGAAGAGCGCTCCGGCTTTGCGGCTGGTAGTTGTGACCGAGGCGCCCGATCAGGAGCTGACGCTCGAGCTTTTCCGCCGCGGCACTCACGCCATCGTATCGCGCGAAATCGATTCTGAAGTTTTTGTCGAGTGCCTGCGCAGCGTGGCCAAAGGCGAAGCCTGGCTCGAACCTCATGCCATGAAGTGGGTGATGGAAGCGTATCGCACCCAAAGCAGCCGGCCGCACGGCGGACGCTCGAAGGTGCAGCTTACCCCGAAAGAATCGATCATCGTCTCCTGCGTGACGCAGGGAATGAAGAACAAAGAAATCGCAGCGCGCGTAGGAACTACGGAGCAGGTAGTCAAAAATTATCTGCGCAAAGTTTACGACAAGCTGGGCGTCGCTGACCGGCTTGAGCTTGCGCTCTTCTGCTTGAACAATCGAGTCATCCTCGAACCCAAAGGCACGGCGATCCAGCCGGCGCAGCCCTCACAGCCATCTCCTGAAGCAGAAACCGCTGATACGAATAAGAATTCGCAGTAGCTCTCAGCTATCAGCTATCAG
>DATNAF010000139.1:0-6130 GCA_035572845.1 Terriglobales bacterium
CCACACGATTTTCATTCCGCATACGCCCGAATTACTCTCGCCGATTCTCGAAATCGTGCCGCTGCAATTGTTCGCGTATTACATGGCGCTGCGAAAAGGACTCGACGTCGACCGCCCCAGGAACCTGGTGAAGTCAGTAACCTTGGAATAAGAATTAGTTGGGCTTGCGGTTCTTCGAATTGGCGAAGTGCCGTAGCAGCACGGCTTCGCTGAGAGATGTGTACTTCTCGATCAGCGACTCAACTTGCGCGCTCTGCAGTTTTTTCGGCGCCGGACGATCGTCCACTTCAGAACCTGTAGTCATTACCTGCACATAAAAAAACAAGAAGTGCCGCATTTGATCAAGCGCAGACTTCAACATTTCGAGCGATTCGATTTCCGGCAACTGCGCCAGGGCTTCCATCAATTCGGGATCGCCCGGGGCCTGCATGGCGGCGCAATTCAGTTGTTGCTGAATGGCGCGAAGGTCTTCGGTCACACGCAACATGCGCACATGAACATCGTCGAGGTATTCGTTGCTTGCCATCGGCGCCTTTAGTAGGACGCACTCACCATCTCATCCAGCGTGGAAAGCAAGAAGATGTCCCATGTCCATGCGCTTTCGTAATTCGAGTACGAAGGCTCCGGAACCGGCGAGTCATCTCTGAATTCCTCGGCAATGACAGACGCCGGAATACCTGGAAACCCGCGCCAATTGCGGATTTTGTCAGTTCTTCCCAGAAAATTAATCGTTAATTTCTTGCGAGATATCTTCGGATATTGCCCTTTGTCCGCGGCTTCAGTGAGTTCGCACAAAAGTCCAGTACATAGGTAACGATCTTTGGAGGGTGTGCCCCTTTCGACCCTGGAAAGTTTAAAGCTCTACCCCAGAGAACGCATAGTTCCACAGAGTGAAAGGCAAAGAGTAAAAACCTGCTTGCCAGTAAAAAGCAAGCAGATCCTTCATTCGATGTAAGTCTTACGCTGCCCGGCGCTCCTGGGCCGCACTGGGATTGACTCTAGTTTCGCCCAGTTGTGTCAGCTTTGCGTCTGCGGCTTTCTCCTCATTTAAAGTTTGCTGCAACAACTGCGCCGCCTCTTGGAATCCCAGTTGCTGAGCAAAGGCAGCAAGGGTCCCATAAAGTGCGATTTCATAGTGCTCGACCATGTTTCCGCAGATAGTCAGAGCAGCGTCACGTAAGTTTTCAGTTTTGGTCTCATCGATTGCATCTTTCACAGCGCTTGTCATTTTGTCGAACACGTCATTGCTCTCAGTGTCTGCCTCAGCTCCAACAATTGAGAACACGCGTTCGAGCCGGCTGACGTGGCTCCTGGTCTCCTGCAGGTGCTGCTCAAGTGCGGTCCGTAGTTCCGGCGAAGTAGCAGCCTCGATCATCGTGGGCAGACCTTTTTTTACCAGCTTCTGCTCGCAATCGTAGGCATAACAAAGTTCTGTCTCGAAAAGATCCCGTAAAGTTTCTATTTTCATCGTTCACTCCTTTTGTCCTGTTTGGATTTATCTTTGCGGTTATCTGTTAATGGATGGCAGGCGGACAATAGCCGGTTGTGCTTGGTGAGCACGAAATCGCGAGCAGCTGGCGCGGCACAATCATAAGGAGAGATCAGAAAAAGGAAGGCCCCGGGGGGCCTTCCTTCATTTATAGCTATTGGACTATAAAAACCGCAATGCGCATGCCAGGATGCAGGATGTCAAACAGGAAGTACTCTCCGTCCACTTCATCGATGTAGCAGTCATCATCGTAAGACCAGTCAGAGGGCCAAGGCTCCACCAACTGCCAGGAGTAGCCACCATAGACCACTACTGGCTGTGAAACGTTTACTACTCGATTGCGTTGGACGTGGAAGTGATGCTCGCGGCCGAAGTGCGAACGGAACTGGTCTTCGGGAATGCGTCTATCTCGATTGCGGGCGCGCTCGTTGCGGTCGCGATCATTGCCCTGGGCAGCGCGATTATCGTTGTTCATTGGGCGCTGTTGTTCGGCCGGGCGCTGCTCGTTGTTTTGGTTGTGCATGTCACGTTGTTGGCGGTCGCGTTGCTGCTGTTCCTGCGGGCGGTTGGTTTCGGGCTGTCTCTCGCGCTCGTCCTGGCGGCCCATATTTGAATTGTCGTTGCGACGGGTATCGTCGGGTCTAGCTGTCTTGTCTTCCTGCGGGACCCTACCGTTTTCCCTGGCTCTGTCGTTGTCTTTCGGCTTTCCCTCATTCTGCGGTTGATTGGGCTTATTTTCGTCCCGGTCCTGAGAGTAGCCGCGAGCGGGCGCAATCAGGAGCAGGAATAACGTCAGTGCGCATAATGTCCCCAGAATTTTCATACGAGAAACCTCGTTCGTAAATTTCATATCTTTGCTGGCCGGGTACGTCGGATGTGAGGGAATCAGCGGAGGATGCTTGCTGCACTTCCCGGGTACAGGGATTGCGGTATTCACAGCTCTGCTGTCCGGTAAAGGTGGTAAGCTTTTCGGGACTGGACGGGCGAGGGCGATACACGCTTGCTCACCAGGTTCGCCTCGCTTCGACCAGCCATTTACTCAAGGAGGCCAATATGTCAGTGAAGCCAATTCCTGAGGGCTATCATTCGGTAACCCCATACTTGATCGTCAAAGGCGCCGCCAAGGCGATCGATTATTACAAAAAAGTTTTCGGAGCGACGGAGACCGTGCGCATGCCGGGACCGAACGGGACCATCGGCCATGCGGAACTACGATTGGGAGATTCGGTCATTATGCTGGCTGATGAGCAGCAAGGAAGCTACCGCAGCCCAGAAGCAATCGGCGGATCACCGGTAAGCCTGATGATCTATGTTCCCGACGTGGACACAACCTTCAAACAGGCAATTTCGAACGGCGCCAAAGAGACCCGCGCGGTACAAGACCAGTTCTATGGAGATCGCTCAGGAAATCTGGTCGATCCTTTTGGCCACGTGTGGACGATTGCAACCCACAAAGAAGATGTATCCGAAGCGGAAATGAAGCGGCGCATGGCGACCATGGCAAAGTCCGCATAAAGTTCCCGTGCGAATTCCCACCCCTCAGCGATTCGCCGAAGTTGCGAGTTTTGGGGGTGGGATTCTTATTTCGATCGTGAATAGGTTTTGATGTAATCCGGCACGCCGATCCCGTGCGCTAGTCGCGAATCAGCGACCGGTTCGCCTGTAACAAGCGTAAGCGGCAGAACACCCGCCCACACCGGAAACGCGTAATCTTCCTCGTCATCAACCACGGGCCCCTCGCGCACCTTCGCGGAAAATTCTTGAATGGGCACGCGAAGAATAGTCGTGGCTTTCAGTTCTTTTTCGTTCGGCTGGCGAACTTCGCTCCATCGTCCGGGAACAATGTGTTCGGATAGCAAGCGCAGCGCAATAAGCTTTTCTTCTCGATCTTCAACGGCCATCCCTGTTCCCAACACCACAACCGAGCGATAGTTCATCGAGTGATTGAAGATTGATCGGGCGAGCACCAGCCCATCGAGCAACGTAACTGTTACGCACATTGGGATTCCGCCGCTTACGTTGCGCAACATGCGACTGGCGGCCGAGCCGTGAATGTATAGAACATCGTCGTGCCGTCCGTAACTAGTGGGGATCACAAATGGCTGGCCATCAACCGCAAAGCCGACATGGCATATAAATCCTTCATCAAGAATTCGGTTGACTAGTTCGCGATCATAAACGGCGCGCTGCGGCTCGCGGACCACACGTGTACGCTGCGTTGGCGCTGAGGTTGACATGAAAGGGATCTCCCGGCTGTCGCGAAGAATGAGAACTGCTGCAATGTTAGCAGGGGTTTCACCACTGCATTCGTTTGCGCAGTTCGGTGATGTGCGCGGTGTGGTGCTTTCCATGCCAGGCGTAAAGGGCCAGGTTCTTTTCCAGAGGAACAACACCCATCTCAGGGTGAACGAACGCCCGCTTCCAGTCCTGGTCATCCAAACTTCGCAGCAGTACGACCCAGCGCGCGTGCAAGTTATCGAGTAGGTCGAGAGACACTTCGATGGGAGTCGATTCCACGTCCGCAAGCTTCGCCCAGCGGTCCTCGTCATAAGTTTTGATGATGGGTTGGTCCTCGGTCAATGCCAGCTTGAATCGAATGTAGGCATTCATGTGGCTTTCCGGGACGTGGTGCGCAACCTGCCGCACACTCCAACCGCCATCACGATAAGGAGTATCGAGTTGCTTTGGAGACAGACACTGAACAGCCGCTCGAATAGCTGTGGGCGTCTGTTCGATCTCGGCGATCAATGTTTTGCGTACGTCTGCTGACGGCGAGCCCTCATAATGAAACTTCCCGATGGGAAAACGTGGATCAGCCATAGTGTGTCCTCATGCGAAGATAAAAGAGCCAGAGTAGGTAAATGGATGAGAAAAGCCAGATCGATGGTGCAGTTTTTCTGTCAGCGAGTGTGACTTGAAGAGCGGCGGACGTGCCGCCTCTACAACGTCGTGCCGAACTGCTCAAAACTGAGGCGAATCCAATGAAAAATGTTCCCATGGGGGCGCGAGGTGAGTCGGAACAAGTGGTCAAGTTCGAGCACACGTTGACCGCGCATCATCCACAGTTGCCGCCGGTGTATTCAACGCCGGACATGATTCGGCTAATGGAAATGGCGGCATTTCATGCTCTGCGTACGTTTTGCGAGGGCGACGAAATCACGGTGGGTACCGCGATCAATGTTGAACACCGCGCCGCCAGCGGGATTGGCGCAACCGTGCGCGCAGAAGCGGTTGTCGAATCATTCGACGGCCGCTTTTATACGGTGCGGGTTTCAGCGCGAGACGACGTACGCGAAATTGGCCGCGGAACTGTGGGCCGAGCGGTGGTGAGCGTAGGAAAATTTATGGAGAAGATCAAGAAAGAATCAGGCGAGTGATGACCGATTCAAAGAGCCAAGTTGCTAAAGCTAATCTGTTCCGCGACCTGCATCGCGGACCTAAGATTTTAGTTCTACCCAATGCCTGGGATGTTGCGAGTGCGCGCATTCTGGAGAACGCCGGGGTTGCGGCAATTGCCACTACCAGTGCGGGGGTGGCTTTCACGCTCGGCTACCCCGACGGGCAAAAGATTTCCCGCGAGGAGATGCTGGGGGTTGTGGCACGAATCGCGGCCAAGGTCAAAATTCCTGTCAGCGCAGACATCGAAGCTGGCTATGGAAGTCGGCCGGAAGATGCGGCGCTGACGGCGAGAGCCGTAATTGAAGCGGGTGCTGTAGGTCTGAATCTGGAAGACGGAACCGACGATCGCCGGCTGCTCGATCTCTCTCTGCAGCTTGAAAAGATTGCTGCAGTGCGCGAGAGCTCGCGAAAGATGGGAGTGCCGCTTGTCTTGAACGCGCGGACTGACGTTTATCTGCTGGAAGTGGGCCAACCCGAAGCTCGTTTTGATGAAGCGGTAAAGAGGCTCACTGCATTTCGAGACGCGGGCGCTGATTGTCTGTTCGCACCGGGTATTCGCGATTTGGAGGTCATCTCCCGGCTTGTCCGCGAGCTGGAATTTCCGGTGAACATTTTGGCTGGTCCCGGGTCGCCTTCTATACCGGAATTAGAAAAGATCGGTGTCGCACGGGTCAGCCTGGGATCTTCGACTATGCGGGCCACTCTCGGCCTGCTGCAACGGATCGCGGAAGAGTTGCAAACGACGGGAACCTACGATGAGCTTGAGGGTGCACCCTCCCACGGCGAAGTGAACAAACTTTTGGGTTGATCCAGTCTGCTGGCGAGCCAGGCACGAATGACCACAGTCCTGGTTGTACCATTGAGCCGTGCATAAGCTTGCCCAATCCGTGGCCGCTTACATTCGCAAGCACGATTTGCTGCGGCCCGGAGATCGCGTTGGCATTGCGGTTTCTGGCGGCGCCGATTCGATTGCGCTGCTGCGCTTAATGCTCGAGCTTCGAGACGAACTCGGGATCGTTCTATCTGTTGTGCATCTCAATCATAAGTTGCGCGGTGCGGATTCGGATGCGGACGAACAGTCTGTCTGTGGCCTGGCTGGTGCTTACGGGCTTGAGATCATCGCCGAAAGCCGCGATGTGAAGGCGTTCTCTGCCGATAAAAAGTTGAGTCTGGAGGCTGCGGCACGGGAAGCTCGGTACGAATTTTTCGCGCGAGTATTGCGTAGGCAGGTCGACCGCCTCG
>DATNAF010000140.1:0-5359 GCA_035572845.1 Terriglobales bacterium
GAGGCGAGCCAATCCCTCGCCGAGTTCCAGAGACTGAACTCTTTGTCCTCCACGTTGGACTGCTTTACCGCTAATCAAACTCATATTCAGCCATGCAGTTTTTCCAACTGAACGAAGCCGCGAGAAAGCTAATGCAATCGCGTCCTTAATTCCGCTGAACTTCGGAAGCAGCCGCTCTGCAATTTTCGCCTGAGGCTCCGGCCTATTACGAAGTATCGGTTCAGAAATCGGTGACGCGTAGACCTGAACTGATTTGGCCAACGACCCCTCGACCTGCGGGGCAGAAGCTTGAAAAGCCTGTGCGGTAGGCACCTCGGGAACCGCCGCCGAGATGGGCCGAATCGGCTGAGCGGGAACTGGCTGACCTTGCGTTGGCCGAATCTGCATAGGCTGGATTCGGGCTGCGCGTGCAGGATCAATGTCAGATTCAATCGGAGTAGGAACGTAAGCAGATAGCGGCATCGGTGCGAGCTTCGAAATCGGCCGCTCGACCGGAGGTTCAGGCGACTCTACTCGCCACCAGGGAATTACTCCCGGTTTTGTAGGCGATTGCGAAGCACTTGGCGCTTGATCTATGGACTGCGCTGATTGTTCGCGCCGGGCCCGCTCAATCTCTTGAGCGTAGTTCACGGTATAACCCAGAGCCTCTTCGCTTTTAGCAGCTTCCTCAGGAGTAGCTGGCTCCTCGGTGGCATGCCAGATCAGCCCGTGCGGCACCAGAGACTCTTCATCTTCCTGGTGCTTGCGTTTACGATTCCCGAACATGACGTTCCTTTGATGCTGATTTCACGGGGCTAAGTTAGCCTGCAAAACTTTGCACAACTTGCCCGAATGAGAGCGCGTTTTTTCGGCGCTAATTCACCCGTTGCAGCCGGCTGACCAGCTTTTGCGCCAGATTTTCTTCCGATTCTGACCACAACAAGCGAGACTTAGCGCCTGAATTCTTCTCCACCAGCGCCGTGAAGTCAACCAGTTTCTGAACGTTGCTGCGCACCTTTGACTCTAGCTCTTCCGAAAGCTGCAGCTCTTCATACAGAAAAGGCGCGTCCAATCCGAAATCCACCTGCAACTGGCCCTGAACGTCAGATTCCGAGTCCTCGAATTCATCGCCGCGCACGATAACCTTTACCGGTGATGGCCGCACGGTCCATTCCCCTTGAGGGGTCAAGGGCGACCACAGGTCCCAATGTGCCTCAAACACGTAGGCGTAATCTTCGTGGGGCAATCCGGCCGCAATCGTGACCGCCTCCTCGGGCGAAATTCCAGGACGGAAATTCTCCTCCAGGACGGTGGCCTCGCTCCAAGAAATTGGATGAACAGCAACTCCGGAGACCCCCGGAAGCTGCGCAGAGAAGGGAAGTTGCTGGATGACCACGGCAGCATGGGCGAAAGTTTCTACGAGTTCAGAGTCACTGAACCAGAGATTCAGATATAGATTGTCTGGCATGCAGGTGTTTAGGAAAAATGAGCATCAATTTGATGCCCATTATCGCCGAGGGCGATACAAATCCGTGCTGGTCCCGAAAAATACTTCGGCCGACTGCATCACCGTCTCTGAAAGCGTAGGGTGAGGATGGATGGTGAGTGCAATATCTTTCGCTAATGCTGCCATTTCTATCGCCAATGTACCTTCGGCGATCAACTCACCGGCGCCTGCTCCGACAATTCCCACCCCCAGCACACGTTCGTTTGCTGGATCCAGAATCAGCTTTGTTAATCCTTCTGTGCGGTCTATGGTCAGAGCGCGGCCTGAAGCCGCCCACGGAAATTTCGCCACCTTGATCTCACGGCCTTCTTTTTCGGCCTGAGTCTCTGTCAATCCGGTCCACGCAATTTCAGGATCAGTGAAAACCACTGCCGGAATGGCATTTGGCTCGAATGCCACCTTGTGACCTGCAATGTGCTCGACCGCGGTGCGTCCCTCGTGCGACGCTTTGTGCGCCAGCATGGGTTCGCCGACTACGTCCCCAATCGCGTAAATCGCGGGATCGTCTGTCTGCAGATGTTTGTTGACCTGAATAAATCCGCGGTCACCAACTCGCACCTGCGTACGATCAAGTCCGGGAATTTGGGAATTTGGTTTGCGCCCAACTGAGACCAAAACTTTGTCGAACACCTTTTCGCGTTCCTTCGAGTCTTTGCCGTCGAAGGAAACGCGAATTCCGTTGGCTTCTTCTTTGACTGCGGTCACAGTCGTGTTGAGCAGAATGGCGTCGAACATCCTCTCCAGACGCTTGTGTAACGGTAGCACCAGGTCGCGATCCGCTCCGGGCAGCAGGCCACCGGTCATTTCAACCACCGAAACTTTCGATCCCAATGCCGCGTAAACCGTTCCCAGTTCCAGGCCGATGTAGCCGCCGCCGACCACAAGCAGTGTGCCGGGAACATCTTTCAAGTCGAGTGCCGAAGTTGAATCGAGCATGCGCGGGCTGTCGAGCTTCAGCGTTGGAACCACCGCTGGCCGCGAGCCGGTCGCAATCACGATCCGATCGAAGGTCAATGTTTCTTCACCGCCGTCGATCTTTTTTACTTTGACGGTGGTTGAATTTTCAAAGCTTGCATCTCCACGAACGTATTGCACCTTTCTCGCCTTCGAAATCTGCCCCAGGCCGCCGGTCAATTTGTTGACCACGCCTTCTTTGAACGACCGCAATCGCGCAACATCGATGCGCGGCTCGCCGAATTCAATGCCCCAATTTTTTGCATGCCGTGACTCGTCGATCAGTTTGGCCACGTGCAGCAAGGCTTTCGAGGGAATGCAGCCGCGATAGAGACAAACGCCGCCGGGATTTTGCTCTCGATCAATCAGCGTGACCTTCATGCCGAGGTCAGCCGCAAGAAATGCAGCCGCGTAGCCACCGGGGCCGCCACCGATTACTGCGATGTTGTGCTGTGAAGTTTCTGTCATGAAGATTTGCTTAGAACCTTGAACCACGAAGGACACGAAATTACACAAAGGCACCGCTTAATGTTTATTGGTTTTCCTTAGTGAACCTTCGTGTCCTTCGTGGTTAATGCCTTTAAGGTGCTACCCCTGCACTGACAACAAGAACGGCTGTTCGAACGCCTCAGCGATCCAGCGCAGAAAGCGCGCCGCGTCCGCGCCATCGATCAAGCGGTGATCGTAGGAAAGCGAGAGCGGCAGCACCATGCGCGGCTCAAATTTGTTGTCCATCCAGACCGGCTCCATGCTCGATCGCGAAAGCCCCAGGATTGAGACCTCAGGATAATTCACGATTGGCGAGAACCCAGTGCCGCCGATTCCGCCCAGGTTGGTGATGGTGAATGTCCCGCCTTCCATGTCGGCTGGACTGAGTTTTTTATCGCGCGCCTTCTTGGAAAGTCCGGTCAGCTCGGCCGCCAGTTCGACGATATTTTTCTTGTCCACATCGCGGATCACCGGCACCAGAAGTCCGCGATCCGTGTCAACCGCGACGCCAATGTTAATGAACTGCTTGTAAACGATCTCTTCTTTCTCCATGTCGATGCTGGCGTTGAACTGCGGAAAAATCTTCAACGCCGACGCACAGACTTTCAACGCGATTGCTGTCACTGTCATCTTGCCGCCGGCCTCGGCGGCCTTGGGAGCGAACTTGGTGCGCAGATGCTCGAGTTCGGTGATGTCGGCTTTGTCCTGCTGAGTAACGTGCGGGATCGCGCTCCACGCCTCCCACATGTGCTCGGCAGTTTTGCGGCGAACGCCACGCATGGAAACGCGCTCGATCTTTCCCCACTTGCTGAAATCAGGCAGCGCGGGCTGTTTCACGTGCGTCGATGCCGGGCCGGCGACCGCGGTCGCGGTGATCATGCTCTTCGTGTACACCTTTACATCGCTTTCGCTGATGCGTCCGCCAGGGCCATTCCCCGGCACGTTATGAATGTCGATGCCCAGCTCACGGGCCAGTCGCCGGACATGCGGCGCAGCCGGCACCGGTCCGCGATGTTCCACTCCGGCGGCGCGGTCGAGATGCAGCGGCATGCTGAAAGTGGCTACTGGCGCGGCTTGCGGCTGGTCAGGCGGCAGCGCCTGTTCTTCAGTTTTGCCTTCGGATTGGATCACGGCCTGAAACGCCGCGCGCGCATGATCATGCACTTCCTCGGCGCGGAATGGCTTTTGCGAAGTTGACTGCGCAGTTGCACCGGGCTCCAGCGTAAATATCAGTTGCCCAACTTTGATCTTTTCACCCTGAGAGACGAGAACGTCTTTCACAATTCCGGTCAATGAAGACGGAACTTCGACGACTGCCTTGTCGGTCTCAAGTTCCATCACGGTCTGGCCTTCGGACACCTGTGCGCCGGGGGAAATCATGAGGCGGACCAGATCGCCCTGATGAATGTTCTCGCCGAGTTCTGGGAGCTTGAATTCAGCGGTCTCGCTGCTTTCGGAGGGAACAACCGGAGGAGTAGCGGCGGCTACAGATGCTGCTGGCGCTGCAGTTTTTGCCGGCGACTGTTTCTCCGGCGCTGCAGCGGCCGACTGTGATTCGGAGTTTGAGGTTGCCGCGGGTGCGTTGGATGCTTTTGCTTCTGCACGCTTTCCCCCCGCGCCGTTCTCAACTGTGAAGATCACTTGGCCGACCTTGATTTTTTCGCCCTGCTTGACGAGGACGTCTTTGATCGTTCCGCTCACAGATGATGGCACTTCCACGACAGCTTTGTCGGTCTCGAGTTCCATCACCGCCTGGCCTTCGGCAACGGTCGTGCCGGGCGCAATCATCAGCCGCACCAGGTCGCCCTGATGAACATTTTCCCCAAGTTCTGGAAGCTTGAATTCAGTCACTAAAATCTCCAGTTATCAGTGCCTAATGTCGAGTGTCTAGTAAAAACCAAATCAAGACCACTGGCTGCGACTATCCACTAGTCACTTGCCACTAGGCACTTGCCACTAACTTATCGCCGGGTTCGCTTTCTCAGGATTGACTCCCAGGTCTTTGATGGCCTGGCTGACGGTCTTTGAATCAATCTTTTTCTCCCGCGCCAAGGCATGCAAGGTCGCCAGCACAATGTGTTTCGCATCAACTTCAAAGAAATCGCGTAGAGAAGCGCGGCCCTCGCTGCGGCCAAAGCCGTCGGTACCAAGCGACACCAGCGGCCGCGGCACCCATTGCGAAATACATTCCGGCAGGATCTTCATGTAGTCAGAAGCCGCTACCAGCACGCCCTGCGTATTCTTCAATTGTTGGGTCACGAATGGCACTTTCGGCGACTCTGCCGGATGCAACATGTTCCACCGCTCGCAATCGTTCGCGTCGCGATACAGTGCCTTGTAACTGGTAACGCTCCACACATCCGCCGCCACGCCGTACTTTTCCAGCAACTCTTGCGCCTTCAGCACCTCGAACATGATTGCGCCGCTGCC
>DATNAF010000141.1:0-11405 GCA_035572845.1 Terriglobales bacterium
GACGTTGCCCTGTTCATCGCCTCGAATATCCGGTCAAACGTACGCGAACTCGAAGGCGCGCTCATTCGTTTGGTGGCGCATTCGTCTTTGACCAATACCGAGATTACGCTTCCCTACACGCAGCAGGTGCTGAAGAACTTCATTGACTCACAGGCCCGCAAGGTCACCATTGAGTCGATTCAGAAAGCGGTGGCCGAGCAGTTTGGGCTCAGGCTGTTGGAGATTAAAGCAAAAAATAATTCACGAGCCATCGTTTATCCGCGGCAGATTGCAATGTATCTCTCCAAACATCTGACCGAAGCATCGCTTCCAGAAATTGGCCGCCAGTTTGGAGGCAAGCACCATACGACGGTCTTGCACTCGGTCGAAAAGATTGAAGAGACGCGGAAGAACGACAAAGATTTGAACAGGATGCTCAACAAATTAACCGAGCAACTTGGCGGATAAATGGTGGTTCAGGACTCGATTTCCAATTCTTTACCTGGTCTTGAGAAGCGGTGCCTGTGCGCAGGTTGTGAAAGCTGTGAATAGCGGAAGTGAAATTCAGGAATGCTTCCCGTTGTACGGCGGTAGGCTACTCCAATCGGGTCTGATCTTGGACACGACGGTAGGGGTGGGAGTGGAAGGAAGCATTAGACTTAAAACAGATTTCCACTTTTCCGACTCACCTACTGTTACTACTGGTTTTAATGTATTTTGATTTGATATAAGGAAGTACTAGAAGTAAGGCGACCGTACCCGAATCCACTTCGTTCAGGCGGACGCATCACACGAGCAGGGGTCTTTGGTCTATGCCGGTAGAAGCGATCGCATCCTCCGCAATCGGAACCTCCACGATGGAAATCACCATCAGCAAGTTCGAATTGCTCCGTGAGTTGTCTGCAACTCAAGGTGTAGTCGAACGCAAGACGACGATTCCCATCCTGTCGAATTATTTGTTCGAAGCCGGCGGCGACCGGCTCTCGCTGACCGCGACCGATCTTGACCTGAGCCTTCGAACCTCGTGCAGCGCGAAGGTGAAGAAAGAAGGCTCGTGCACCATCCCTGCCCGCAAGCTGCATGACTACGTAAAGCTGCTGCCCGATGCCGACATCACGATCAAACTGCTCGAAAATCATTGGGTAAGCATTCGTTGCGGACGGTCCAATACAAAAATGGTCGGCATGGCGCGGTCGAATTTCCCCAGCTTGCCGGTGTTTCCAACTGCCAACGTGGTGAAGATTCCCGCCCAGGTGTTGCGCGGAATGATTGCGCGCACCAGTTTTGCGATCGCGAACGAAGAGTCTCGTTACACCCTGAACGGCGCGCTGATGGTGATCAAGCCTGAATCGATCACCATGGTCGCGACGGACGGCCATCGTCTGGCGCACGTTGAACGCGCTAACGAGAAGTTTGAAGGTGTTTCTGGCGAACTGAAAACGTTGGTGCCGAAGAAGGCGATGGATGAACTCCGGTCACTGGTGGACGCAACCGATATCGAGACCATTGAATTCGCGAAAGACGACTCCACCCTGTTCTTCCGCATCGGTCAGCGGCTGTTGACTTCGCGCCAACTCACCGGACAATTCCCCAACTTCGAAGCCGTTCTTCCCAAGGACAACAACCGGATAATAGCTTTGCACGCTGAAGACCTCGGCTCCGCGATTTCGCGCGTCGCCCAGTTTGCCGACGAGCGCTCACGCGCTGTGCGGCTGAAGCTTGAAAAAGGCGAACTAAAGCTTTCGGCGTCATCGACCGAAACCGGTGAGTCCGAAGATTCGATTGAAGTCGACTACAACGGTGAGCCACTCACGGTCGGCTTTAATGCCCAATACATCACTGATTTCCTGAAGGCCGCAGGTGCTGGCGACGTTCGCCTGGAACTGAAAGACTCCCAGTCCGCCGGCCAACTCCGTCCCGCCGAAAGCGAAGACTACAAGTACCGCTATATTGTCATGCCGATGCGGATCTGAGAAGCAAAAGCGGCCACAGATCACACCGATCTAGTTTCTTGAGTTCTTGATCCGCGTGAATCCGCGAAATCCGTGGCTTTGAAGTTGATTTTCCTGTCGGAAATCCAGAAATTTCGTGCTAAAATCCTGCCCATCTCGGGTACCGGGAATGGGGCGTGTTCTCAGCGTAGTCATGAGGAGGCGCCATGTCTCGGAAGTATCTGCTTTTAGCCCTTTCTGTTTTTCTCTCTTCCATCGTTGTTCAGGCTGCAACCAGGGACCTGATTCCAGCCGGAACGCTCCTGCACTGCACCATGGACGAGCCGAATTTTTCACCTAAAACTGCGCAGGTGGGCGATCCCGTCCTGTGTAATCTTGGTCCGCTCGGCGCGTTTGGGCATTCGGTTTTCCCGCGCGGGGCTGAGCTCAGCGGGCATTTGCAGGACTATAGAGCGCCCGGCCACTTCTGGGGTAAGGGGTGGATGAGCATCGAATTCGATCGCATGATCCTGCCCGGCGCAAATGTACTGCCCCTTTCTGCGAAGGTCATCAACGCGCCGCACAACAAGGTTGACGCCAGGGGCGACATTAAAGGTAAAGGTCATCCGACACGCGACGCCGTGCTGTGGACCGTTCCCGTGTTCTGGCCGAGCAAGATTCTGACTCTGCCGGCGCGCGGGCCGTATCCGACGCTCAAAGGCGAGACCCGCCTGACCTTACGCCTGATGGAAGACGTAGAAGTGCCGTTCGCGGTGGCAAACAATAGCGTGCCCAGGCCCGACTACCGGCCGAGCGCCTATCGCGGGAGTGCGTCGATGTATCAGCCGGCTTCGACTGTGCAGCGGGATGATTCGCCAGTCCGGCGCATCACCTACAGCGAGCCGAGATCGATGCCGCAACATCGAGGCCAAGTCACCGTGATTGCGCTGCAAGCTGGGACTGCATTGATCGCCAGCCAATACTGGGTTGAAGGCGAGGACCTGCACTGCGTCTCGCAGGACGGCTCAGAGCAGGCCGTGCCGCTTACGCTTGTCGATCTGGCGCAGACGGTCAAGGTAAATCAGGAGCGGAATGTAGCGTTCTCGCTGCACTCCAGGCCGAGGGCCGAAAGAAACCCGGCGTTGGATGAAAGCGTGGTGCAACAGTAAGACAGCCGCGCCGGCTCATGATTATTGGCACCCGCCTTTCGCGGACCGCGAGGCGGGTGCCTTTTTCATCCCGACGCTACACATTGACGCGTCCCCGTCCCAGTAATACTCTGTTCTACCTACTCGGAGGCCCCTATGCTCAGCGGATTTAAGCAATTCATTCTTCGCGGCAATGTTGTGGACATGGCAGTTGGCGTAGTCATTGGAGCGGCCTTCGCAACCGTCGTTTCGGCTTTCACGAAAGACTTGCTCACGCCTTTGATCGCTGCCATCGTCGGCAAGCCTGATTTTTCTTATCTTGGATTCACTGTCCACAACACGCATTTTCCGGTTGGAGACTTCATCAATGCGGCCGTTTCTTTTCTACTGATCGCAGCCGCGGTCTACTTCTTTGTCGTGACCCCGGTGAATCTGCTGGTGGCGCGCATGCACAAAGCTCCAGCGCCCGCCGATCCCACCACGAAAAAATGTCCTGAATGCCTGAGCGTGATTCCCATTGATGCCCGTCGCTGCGCCAATTGCACCCAGCCGGTGGGCGTCCGCGCCGCGTGAAGTTTGACGATTTTCAGTAGGATAGAGACCGTGAGGCTGCCTCGTGTTCCCGGTCTGATTGTCCTAACGTTGCTCGGAGTTGGAATCCTTCCTGCTCAGACCCGGAAGGCCGCAAGAAACACGAAACGAATTGCCGAGGAAAAATGCGGGCCATTAGCCGGTCAGCTCCTCAGCTGTCCAAAGTTTGGTTTTACCTACGAAGTAATTTTTGGCTGGGTGGACCGCACTGCGGATATGCAGCAGGATGAAAGCTTGGCAGACCAACCGGCGAGTGAGCCATCCAAAGCTGATCAGCCGAAGCCGGCAAGTTCAGAATCTGCTAAGACGCTGCTCGCAGTTTTCGAGCGGCCGCCGGGAGCGCCGGGCGAAACTATCGATTCCGCCGTGGTGATTGCTGCCGAGCCGCTGGCGAATTATCACGGCATCAAAACCGCCCCCGATTATCTCAATCCGATCAGCGAGCTGGCCGAGAGCCGCGGATTCAAAATTGTGAACCAGCCGTATGCTTTTGACGCCGGAACCAAGCAACTGGCGCGTGCCGATTTCAGCAAAGAACGCGGCAAGCTGATGATGTGGCAAAGCTCGCTGGTAACGATCGAGAAAGGTTATATTGTGTCGTTCACTTTTATCGGTGGCAGCGACGACGAAGTAGATGATCTGATCGGAAATCTGGCGTTCAGGACCCGACCGGCGTCCACACTTCCCAAGAAAAGAGAGACGAAATGAAAGCTATTTTTCGAAACCTTGTGCTGTTCGCATTCATGTTGGCTTTCGTCCGTTCGGATTTTGGTGCAGATCACGGCGGCAAATATCTTCTTTTTGTCGGCACCTACACCCAGGTGGACGGCAAGGACTCTGGCAGCAAAGGAATTTATTCCTACGATTTTGATGAGCCATCGGGAAAGGTCACCGCACTGGGAGTTGCGGCCGAAACCATCAACCCTTCATTTCTGGCAGTGGCCCCAGGCGGCAAATTTCTGTATGCGGTGAATGAGACCCGCGAGTACAAAGGTGCGGCCAGCGGCGGGGTCACTGCATTTCGGATCGATCGTAAGGCGGGGAAGCTTACACAGATCGATGAGGTTGCCTCGCGTGGGGCCGATCCTTGCTATATATCCTTTGATCGAAGCGGGAAGTATGCGCTGGTTGCGAACTACACCGGAGGCGATGTTGCCGTGTTCCCGCTTCTGCCGAATGGCGCTGTAGGTGAAGCATCGTCGGTGCTGAATGACGCCGGCGCGCTTGGGCCGAACAAACAGCGGCAGGATACGCCACATGCGCACTGGATTGAGGCTTCCGCAGGTAATCGCTTCGCCTACGTCGCTGATCTCGGACTTGACCGCGTGCTGATCTACAAATTCGACGCGGCCAAAGGAGTTCTAAGTGCGGGAGAGCCGGCGAAAGCTGCGTCAACAGCCGGCGCTTCGGACCGCAAGGATTTCTTTTCGGCGACTCTTGCGCCCGGCACTGGGCCTCGGCATATTGCATTTTCCAAGAGCGGGGATTTCATGTACGTCGTGGGCGAGCTGGATTCCACGGTAACGGTCTTTGCAAAGTACGGGAGAGAGACGTTCGGTTCCATACAGAAAATTTCAGGGCTTCCGGCCGGGTTCTCAGGAAAGAGCGATGCCGCCGAAATTGCGATTCATCCCAGCGGGAAGTTTCTCTACACCTCGAACCGCGGTGACGACAGCATTGCGGTGTTCACGATTGATCGTGCCACCGGCAAACTTACCTTCACTCAACGAATACCGAGCGGTGGCAAGATCCCGCGCAATTTTGTGATTGATCCTGAAGGGGCCCACCTGCTGGTCGCGAACGAGGAGAGCGGAAATATTGTGGAGTTCACGATTGACCCCAGTACCGGGAAGCTGGCGGCTGTCGGCGAGATCGCAAGAGTTCCGCAGCCGGTGTGCCTGGTTTTTATGGCCCGCGACTGATTCGCGCGCAGCCCTTCCCGTGGCCCACACTGCGGGCGGTCACGAGATCCGGTGAGAGTTTCTATTCCAGGGTTTCAGGATGAAGGCCGATGTTCTTTTCACCAGCCGCCTTTTTCTCGTTGTATTTTTTCATCCATGCTTCCCAACTCTTCCCTGCGGCAGTGTCTTTGCCAGAGAAGGAGAGCGCGACGATATCGGCATAAGAGATCGACATTTTCTGGTTGCCAGTTTTCGGATAGAGGCGGACAACTGAATCAGCCAGTGAGTGTCCGGTTCGGCGGTCGAAAATATAACCCTCCACCTTTTCTCCGGATTTGAGGGTCAGCGTGATATCACCTCGGAAATCGAAAGCTTTCTCCAAAGCCGCGCGAATCTCTTCTCCGCTGGCGAGTTCCGGAATCCAGCCTTCAAGGTTTTCGCGTTCACGCCCTGGCGCGTGTTCGAGTTCTTCGGGATTGGTGCCGCGTTGGGGAACACTCATACTTTAATTTTATTTCATTCCAACTGTCTGGCGAGCGAGTGCGCAGTTCTGGGTGGCTTTGCTGCGCAAGCGAGTGCGACATATATATGTCTCTATGAGATGCTTTGACATATGAGGACCACTATACGGCTTCCAGAGGAGCTCTTGCGCAGAGCCAGGAAGAAGGCGGCGGAAAAGGGACAAACCCTGACGTCGCTGATCGAGGAGGGCCTTAAAGTCGTTCTGGCCGATGCGGGCCGTGCGCCCATGCGCTCGCAGTCGAGATTGCCGATCTCTAAAGCGACTGGGGGCACACTACCTGGCATTGACCTTAACCGAGCCGCCGATCTTGAGGACAGGATGAATCAGTTGTGATTCTTTCTGACGTCAATGGCTGATTAATGCCTTTCGCGCAGATGCCGGCGATCACGTACTGTGCCGCAACTGGCTACAGAAAGTTGTTGATGCGTTTCTCGTTACGGCATTGCTCCGCAAGTTCTGAGTGGCGTGATTCGCGTCGCTACTCATCCGAAGCTTTTTGCCCCCGAGTGGTCTGGCCGAGACAGTTGAGTTTTGTAATTTTCTGCTGGAACAGCCACATTGCGTGGTCATCCAACCGGGCGAGCAGCATTGGTCGATTTTCTGCCGACTGGGCAAGGAAGCCGACGCCCGCGGAAATTTGGCACCGGATGCCTGGTTCGCCGCTTTGGCTATAGAGTCGGGATGTGAATGGATTACACTCGACCGAGACTACGCGCGCTTTCCAGGCCTTCGGTGGCGGACTCCGGAGTGAATCTTTCGATGAGTGATATGGAGATGTTTCGCCAACCACGAACGGCGGGACAAAGGTGAGCCAAGTCGTCGATTAAGATGATTCAATGACTTACATCTCTATCAGTCGCGAGCTTCTCCAGATCAATCTGCGGACCTATGGTGAAGAGACTCTCGCCCAACGTGTGCCCATTCTCAGCGACGACGAAATGCGCGAGATTGGGGAGGTTGCGGGACGACACGCAACGACAGGAGGCGTAAGATTGATCGACAAGGCGGTGACCTTAGCCGCGGTCGAAGTCTTAGAAGGTGCGAATCGGCCCTCAAACGAAGCCGTCGTCGTTTGAAGGGAATCTATCCAGGACAATGAGTAATATAGGCAATATCACTCATTGACTCATTTGGTGGGAATTTCTTACTCAGGCAAGCGAAGGACCGGAGCCTCCGTCCGGCAACAAAGGCCATACTGTTGCCAGAGCCGGAACCACGGACTTTGTGACATCTTCTCATCGTGTCGCCGATTTGCGGCGGCGACATCGCTACGCGTTAGTGGCCGGATGTCGGAGAGCGAGAAGATGTCTTCTAATTGCTCGATATCCGAAATGATTCGCTCGATGTCCACTCTGTCTCCGGTTGGGTGCTCACGCTCGGGTTTCTTCCAATGACTGCGTTTCGATCTGGACTAGCGGACCCACGTGCTCAGGTGACGACATTTCATCCAGCAATCGCAGAGCGCCGGTATCGGGATAGCGACCGAACAGCGTGGCCTTTGCCTCGGCAACAAGTCCGCGCAGCGAACCAAACGTGTCGTTGACGGCAGACGCCTCGTATCCGCTATGCACCATGCAGTTAGCGCAGCGCGGATTGCCGGACTCGGTCCCATAGTTGGCCCACTCGGTCTCGCGCATCAGTTCGGCGAAAGTATCAGCGTAGCCGTCCTGCAACAGGTAACACGGCCGCTGCCAGCCGAAAATGTTGTACGTCGGCATTCCCCACGGCGTACAGGTGTAGTGGCGCTTGCCCATGAGAAATTCAAGAAACAGCTTGGACTGATTGAAGCGCCAGCCCTTTTTTCGATTGGAAAGAATTGCGCGGAACAACTTGCGGGTTCTCGCGCGTCCCAGGAAATGCTGCTGATCAGGGGCTTTGTCGTAGGAGTATCCCGGCGAAAGCATCATGCCTTCGACGCCGAGTTCCATCATCTCGTCAAAGAAAGCGCGCACGCTCTTGGGATCGGCGCCGTCGAACAGAGTGGTGTTCGTGGTCACGCGGAAGCCGCGATTGACCGCCTCGCGAACACCTTCAAAAGCCTTGTCGTAGCCGCCTTCCAGGCAAACGGACATATCGTGATGCTCGCGTTGGCCGTCCAGGTGAATGCTGAAGGTCAAATACTTCGACGGCTTAAACAGATGAATCTTCTCTTTGAGCAGCAGCGCGTTGCTGCACAGATAAATGTATTTCTTGCGAGCGACCAGGCCTTCCACGATTTCTGCAATCTGCGGATGCAACAGAGGCTCGCCGCCCGGGATCGACACCATGGGCGCGCCGCATTCATCTACCGCCTTGAAGCATTCTTCCGGCGTGAGCTGGCGTTTCAGAATGTGTGCTGGATATTGAATCTTGCCGCATCCGGCGCACGCCAGGTTGCAGCGGAATAAAGGTTCCAGCATTAAGACAAGCGGATACTGTTTGCGCCCGGACATCTTTTGTCCAAGTACATACGTCGCCACCGTCCACATTTGCGAAACAGGAACGCTCATATATCGAGACCCTTATTTTAGCAGGATCGGATTTCAGCCATTAGTCCCTAACCGTTATCTGCCTTGACTACCGCATTGAGATGCCGGGCTGCGGTATTCGATCTGCCACTGGAATGCCAAACCTGCGGCGGCTATAAAGATTGCAAACAGCAGATAGTACCTTCGGCGATCCCGGTTAAACGCTAAATAGTTGAAAGCAAATAGCTGAGGGCTGCAAACGCTGAGACCATGGCCATCAACCAGACCCAATTGGTCGATCTACTCACACAGTATCGTCGAGAGAACTGGTGCGGAATTCAAACTCCTGAGTGGCAAACGCGAATCGTCGCGAGCATGGCCCAGGAGAGCGAGCCAGCCATTTTGTCACGAATTGCGCCCTATTCGGGTCTCCCTCGCGACCCGTTGATCCTCGACCTGGGTTCCGGAGTAGGCAATTTCGTCGTCGCCTGTCGAAAACGCGGGTTGCGCGCCTTCGGAGTCGAACCTGATCGCATTGGGCACGGGTCATCGCTGAGTTCCCTGCAGATCGCGGCCCGGCGGCTTGACTCAGCCGCCTTTGCTGCCGCCACTGGCGAGCAACTTCCGTTCGCCGACGCCACGACTTGGTAGTCCTTGACCAGGTGATCGAACATGTTCAAAACCAGACATCGGTTTTAAACGAAGCCCTGCGGGTGCTCAAACCTGGCGGCGCGATTTATGTCGCTTGCCCGAATTACCTGCGTTTTTATGAACCGCATTACAAGGTCTTGTTCTTCCCACTCCTGCCGAAGTTTCTGGCATCCTTTTACCTTCGAATGCGCCGCCGCGATCCCGTCTTGCTGCGGCAATTAACTTACACCACGAATCGCCGCGTTCGCAGGCTTCTACGTAAGCTGAACCTGCAGTTCATGGATCTGAACGAGCGCGGGTTCCTCGATAAATGCATGGGCCAGACATCCAGGGCCGCTACAAAAAAGGCGCGCGCCGTGCAATTGTTGCGGGCCTGCCAATCGTTTCGAAGCTCGTTTTTGTCGCCGCTTCTGCTTACATTCAACTGCGCGAAGGTGGAAGTGAGTTTCTCGCGTTTCGCGAAAGCCGCGGGTAGGTCTTCGAACTTCTGGATCGCGGGACCGGCGATTGCCGGGTGAATTCCCCCGTAAAAATGCTTCGATTTTTTGGCGCGAAACTACCCTGAAATTAACGGTTTACCGCCCCGGTTCAGCCCTCGAAAATCGGGCTGAATTGTGGTAAAATCGAGAATATCTGAAGATGCCTTAAGTTATTGGAATTTCAGTTATTTGTGGGAAATCTGCAGGCACCAAGAAGGGCTCCGGAGGATTACTGGGTGCAGCCCCTTTTTTGTGGGTAAAGAAGGTGGCCTGAACCAGCGCTCTCCCCCAATCTGAATGGCGACCAAAGAGATTAATGCAGCCGCACTCCTGGAAGAAAAAGCCCAGGAAACGAAAGCCAAGAACGCCAGAGCCGCCGCGAACGGCAATGGTGATTACAACGCCGACTCCATTAAGGTCCTCGGCGGGATGGAAGCTGTCCGCAAGCGTCCGGCTATGTACATTGGCTCGACCGGCGAGCTTGGACTGCATCATCTGGTCTATGAAGTCGTCGACAACTCGGTTGATGAAGCCCTCGCAGGACATGCTGACAAAATCGAAGTCACCATTCATATTGATAACTCGATCACTGTAGTCGACAACGGCCGCGGGATTCCCGTTGAGATGATGGATCTTGACGGCGAGAAAGTTCCTGCCGCTCAGGTCGTGATGACCAAGCTGCACGCCGGCGGTAAGTTCGATTCGTCAACGTACAAAGTTTCCGGCGGATTGCACGGGGTTGGTGTCTCGTGCGTGAACGCGCTCAGCGAAGAACTCGAGCTGGAAATTTGGCGGGATGGATTTACCTGGGAGCAGACATATTCAAAAGGCGAGCCCACCAGCAAGCTGAAGAAGACCGGTGCGGTAAAAGCTAAGCGCGGAACCAAAGTTCGCTTTCTGCCGGACAAAAGCATTTTCACAGCCACGGAATACAACTATGACACTCTGGCGCAGCGCCTGCGCGAGTTGGCTTTCCTCAACAAAGGCCTGCTGATCACCCTCACCGATGAGCGCACCACCGACTCGAAAACCGGCGAAGCCAAGTCAGCCGAGTTCAAGTACAACGGCGGGATTGCGGAATTTATCAAGCACCTCAATCGCGGCAAGACGGTGCTTCACGATAAGCCGATCTACATGGAAGCCGAGCGCGACAAAGTGGCCATGGAGATTGGCCTACAGTATAACGACGGATATTCCGAAAGCGTTTTCAGCTTTGCCAACAACATCAATACGATTGATGGCGGCTCGCATCTTTCCGGCTTTCGCACATCGCTGACTCGCACCATCAACTATGCCGGCCAGCAGATGGGTTTATTCAAAGATGTAAAAGAAAATCTCACTGGCGATGACGTTCGCGAAGGCCTGGTCGCAGTCATCAGCGTGAAACTCTCGCAGCCGCAGTTCGAAGGCCAGACCAAGGGCAAGCTGAATTCCGACATTGCGGGCATCGTGCAGGCATTCGTGAACGAGCGATTGGGTGCATATCTCGAGCAGAACCCAACCGTAGCTCGCAAGATCATCAACAAGGCCGTTGACGCTGCCCGCGCTCGTGAAGCGGCACGCAAAGCTCGCGATCTGACGCGTCGAAAAGGCGCGCTGGATGGTGGCGGACTGCCCGGCAAACTAGCAGATTGCAGTGAACGGCAGCCAGATCGCTGCGAACTGTTTCTAGTCGAAGGCGAATCCGCCGGTGGCACTGCGAAACAGGGGCGCGATCGCCGCTTCCAGGCAATCCTGCCGCTCAAGGGGAAGATT
>DATNAF010000142.1:0-3897 GCA_035572845.1 Terriglobales bacterium
TTTCTATCCAGAGTAGCTTAAGGGAAATAGAAGGGTGGTTCCCATGACCCCGCAACCTAGAGATTGGCGATCCCTCGCCGAGCAAATCTGTGATGAAAAGATTCAAACACGATGATGGCACTTGTCGTCGAGCTTAATCGCCTATTGGAGCGCGAAGAGAAGGCCCGCAAGCGTTCACATTAAAACTTTCCAGCACAAAGGGCCGAGCGAACAGTGAAACCTCCGCACGGCCCATTTTTCCGAATACTCGGCGTTTTAACCGAAAAGGCGGAGCGCTAACCGCCTTCCCGTGCGAAAACACACAAAGTTCTATGCAGCTGCGGGAACGGCGATCCTATTGGAGTTCGAGTTGACCACGCCCGAGGTTTGAACCTTGGGCGTTCCCTAACAGTCAGGAGAGGTAGTCGTGTTGTAAGCTTCGGCATCAGCCCGATTTTCCCACAGAGTAATTACAGTCACATCAACTCCGCCACTCCGAGTACTGAACTGATAGAATGAACTTGAGGTGGTCACCACCTTCTCCTCTTTCAGGTTCCTGAGCTAAGTCAGCCCATCTGAAGTTTTTCCACCTTAGTCACGCAACGACGTGAAAGGATCACATCCCATGAAAAGAATTATGCTTACGCTTCTCGCTTTAATCGTTGTATCTGCCGTTCTGAGCCCGATTGCGATAGCAAAAAAACAACCCACAAACGATCAGGCAGTTGCAGCCATTACCCAGCTTGAGAACGATGGCGTAAAAGCTAATCTCGCTGGAGATTCATCTTTTATCGAGAAGAATTACGCCGACGATTGGACCGGCGGCTTCAGCGGCGGAATCTGGACAACTAAGGAATCAGTATTGACGGATGCAAAAGACTCGACCAACAATAAGATGAACAGCGAACAAATCAGCGATCTCAAAGTCCGCATCTACGACAACAACACCGCGATCGCTACCTATACCGATACTTATGATGGAATGGTACGAGGCGAACACCGCGTCAAGACTGTCCTCAGTACCGATACTTTTGTCCGGCAGAACGGCACCTGGAAGCTGGTTGCCGGTCATAGTTCCGTAGCGAAGTAGGAGAACGGCAATAGTTCGATGTGCTGCCAAGGCCCCAACTTTCGCACTAGGTGCGAAACTTGGGGCATGGTGCACGAAAGCCGGACCAAGTACATTTCGCAGAATAAGAAATAGCGGAGCGCCTGCGCGCCCAGCCCCAAGCCGTTAGGGTACGGTCTTTTATGGTTTGCTTTGACGCCCGCCAATCTGGCCGTCGGAGGCGAATGGTTCCTAAATGTGGAAATCGAAAACGTCGAACGGTCAAGATGCTGCTTTTCGGATGTTCACAGTCATTGGGATTGTGTCCCTGCTCGTCGCGCAGCCGGATACTCAAGAGCAACCCTGCCAGGTGCTTTCACTCTGAAATCCAGCGATATGCTCCGAAAAAGGTCCTTGAGCGCAACAGTTACGAAGTTATCAGCGTAACAACCATCGGCGAAGCCGTGAGAGCTCTCCACCAGTTTCCAATCTGCGCCACGGTTGCAGACCATCTCCTAGAACGAGCGACCGGTGCACAGCTCGCCAGAGACATGAAAAATCAAGCCCGAGATTCCTATCATCTTATTTTCGGGCGATATTCCGGAAAACTTAGACGGTGTCGACGTTTATCTCAACAAGGCCGAACCCACAGCCAAGTTTCTAGAGACAGTACGAGGGGTGGTAGAACGTTCCCGTTTATAGTGATAACGACGGCAATATCTGCGAAGGGATCACTTGTGCGGTACCGTAGTCAGGGATAATTCGAACCCTGCCCTAAACGGTGCGGTATTCAAGTGCCTTGCCCTTACTACAGGGTATCCTCCGTCATCGAGTCACTGGGAACGCCCATCGGACGGGCCGGTCCAGCAGCAGGCAACCGAGCTTCTCTGTTTCGCACCTAAAAACCGAGCCGTTTAAAGGTTGGCATCGCGTGAGTTTTCGGGTATCGGGTTTTGCTGCTTCTCTGGCCTGTGCTTTAGCTCTCACTGCTTGTGGAGGTAACACCAGTACTGCTCCGCCGCCACCCCCAAAGAGTTTTCAACTGTCCGTTGCGGTCACCGGCACAGGCACGGTCACCAGCAGCCCCTCTGGAATCAATTGCCCGACAACGTGCGAGGCGAGCTTCACATCTGGAACGTCCATTACGCTGACTGCGCGCGCCGCGGCGGGTTTTCAATTTTCCGGATATGGTGGAGCGTGCAGCGGAACTTCGTGTCAGATCACGCTCTCGAGTGACCAGTCAGTTTCGGCAACATTCGCGACCGCTTCCACCAATTCCGCACAGGTGACGGTCGCGGTTTCCGGCCAGGGCACGGTTACCAGCAGTCCGGCTGGAATTAATTGTCCATCGACTTGCAGCGCTGGCTTCGACAACGGAACCACGGTTACACTAACAGCGACGCCCGCTTCTGGATTCACGTTCTCTGGATTCACTGGCGACTGCAGCGGCTCGACATGTCAGTTGGCGATCGCGAACAATCAAAACGCCAATGTCAGCGCGACCTTTGCTCAGATGGCGCATGACATCACTGCAATAAAACACATCATCATCGTCACGCAGGAAAACCGATCGTTCGATCACTACTTCGGCCACTTGCCCGATTACTGGCAATCACACAGCTTCCCGCAAGCCACTAACGGCACTACTTTCGATTCCGAACCCACAACCTCAGCTGACGCCGATCCCGCAGGGACCGTGATTAACCCCTACAACTTGCAGACAGCTTGCACTGAGAATCCAAGCCCATCGTGGGCTGAGAGTCATCGCGATCGCAATCGTTTCAATCCGCAGGATTCCAATAATGCGCCGATGGACGGGTTCGTCATTACCGCGGCCGACGATGCACAACAGAGCAGCCCCAGCCTTTATGACGTTTTGGGTCACCGCGCAATGGGTTACTTCACCGGCGACCAGTTGAATTACTACTACTTCATGGCGTCGAATTTCGCGACCTCCGATAGGTGGTTTGCTCCGATCATGTCGCGCACCCAGCTCAACCGGATGTACTTGTACGGAGCAACCTCACAGGGTCATGTTTCGCCATTGCAGGCAAATGAGCACCTTACCAGCAAGACCATTATTCAGGAGATGCAGGACAATGGCGTGAGCTGGAAGATTTATGTTCACCCCGATGCGAGTCATTGCACTGACCCATCCTGCCTGGCCAAATACAGCTACCTGAAGCAGTTTAATTATGGCAGCGTTGCGCTCAGCAACACGCCCAACAACTTCGCTTCCATTTCGCAATTGATGAGCGATATGCAAAATGAAACCCTGCCGCAGGTTTCGTTTCTTGAACCCGCGGGCTACGTCGGCCTGGACGAGCACTCGAACGACACCGATATTGTTCACCCGCCCAGTGTGCAGAGCGGCGCAAAATACATCGAAGGAATTATCAATGGCTTAATGTCCAGCCCTTCATGGAAAGACACCGTACTCATTCTGACCTATGACGAGCCTGGCGGTTTTTATGATCACGTTCCGCCGCAGTCTGCGGTTCCGCCGGATGCCATTCAATTTCCGACCGACGGTTCTACGCAAAACGGAACTGCGTGCGCGAATGACAGCACGGATCCGATTTGCGGCTTCTTCTTTACCGGCTTCCGCGTACCCGTGATTGTGGTTTCGCCGTTTTCCAAAAAGAACTACGTTTCGCACCAGCCCATGGACTACACGGCGATGCTGAAGCTCATCGAGACCCGTTTCAATCTGCCTAGTTTGACAGCCCGCGATGCCGCGCAGCCCGACATGTCAGACTTCTTTGACTTCGTGAATGTCCCTTGGGCTACGCCGCCATCGAACATCCCGACTCAGGACCAAAGCATGCAGTGCGTGCTTGAAGCGCTCAGTGGAATCACCATTTCTCCGA
>DATNAF010000143.1:0-2926 GCA_035572845.1 Terriglobales bacterium
GGGATACGGAGTGAGGTGCTCGCTGTTGAAATCCGAAATGCTGTTGTTATTCTGCACAATTAAAGTTCCGCCGTTTGAGACAAAATCCAGCAGCTTCTGATTATTCGCGACCAGTTCTTTTTGGGTGTCATAAGCCCGCACACCAAGAACAATGGTCCCGTATTCTGCGAGATTTTCTGTCGCCAGTTTGTCTGCTGGGACAAGCGTCACATTCATCCCGACCTGCCGCAGCACGCTCGCGATGTCGTCGCCTGCGCCCATGACGTAGCCGACTTTGAGGTCCTTCGGAACTTTCACATCCACGATGCTGATGTGCTGCACTGCGGGTTCGAAGTAGTAAAAAGAGCCGAGGTCTTCGCGGGTAACGAGCGTGTAGGACTCCGAGTAATTCATGTTCCCGTTGCTGAGAACGGCGCGAAGCTTCACATCACCCTGTTTCATGGCCGAAGGAGAAAACTGAAAATCGAACGTCTTCTCGTCGCCGCGATGCGAAAAGGAAACCGACTGTTGTAGTGGAGAGATTTTGGAATCGAGGGGGGCTTGCAGTCGCAGCGTGCCGGTTTGTGCTCCTTCCAAATTGGAGCTGACCTTCACACTAACTTTGATCGGACTCGTGACGCTGGTTGGCACCACTTGATTGCCGGGATCGATGGCCACCGAAAAAGCGGGAACGACCGCGAGCTTCAGCTTGTCCGGAACTCCGGGAAGGTCTGGCATGGCAACCGTAACCGGCGAAGAAATTTCAGGAAGATTTGCCGTGGTCAAGCGTGCGGCTGATTTGGGACGAGCGGCTCCCATCACCTTGAAAGTTGCTTTTGCGATCGCGGGAGGTACGGAGACGAATGGAGTATTCATCAATTGAGGTTGATCAATGGTGTAAATGCTGTCGCGCTGCGGATCGTTGCGATGAAAGCCTGGCTGGGTGAATGGAATGTTTTCCGGAAGGTGCAGTCGAAACGTGTGTTCGTAAGTTTGGCCGGGAGCAACCGGTGACTTGTTGCCGCGATCGTCAACGGCCGCGCCGTGGTCTGTGACCATGCCGTCGAGAATGATGGCATCAAGTTGCAGCGGATGCGGTGATCCGTTGTGGAAGGTCACTTTTACCGCAAATTCCTGACCCGGAGAAATCGCCGGCATGGGTTTGTGATCAACGGAAGCTGCTGGAGAAGCTACTGAGGCTTTCAGATCGACGTCGAGACCCAGGTTGATTGCCTTGCGCGCCTGCATTTCCTTGTCTTCGATTTTCACCAGAGCGGTGCGCTCTTCGGAAGTCTTGCCTGCGATGTTGGCATCCCCATTCAAGAGACTGAGCGCTGAGACGAGCGGGGCGACAATAGAATCAGAATCGACATTAGCGGATTTTTCGGCAGCGTCAATTTTGGCGGCGGCATCTCGAATTTTTGCAGCGCTCGTGGGATTGACAGTTGCGGCAACGCCGGCGACGCTGGTATCGATGCCATCGAATAGATCTTTCTCGTGCCCGTTCGCGTCTTTCGTGTTGGGCACCACGGAATCTACCAGCTTGTAAAACGCGAATCTCGGGCCGGATGGAATTTTCAAATCGCCCAGGCCCTGCGACTCCTGATGACGCAAGCCCTCAATCGCAAATTGCGAGTACGACATGCCAAGCACGGGGTCCTCTTCGCCGGTATTCAGCTTGATTGTGTAATTCTCGTCGGCGCATGTACTCGCGCCGAAGCCGCAGACATTTCCGATATAAAGCTTTTTCGGTTGCCAGGGCTGCAGGCCCGCCTTGATCTGCTCGGGGAAGCGATTTGGATCGCCAGCGGCGCGGAACGCCTCTTTGGTCAGGATCGCTGAAGCCTGATGATGCCCATGGCCGTCGCGGTCGGTGCCGGAGAAACGCGCGATCAGCACGTCCGGTCGGAACTGGCGAATGACGCGGACGATGTCCGCAAGCGGGACGTCGTGCCCGCCCCACTTTTGAAAAGTTTCTTCGGGCGTCTTTGAATATCCGAAGTCAGCAACCCGGGAGAAGCGCTGCTCGACCCCGTAATAACGATCTGCAGCGAGTAATTCAAGCGTACGCAGAATGCCGAGCTCATCGGAAAACGTGTCCCCAGTTTTATTCTGCCCGCCTTCTCCGCGCGTGAGCGTGAGCAATAAAGTTTGCACGCCCTTGCCGCGCGATTCGAGCGTGAGCAAGCCGCCATCCTCATCGTCCGGATGTGCGGTGACCATCATCAGGCGTCCGGTGGTTTGCAGCTTGCGAAGTTCCTGCTTAAGGCCTGCAGTGCCGGTGTCCTGCGGGAGAGGATCGAGATAACCATGACTGCCGGCGTGGCCGGTAGATGCGGGTGCAGTGGGCGCGGATGTCGCGCCCGAATTTGGCGTCTGAGCGAAGGAGGCGCAGAGAAGAAGGAAAACACAAGCAAGCAGTGCGGGAATCGAGAGAAATGTGTTTGTGTATGTCGAGCGACGGGAGGGCACGGCGTCCAGTCGTGCCGATAACATTCTGGCGCGAGAGGTTACGGCACGGCTGAAAGCCGTGCCCTCCCGTTCTCGGAGAGATGCGACTCTCGTGATCTGCATAGCTATGGGACTGCTGCCGTGGCTTAAAGGAAGCAAAATTTGTCTCATAAGTGAAATGGTGAGCCTCCCATGATCTCACGAGATTACCTGAGAAGCCCGCGTGGCATTTATGTAGAGGCAGTTCGGAAATTAATTAGCGAATTCGATATCGGAGGAACTATTCCGACCAGGTGATCGTTGTCGGAATTAGAGATATGGGTGTTCAGCCAGCGATTAGGTTGGTGTCTTCCCCGTATCTTGAGCTTTAGGTAATTGTCCGTCAGAGCTTCCGTACATATTCCGTTTTCGTCGGTAGCTTCAGACATCAGGTTGAGGGTGATCGCTTCAACCCTCTGCCCCACGAACTCCCGCATGAAAGCTTGCTTTTTCTTTG
>DATNAF010000144.1:0-5166 GCA_035572845.1 Terriglobales bacterium
GTGCTGTTGTGGCGGAAGCGGTATGAAAGTGATGGGCTGAAGGGGCTTCTCGAAGAACGGCCGCGCAGTGGCCGCCCCAAACGGATCTCTGGCGAGCAGGAGGTGGCCATCGTGGAAGCAACGATGAAAACGATCCCGAAAAATGCCACGCATTGGAGCGTACGTGCCATGGCAGCAAGCCAGAAGGTGAGTTCGGCAACGGTGCAGCGGATCTGGAAGAAGCACAAGCTGCAGCCCCATCGGGTGGAGTCGTTCAAGTTCAGCAACGATCCGGAGTTTGCTCCGAAGGTTCGCGACATCGTGGGACTGTACATGAACCCACCAGATAAAGCGATCGTGCTGAGCGTGGATGAGAAAAGCCAGATTCAGGCGCTCGACCGGACGCAGCCGATCCTTCCGCTCCGGCCCGGCCTGCCCGCGCGGCAAACGCACGATTACGAGCGGCACGGAACCACCACCTTGTTTGCCGCATTGAATGTTCTCGAAGGAACTGTTATCGGCGAATGCCAACCGAGGCACCGGCATCAGGAGTTCCTGCGGTTTCTCAATCGGATTGATCAATCAGTCAATCCCGGCTTGGAGATCCATCTCGTGCTGGATAATTACGGAACCCATAAGCATTCTGAAGTAAAGAAGTGGTTGACCAAGCGTCCGCGCTATCACGTGCACTTCACGCCGACCAGCTCCTCGTGGCTCAATCAAGTCGAACGCTGGTTCGCCGACATTACGCGGAAGAGAATCCGCCGAGGTACCTTCCGCAGCGTTCGTGACCTGATCAAAGCGATCCGCGACTACATCCGCCACCACACCAGCAGCCCTCGTCCATTTCAGTGGGTCGCCAGTGCCAGCCAGATTATCAGGAAGGTCAGCAAATATAAAGAAATTTTAGAAACGGGAGACTAGAATTTGCTTTCGAGCCGATATTCAGATGCATTAATCGGCATCGGCGCGAGTGGGGTCTAAAACGTCTAATGTCCTTTGATGAAACGTTTTCGCCCTTACGGCAATTTAGCCAGCAGACCCCGGATTACGATTTTCCGAACTGTTCTTTGCCGGAAACACTTTTACTACATCGGGAGAGTCGAGCGGCTGAGTCCATATATGCCCCCGGGAATTTTAATTGTCCCGGGCTGAATTCTAATTGTTTGGATGTATAGGTTTGGTGTTTAGTTCGGCACCAGCGGATCATAAACTTCTGAACTGGAGATGACCGAGACCTATAAATTACGTTGGCTTTGACGTGCACAAACGGACGATTTTTGTGTGCGTAGTCCCGATGGAACGATCTTGCGGGAGGGTTCCGTCACTGCTCTGCGGAAGGCACTGGACGAGCTGCTAGCGGATATACCTGCACCTTGTGTGGTGGGCCTCGAATCGACGCTGTTTACCGCATGGGTATATGACCATCTCACGGCGAAAGATATCTCCGTCAAGGTGGCGCATCCAGCGATGTTGAAGGCAATCTTCGCCGGAAAGCGGAAGAATGACGAGATTGATGCTCGCAAACTTCCCGATCTTCTGCGGTGTAACTACTTCCCCGAATGCCACATGGCCAGCCGGGAAACTCGGGACCGCCGTCGAGTTTTGCGATATCGAAACGTGCTGGTGAGGCAGAGCACTCAGACCAAAAACAAGATGGCCGCCATGCTCATGGAGACGGGCATTCCATATAACAAGAAAAAACTGCATATCAGCAAGAAGTACTTCGAAGACTTTCTCGATACTCAAGCCGCCGCTATGCCGGAGAGGCTTCCAGGGCTGCTTCGGCTGGGCAGGAACGTGATCGAGGCGTTACGCAGCATGAATCGCGATCTCGTGCGCATACTGGAAACTGACTCTCTCCTAGCCGGACGTGTCAGTCGCCTGATGAGCATTCCGGGGGTCGGCATCATTTTGGCTCTGACGTGGGCTTTGGAAATTGGTGATGTGGGGCGGTTCGCCTCTCAAAAGGCTGCGATCAGCTATTGCGGCTTGTGCGGCGCCGAGCAGAGTTCTGCAGGTAAGTTGCAGAGAACGCCAATCTCGAAGTAGCGGAACAAACACTTGCAGACCACTCTTATTGAAGCAGCAAAAGTCGCTCCGCGCTGGCATCCGGAGTTCGCATTGCTGTATGACCAACAAAAGCAAAAAGGCAACCACAACCGAGCCACGCTGGCGATCGCACGGAAGTTGGCTTCGTATCTCCTGGCGGTTGATCGAGGAGATCGCCTGTTTCTGCCGCAGCCCCCGCCGCTAGCCAGGTGCAACTGAGTGGGGATTTGATTTCGTAAGCCGAATTCAAGCACTGTAACATCCCGGCCGGGCTCTGCCGATCGCGGACTAGGCATACGGAGCACGGGCTCCTGAGACCTCCACTAATTGTTTCAGGGCCGGCCGGTTGAACCACAACTCAATCATCGGTGAGGGTGTAACCCCGAGACCGCAAATGGATGTCTGGTTCTGCTGAAGCGGGAACCCAGGCCGTGAGGCCACAAAGATGTTACCTACGCTTGAACGCAACCTTGAGCTCACCAACAGGAACTTGAAGACGCCAGTTGCCCCGCAGATCCGCCCACGCGCTGACCGTGATACCAGAACCGTGCTCGCGGGCAAGGGTCCGCAACGCCGCACAAAACGCGCCCTTGTCCCCTCCGCGCGGTTCTGATTTTGACGACCGTATTGGGCGGCTCCGACGGGAACAACTGGCGTTGACATCAGCATGCCTTTACAAGAGGCAGGGAGATCTCCGTCTCCCCTTGACGTAGACCTATCATGGATGTCCCTGATCACTCGTAATCCGCCGCCAGCGGCTTACCGGCCACCCGGCAAAGGCTTCAAATGTGTGTTCTGTCCGAGTCGCCGAACACTAGAATGCCACGGCAATTTGTCGTATCTGGCTTACAGTTTACGGACCGCCGACCAACAAGACACGATTTTGTGAACGAAGGCGGCCAGTTCTCCGGGTACCTGGTATACGGTCAAATGCTCGTTTTGGCAATAACACGTAAAGATTTCTGATCGCCAGGAATCGCCGCGTTCGGCGCTGCGCGTCAAGGATGCTGCAATTGCCCGTTCTTTCCGAGTAGAGCGCTTTCATCGGGTAAGTGTTCGATTGGTTTCCAGACTGGTTGCCCGCAGCCGGAACCGGAGCACGACAGGATTGGGGCGTCATTCCAGCATCCGTGCTGACAGTGTTGCGTTCGGCTTCATCACATTCTGACTGGTCAGGTGCTCGTTCTGCGCCTTCCGCTCTTTCTGAAATGCGTTCAATATCCGAATTGGGTCTCCTAAGAGCCTCAATAACCAATTGAATTTCGTGAAGCTCAGATCGAGTTAAGCCTGCAATCCCGAACGACCTCTGGTCAGTTGAAATGCTAGTTTCGGTCATTATCATGTGTGTGTCCCCTTTGTTGTTTGTTGCGGAAGCCGATTCCGCGCACAAGATCCAGATCACGATGACGGCGCGTCGTGCTCCGAAGTCTCTTACGCACACGAGCTTACCGGCAGGGTCACGCTGCTGGTGTACATTCGGGAGCTAACCCCTTCAAAGCAGGAGAGAAAATTCTTTTTCTACTTTTGTGAACAAGAATGACAACCCTGGGGGTCGCCATCATCGGGGGTGAAAAAAGGGGAGGCTAGGAGGAGCCACCCAGCGAATCAGAGGCTGGAATATCTTTGCGCTGGCTCATCAACTGCTGTTGGTTGCTTACACGATGCTCAGCCGTGGCGAAGAGTACCGCGAGTTAGGTTCGGATTATTTCGACCGCCAGAATAAACCCAAGGTAGTGAATCGCCTCGTCCAGCGGCTGACGCGCCTCGGTTTCTATGTGAATCTGCAGGAAGCGCCCGCACCGACACTAGAGCTCGAACGGGAGGCTCCGCCGGTCTCTGCAGTCGCGCCTCGGCCGAATCCGGAGCGGATTCGCCCCCGCCGAGCCCTCTTAAACGGCGACTGGGACGTCCCTGTAAGTGCGCCAGTAGAGGCCTCCCGTGCCGCCATAAAAACAACTCCTCGGACCCACCCGCCTGAATCTATCTCTATGAATCCACCCTAGTTTTCGGCAGCATTTTTCGTGGGATTTTTCGTAGGATGACCGGCTGGGCGGTAGCGATGCCGCAGTTCGCGGGGAAATGTACGTTGTTATCGCTATGCGAAGTCAACAGTTATATCAGAACTGACAGACTCAAATCGCGACGTCCCGGGTAGGGATTCTCAGAAACGCCGCTAATCGTGGGAGCGGCGACCACGCGCGAGAAGCTGGAAGTCCGTGAGCGCCTCACGCAGGCTGACACACTCTTCTGATAGTGATTCTCTTCCAGGTTCCGGGCGCGCGGGCCTCCGTCGCTGAAACAGCGGGTCTGTGCCATCGCACGCCGCCGCCGACCATGCATTTGCGCTCGGTTTCGCCTCTCGCTTTCAAAAGGCCACATCGATACCGACAAGTTGGTGGCGAATCCGTGATGTTCGGGGAACGCCGGAGCACGGCGCGAAGCACAGAGACTCGGCGGACGGCCAGAACGACGGACTACGATATCCTTCAACAATTGCTGCTCTCGTGAATAAGAACGGCAGACCCCTTAAACGGCAGCGTTGGACTGTCGACCCCGAAACCGAGTGTTGGAACTGGCTCTTAGCCAAACATCCTCGCAGCGGACACGGAATGGCGACGCGCAACGGGAAGAGCGGGTACGCGCACCGCTGGGCATACGAGGACGCGAAGGGCGAAATTCCGGCCAGGTGTGCTGTCTTGCAGACTTGTGGCAACCATGCGTGCGTGAACCCAGACCACCTCGTAACGGAGACGGAACCTAGCACACTCAATGCGCGGGGAGCTGCGGCCACAACCAAGAAGGACGATGCCAAAGTCGCGGAAGCTCTCCGCTTGAGACGAATGGGACAAACCCTCAAAGAAATCGGATCTGCCGTGGGTGTTAACCGCATTACGGTACGGAGATGGCTCTCAGCCGTTGCTGCCGACAGCGAAAGCGGCTGGATTTGGGCGGCGGCGCTGGACGTCGGGCCACGACGACGACACCGCAAAGCTCATTCCTTCGAAAATAACTTCTAGGCTGGGAGGGATCGGGCTTCCAAGGTAACTTGGAAGCCGAGTCCTTCCAGCCGTTTCACCAGTCTGTTCTTCAGCCGCACAGGATGCAGCTTATCGAAGTAATCTGGACCGAGGTCGC
>DATNAF010000145.1:0-13737 GCA_035572845.1 Terriglobales bacterium
ATGGCGCGGCCGGTCTTCGCCGCCGCGATCAGCAGGTCAGTCTGCCGGCATAGAAAAGCTGGGATTTGCAGCACGTCCACCGCTTCGGCAACGGGTTCTGCGTGCTCAGGCTCATGGATATCGGTCAGCACCGGCACTCGAGAACCCTCCGCGACTTTTCGCAGGATGCGCGCGCCTTCCTTTACGCCAGGCCCGCG
The DNA here is from genome assembly GCA_035572845.1 of Terriglobales bacterium. Classification (GTDB taxonomy): domain Bacteria; phylum Acidobacteriota; class Terriglobia; order Terriglobales; family Acidobacteriaceae; genus Gp1-AA145. Next base: position 198 of record DATNAF010000145.1, read on the forward strand.
AAAGCTGTTTAGCGAGGTGCGATTGGCTTTGTCGTAAGACGCTTTGAAGATGTAGGCCATCTTCAACTGGTGGGTGATCGTGCTGATTGCTTCCGCCATTTTCATGACGTGAGCTTCGCTCTCGATGACGCACGGGCCGGCGATGAGAAAGAGCTCGCCGGAGCCTACGTGCACGTTGCCGATTTCGAAGTCTGCGGTTTTCACGAGTTCGTCGAAAAATATCGCTCTTCTGAATTGTCATCCCGAAGGCCGCGCAGCGGACGAGGGATCTGCTGTTCGCCTTTGTTATTCCACTGCTCTGCAAGGTCTTCCCAGGTGGGATTGATACTCGTAATCAACGCGACTCGTTTCTCCCGCCGCCATGCCTTGATTTCCTTTTCACGTGCGATCGCATTCTTTACGTACCTGTAACGCTCAAAATATACGAGTCGGTGAACCCTGTATTTCTTTGTGAAACTCTCAAGTTCATCATTCTTGTGCTGGTAAACGCGCGTAAACAGATCGTTGTTACGCCAGTGTAGAGAACGCGAGACTTGCTGGACATCATGTACACGTAGAAGTGATATTCGCGCATCATCGGCTTTGGCGGGAAATTTTACGCTGTCGTTGCTCAGAAAGAGAACAGCAGATCCTTCACTTCGTTCAGGATGACAATTTCCAGCGGTGATCACCTGCTTCGGAGGACTTTGCGCGCCTACCGCCGCGGCCGCAGGAACAGCTCTTCTTCCACCTCTGCCTGTTGTTGTCGATTGCGCAATCGTTTCTCGTGTGACGCCCGAATGAACTCGCGGAAGAGCGGATGCGGCTCCAGTGGTTTTGATTTGAATTCTGGATGGAACTGGCACCCGAGGAAATATGGATGTCCGGGGACCTCAACGATCTCAACATAAGTTCCGTCCGGAGTGGATCCGGTGATGCGCAGTCCTGCGCCAGTGAGCAGAGCCTCATATTCGCGGTTGAACTCGTAGCGATGGCGGTGGCGTTCGCTGATCTCGGCTGCGCCGTATGCATCGGCTGCAATGGAGCCAGATTCGAGCTTGCATTCCCAGGCGCCCAGCCGCATGGTACCGCCGAGCTCGTCGATGCCCTTGAGCTCTCGCAGCTTGTAGATGATGCGATGCTGTGTGCTGGGGTCAAACTCACTGGAATTTGCGTCATCCAATCCGCAGACGTTGCGAGCGTATTCGATGCAGGCGGTCTGCATGCCAAGACAAATCCCGAAAAAGGGAACATGCCGTTCGCGCGCGTAGCGGATCGCGTTGATCATTCCCGCGATGCCGCGCTTTCCAAATCCTCCAGGCACGAGAATGCCATCGAAGCCTTCAAGTTGCGCTTCAAAGGAGCGATCATCCGGATCTTTGCTCTCCAAACCCTCAGCTTCGATCCAGGTCACGTTCAGCTTGAGATTGTGCGCCAGGGCGCCGTGTACCAGGGCTTCTTTGAGGGATTTGTATGAATCCTCGTACTCTACGTATTTACCTACAATTGCGATGGAGACTTCATCCGTTGGATTGTAGACACGCGACATCAGATCTTCCCACGCCGACAGATTCCGGTCTGGCGCCTGCAAGTGCAGGTACTTCAATGCCAGGGTGTCGACCTCTTCACGGGCAAAGACCAAGGGAACCTCGTAAATCGATGCAACGTCTTTGGCAGTGATCACCGCCTGCTCTTCGACGTTGCAAAAGAGAGCAATCTTGCTCTTGATTTCCTTAGAGAGGAAACGGTCGGTGCGGCAGAGCAGAATATCGGGCTGAATTCCCACGCTGAGCAGTTCCTTGACTGAGTGTTGCGTAGGCTTCGTCTTCAGTTCGCCTGCAGCGGCGATCCAGGGAACCAGCGTTACGTGGACGAAGATGGTGTTCTCGCGCCCTAACTCCTGGCGCATCTGACGGATGGCTTCAATAAATGGTAGAGACTCGATGTCGCCAACAGTTCCGCCAATTTCTACAAGTGATACATCAACATCCTGCGAGACCTTCTTCATAGCCGCTTTGATCTCGTTAGTCACGTGGGGAATCACTTGCACGGTCTTGCCGAGGTAGTCTCCGCGGCGTTCCTTGGTGATGATCTGCTCGTAGATGCGTCCAGTAGTAAGGTTATTGTCACGGCTGAGTTTGGCATGGGTGTAGCGTTCGTAGTGGCCGAGGTCGAGATCGGTTTCGGCGCCGTCGTCGGTGACGAAGACTTCGCCGTGCTGGAAGGGCGACATGGTGCCGGGGTCCACGTTGAGATACGGATCAAACTTCTGCAGACTGACTTTGAGTCCGCGGCTTTCGAGCAAGCAGCCGATCGAAGCCGCGGCCAGTCCTTTGCCGAGAGAAGAGACCACACCGCCGGTTACAAAGATGTACTTTGCCGACATTCTGTCCTCGCCTGGTTGTAGTGGGAACTTTGCGCCCCCGTGAATGTAACTGCGATCCAGAGACTCGGCCCCGAGCCTTTCCAGGCTGGGCCGGGTTGAACCACATTGGGGTGCACAATCAATTATGGCAGAAGTCGGGCTGTGAAGGAATTGTGAATTTCTGGGAAAAGGCTTTCACCACGGAGGCACGGAGACACGGAAGATCGGGTGATTTTGCGATCGGGTGATCTGGGGATTTGAAATCAAGGATTCGGAATTCCATTCTTCTTCTTTGTGCGCCTCCGTTCCCTCTGTGGTAAAGCTACTGCAGGAAATTTTTGGAGCATATGTCTAAAGTTGCACGTTATGTGATTCTCGCGATTATCGCTGCCATCTCCCTGCTCCCTTTGCACGCGCAACAGAGCGCTAAGCGGCTGGTCCTGAAGGACGGCACTTACCAGCTTGCGACTAAGTGGGAGATTCAGGGTGACCGCGTTCATTACTACAGTGCCGAGCGCTACGAGTGGGAAGATGTCCCTAAGAGCCTGATCGACTGGGACGCTACCAACAAGTTCAATCAACAGAACCCGCACGGCGCAAATCCCAATGCCAGCGCCGCTGAGATCCAGCAGGCCGACGCCGATGAGAAGGCAGAACGAGCAGCCGACGAGGCCAAGCGTCCGCAGGTTGCGCCCGGCTTGCATCTGCCCGATTCGGGAGGCGTGTTTCTGCTGGACCAGTACCGCAACCAGCCGCAACTGGTCGAAATCGTTCAGAACGGGGGAGAGCTGAATAAGCAGACCGGAAAGAACATTGTTCATGCGGTTATCAATCCCATTCCCACCGGATCGAAAGAGAGCATCGAGCTCAAGGGCCTGCACTCCCAGGTGCAGGCGCATGAGGACCGTCCGGCGATCTACGTGGACGTGGTAGCGGATGAGACCAATGATGAAGGCAACAAGACGTCTGAGTTGAATCGGCCGGACCGCTTCAAGATTGTCCGCGTGCAGCCGAAGAAGGACACGCGCGTGATAAGCACCGTGAAGATCTCGCTGCTGGGTAAAGTCAGCAGCCGGGAAGACATTGTTCCTACCACCGCCGAAATCGTGAATGGAGGCGAGTGGCTGAAGCTCACGCCGACGGGCCCGCTGGCTCCCGGTGAGTACGCGGTAGTGGAGATGCTCGATCCCAAGACGATCAATATGTATGTTTGGGATTTCGGCGTAAATCCTAATGCGCCGGCGAATGCCTCGGCCTGGATTCCGCAGAAGGTCAAAGGCAAACCTGAAGGCGCCGATGAGACTCCGGTTTTGGGTCAGCGACCGAAGTAGCGAATGTCGCGCGATTTCTGGGCTTGGAAGTGGTGGGCAGTGCAGGGCTCGAACCTGCGACCTCCTGCTTGTAAGGCAGGCGCTCTAACCAACTGAGCTAACCGCCCAATCGCTTTGCGGAAGGGCAAAAAACTGCTGCTAGGCGAATTTGACGTTAGCATAGACGCTAGCCTGCGGCAATGGAGGCCAACCCGTTCGTAATGTTCTAAGATGTCTGGGTGCAGCAGGCATCCTTTTTGCTATCTCTGGAAACCAACCATGTTGGACTGGGGGTTTGTTCCTCTCCCGCCCTGGTGCCTCGGTGTTGTTCACGTTCGTGGTGTCGTCTGTCGTTTAGCAAGAGAACCTGCAAGTAGCTAGAAAGGATGCATTGGGCATGAAAGCCATCCTGTTTGTAGACGACCACGAAGTATTGGCGCGACTGAGCTGCGAGATACTGGAGATGCAGGGCTATAAGGCTGTGAGTGCCTACAGCGCCAAGGAAGCGCTGGAGAAATTCGATCAGCAGGACTTCGACATTCTGGTGACTGACTTCCGCATGGAAGGAATGAACGGCGTCGAACTCGCGCATCGTGTGCGGGAAAAGAGCCCGTCGACGCCAGTGATCATTGTGACCGGGTATGGGCCGATTGACGGCGGCAAAGATGTTGCTGCGTGCCTGCAAAAAGAAGATTTGTTTCCTGCGCTGCTCGACAAGATCAAATACTTTCTCGGCGAAGCCGATCCCAGCCGGGTCAAGACTCCTGTGGGCGCCGTGAGCTAGCCTGCAGTCCTCCCCCAGAGTCCGGCCTCCGCCAACCACGGAGGCCGGTTTGGTTTACCCTCCCTGACTATTCCTTGACGGAGATTCCCAGCGTTCTCATTTTTCTGTACATGTGGCTACGTTCGAGGCCGAGCACTTCGGCAGCGCGGCTGATGTTACCGTGGTTCTCGTCTAATTTCTTCAGGATGTAATCGCGTTCATAGGCTGCGCGGGCCTGGGATAGCGAAGAGAATTCGGGAAGCGTGCGGCGGCTGCCGTCTCTATACACCAGCGGCGGCAGGTGTTTGCGTTCCAGCTTGCCGACGGCCGGGTTCATGATCACCAGGCGCTCGATCACATTGCGCAGTTCGCGGACATTTCCTGGCCAGGCATAACGCATCAGGATCTCGATCGCTTCATCGGTGATCTCGCGCATGCGCCGGCTGTAGCGCGAGGAAAACTCCTTCAGGAAGTATCGCGCCAAAAGGGGAATATCTTCGCGACGCTCGCGGAGAGGCGGAACGTAGAAGGGAATTACGTTGAGCCGATAGAAGAGGTCTTCGCGAAAGTTTCCGCGAGCGATCTCCTCTTCGAGATTCTTGTTGGTCGCGGCAATCAGCCGGACATCAACTGTGACCGCGTCACTGGCTCCCACCGGCGTAAAACGTTGCTCGTCGAGTGTTCGCAGCACCTTGGACTGCGTCTTCAGGCTCATATCGCCAACTTCATCGAGGAAGAGCGTGCCTCCGTCCGCGCGTTCGAAGGTCCCAGTCTTCTCTGCGCTGGCGCCGGGAACGGCGGAATTGCGGTATCCGAACAATTCCGTTTCGATGTAGTCCTCAGGAATCGCGGCGCAGTTCAGTTCGACAAACAGATTGTCGCGACGCAGGCTCTGATTGTGAATGGCCAGCGCGACCAGCTCTTTTCCCGTGCCCGATTCGCCATAGATCAAAACCCGGCCATTTGTGGGAGCCATCACGCCGATCTGCTGCCGCAATGCCTTGGTGGGCACGCTATCGCCGACGATTACGCTGCGCGACTGCAGTTGTTTGCGGAACTCGCGATTTTCTTCGCGCAAGCGCCGGGCCTCGATCGCGTGCTTGAGCACGATCAACGTGCGCTCGAGCGAGAGCGGCTTTTCCAGAAAATCGTAGGCGCCCAGCTTGGTCGCGCGGACCGCGGTTTCGATCGTCCCGTGGCCGGAGATGATGATGACCTCGGGAGCGTCCTCGTGCTCCTTGATGCGCTGCAGAGTCTCCAGACCGTCAATTCCGGGCAGCCATATGTCCAGCAGCACTACCTCGTAGGACCGCGTCTGCAAGGCCTCCAGACAAGCCTCGCCGCTGCCTACAGTGGAGACCTTGAAACCCTCGTCCTCCAGCACCCCGCTCAGGGATTTGCGAATGTCGGCTTCGTCATCGACTACCAGGATCGTGTGCATGGGGCAAGAAGGATTTTACAAGGCGCGAATACGGCCGAATCCGTCCAGAACAGGGAAAAATGCAGGGAATCTTTTCCGTTGAACTCCAGAGTTATCGAATTCTGCCCAAAATTCGCAAACTGTGGAAAACAGCAGGGAATTAGCAGGGAATTTTTGGATTTCTTTTCAACCTGCTGCAATCCGGGAACTTATAGTCATTTTGGTAGGATTCGAGAGATTAGCAGGGAAATTAGCAGGGATTTTCCCCAGCTGAGTTTACCGGAAAAGCACGTCTCAACCCTACATTCCCTTCACTCCCGGACTCCCATTTCCCGCAAGATGAACGCGTAGTCAAACGCCGCATCTTTGAGGCGGTCGTAACGACCGGAGGCGCCTCCGTGGCCGGCTCCCATGTTGGTTTTGAGGATCAGGGTGTTGTGGTCGGTGCGGGTGGCACGCATTTTGGCGACATATTTGGCCGGCTCCCAGTACATCACCTGACTGTCGTTGAAAGACGTTTTCACCAGCATGTCGGGATAATTTTTAGCGACGATGTTGTCATATGGGGAGTAGGTGACCATGTAATCGAACGCAGGCTTCTCTTTAGGATTGCCCCACTCCTCGAATTCCCCAACTGTCAGCGGCAATGACTCATCGAGCATGGTATTCATCACGTCCACAAACGGGACCTTAGCGACGACAGCCTTGAACAGGTCGGGCCGCATGTTAGTCACTGCGCCCATCAGCAATCCTCCGGCGCTGGCGCCTTCGATCACCAGGCGATCTTTGGAGCCGTAGCCGTGAGCAACCAGGTATTCGGCGCAAGAGATGAAGTCGGTGAAGGTGGTCTTCTTGTGCATCATGCGTCCGGCATCGTGCCAGGCCTTGCCCATCTCGCCTCCGCCGCGGATGTGGGCGACGGCATAGACCACCCCGCGATCCACCAGGCTGAAGATGTTGGAGTTGAAGAAAATGTCATTGGAGATGCCGTAGGAGCCGTATCCGTAGAGATACAGCGGACCCTTGCCGTCGAGCTTCGAGCCCTTCAGATAAACGACAGAAATGGGAACCTTCACGCCGTCGGAGGCAGGCGCGTAGATCTGCGCGACTTCATAGCGGGAGCGATCGTAACCACCGGGCACCTCCCGCTGCTTCAGCAAGCTTGTAGCGCCGTCGGCCATATCGTATTCGTAGATTGACTGTGGCGTGATGAACGACTGGTAGCTGTAGCGGAACTTGCTGGTGTCGTACTCGCGGTTAATGTAGGAGAAGGTGACGTACGCGGGCTCCGGAAAATTCAGCCGGCGCGAGAGTCCGCTGCGCAAATCGGTCACGCGAATCTGCGGCAGTCCATTCTCGCGTTCGTAGGTGACGTAGTAGTTCTTGAAAAAGTCAGTGTCGTCGAGCATCACATCGCTGCGCTGTGGCACTACTTCTACCCAATTGGCTTTGTCCGGCGTGCTTGCCGGAGCTTTCACCAGCCGGAAGTTGCGTCCGGTGTCGTTTACGCGGATGTAGAAGGAATCGTCGTGCGCGTCGGGATAGTACTCGACACCCTGCTTGCGCGGCTCGATCACCTTCCATTCCGCCATAGGCTCATCCGCGGGAATGTAGCGGGCTTCCGTGGTGGTGTGGCTGCCTGAAACCAGGAAAATGTAGTTCTTGCTGCGCGGTTTTGCGGCGAATAGGTCAAAGCGCTCGTCCTTTTCTTCGTACACAAGATCGTCGGGGCCGGCAGTTCCGACCGCATGGCGATAAAGCCGATACTGGCGCTTGGCCGGATCCTCTACGGTGTAGAAGAGCGTCTTATTGTCATTGGCCCACACCACGGAACCAGTTTTCTCAGCGTGGTCGGGCAACAGCTTTCCTGTGCGCAGGTCCTTCACCGCGAGGGTGTATTGGCGAAAGCCGGTATTGTCAGTGGAATAAGCCAGCAGATTTCCGTCTTCACTGACTTCGTAAGCGCCGATGGCCATGAAACTTTGACCTTTGGCCAGTTCGTTGGCATCAAGCACCACTTCTTCCGGCGCGCTGAGGCTGCCCTTCTTGCGGCAGCGGATGGGATACTGCTTGCCGGTTTCAGTGCGTGAATAATAGAAATACTCGCCCTGCTTGTAGGGAACATCGACATCTGATTCTTTCACCCGGCTCAACAGCTCTCCATAGAGCTTTTTTTGAAACGGTTCGGTGGGCTTCATCACGGCGTCGGTGTAGGCGTTCTCGGCTTCCAGATAAGCGCGCACTTCAGGATTCTTCTTGTCGCGCAGCCAGAAATAGTTGTCGACCAGCTCGTGACCGTTGATGGTGGTGACCTTGGGAACTTTCTTAGCGATTGGCGGCTGCGCTGCAGGAGGAACGTCCGCCGCGCGCAATGCGACCAGCAGGATGCAACCGCAACAGATCAAGAACAGTTGAACCGGACGAAGAGAACGCCGCGTCATAGGGAAGTCTCCAAGCGCAAGTTTGGGCGGCGGCAGTATAGGTGATAGAGGGTTGAAGCGAAAGTGCGTTCTTTGTCAAGGCATCCGAACAACGGCTCAGGCTTTCGAAAGCTCAGCAGCCAGCGAGGTGTTTGGTGAAATCGCAATGCGCTTCTCTTCCAAAATCAAGCCGATTGAAATCATGAGTGGGGCTTGTGAGAGCGCAAAACTGATAAAGGAAAAGACCTCAATGATGTAGTACTCCGGCTTAGTCAACGATGCCCCGCTTAGCACGATCGCGGCGAGCCAAAATGGAAGGATTGCAGCGATATAGCCAACGATCTCGGATTCCATGACGCAAATCCATAAAGGAATAGAGACTCCGTCAGTGAGTTGATCACTTAACCTAAGCGCCTTGCGAAACGGGAGCCCAATTAGCGTGGCGATTGGCACCGCTAAAATCCAACGAACAATGACGGCCGAAATCAGCGCCATAGACAGGATCCAGACGACCGGTGACTCATAGATAAAGAAAGGTATTTTGAACTGAAGCTGCAATTCCGTCGTGCCGGTAACAATCATTATCATTCCGACAAAAGCAATCGCCAGCACTAAAAAGAACAATGTTGCCGACTTTAAGAAATTTGCCGGGTGCTCACGTATCACACTGAACTCAGAACCATAACTCGATGCATTCAAGTCCTTCATCCGCGCCACGAGCACGCACACACCCACCAAAGCAAAGCAGTAACAAATCCAAATTAGCCACTGCTTCAGGAGAAACCACGCTTGGAGAGGCAGTGCGGCAGTCTCAATTCCGAGAAATCCTTTCTGTTGTGCCAAACTGAGGAGATTTTCATGGAAGGTTTTTCGTATTTGGGTGATTTGCTGATCCGCAGCCCAGCCGAAGGCATATGCGAAAGCCGACGGTGGCAGTAGGAGCCTCGAAATTTCTCGCCAATGTGAGTGAAACAGCTTGAGCGCTCGGCGAAGGAGTTGGATGTTCTTTCCCGATCGAGTTTGGTTTTCCTCCGGCACGTCAGGATAATACGCCGCATGTTGTCACTGTTTTGATTTTTCCACCGGCAGATTTTTGCGCGCCCAATCGAAGAATGAGCCGTCGTACATGCGAACTGGGTATCCCAAATACTTCGCGACGAAGTAGTCGAATGAAGACTGCACGCCGGTGCGGCAGTAGGTGACGATTTGTTTGTCCGCTGTAGCTCCGCGCGCCTGCAGCATCTCGCGCAGCTCAGATGCCGGACGAAGGACGGGAATATCCCCATTTCTGAGCGTGTCGCGCCAAAAGAGATTCCTGGAACCGGGAATGTGTCCGGCCTTGGGCACATCTTCAGAAAAGTTTGCGCCAGTGAATTGTGCGTTGGGACGCGCATCGAGCAGCACGATGGAAGGTGATTTTGAATGGATTGCCTGCGCGATTTCGGCGCTGTCGACGGAAACTGACGGGTCCAGCCGGATGGCGAGCGAGCCGGGTTTGATCTGCGGCATCTCCTGCGTTTCTTCGCGATGCTCCGCCCGCCACTTCTCGATTCCCCCATCGAGCAAGGCCGCGTTAGCGGTAACTCCCAGGTAGTCCAAGGTGAAATAGGCGCGCGCCGCCAGTATGCCGGAGCGTTCTCCATAGAGAACAATGCGGGAGCTATTGTTCACGCCGGCTCGTTCGAAGAGGTTTTTCAATGCGGCGGCAGGCGGAAGTTCATTGGGAATGCCATCGCGCGTGATCATCAGCTCAGAGGATCGGATCAGACGTGCGCCGGGGACATGTCCGCCAGAGTAGAAGTCAGCATTGTCGGCAACGCACAAGATAACGAGATTGGGATCGTGCAGGTGGCTGGCCAGCCAGGTGGTGGAGACTAGCATGCTGGTGTTTACGTCGTTGGAGCTGGTTTGCGCCATGGAAAAAATGGGAGTGAAAACGAGACCGAGCAGGCAGGCAACGCAAGTCAGTCGGAATACCCGCCTTGTATCAGGGTACGATCTCATTTTGGCTTACTTCAAAATTTGTCATCCTGACGACGACCGATCAACTCCGCTTGAGCGGAGTTGATCGTGAGGAGGAAGGATCTCTACGAGATACTTCGGTTGCCGTTGCAGATTAGGGGCTCTTCGGCCGCGGATTTTCGGTTGAGGAGCCTTGCACCGGCAATTTCATCCGGCGCATCGCAGGAGATCCTTCGCCCGCCTCAGGCGGGCTTCAGCACGACAGCTTGATGGAGACGTATCGTCAACGCCGCGAAGTGCCTTTTACTAACGGTTGATGCTCAATGTCGTTCCACTCGTAAAACGAGCCGTCGTACATGGCGGCATCGTATCCCAGATACTTTGCCACAAAATAATTGTGCGAGGCCTGAAGTCCAACTTCGCAATACGTAATCACCTTATGGCCGGGAGTCACTCCGCGGGAGGTGAACAGCGCTCGCAATTTGTCGGGGGAAAGGAAAACCGGGTCTTTGGGACTGAGTACGGTCTCCTCCCAAAAGATCGGCACGGCACCGGGAAGATGTCCCTGCTTGTAACGCCTCGCCGGACGCGAGTCGACGAGCAGCGTGGAGCTGTCATTTTGGGTTGCGGCTTTAGCGTCGGCAAGCAGCGCGCGCACATGTTCATTCACGTGGGGAGTAAAGCTTCCTGCCGTGACCATAGGCGATTCCGTGCTGAGGGCGCGGTTCTCGGCCTTCCACCGGTCAATGCTCCCGTCGAGCAGAGCGGTATTCTCGTGGCCGAGATAGTCCAGCGTGTAATAGACGCGGGCGGCGCCCGGATACCACTCACTGGTGTAGATAATGACGCGCGAATCGTCACTGACGCCGAGCTTTTGAAAAGTTTCTTTTAGTTTGTCCGTAGAGGGAAGCTCGTCCATCAACCCCTGATGGCCGACGATAAAATCTTGCGTCTGCAGCAGGCGCGCGCCGGGAATATGTCCTTTGTCGTAGGCGGTGCGCTCATCGTCAGCCTGCAAGATGACTACTTTGGGATCGTTAAGACGGTCAGCGAGCCATTGGGTGGAAACCAGCATCTCAGGATGAGCTGCCGGCTGCGCGTTGGGTTTATCGGCAGCCACACAAATGCCCGCGCAAACCAGCAACGCGGAAATGATTCGAATCGGCAAGATTGTTTTCATTTGATTTGTCCTATAGATGTTCTGTAGGAGCAGATACTCTGCCAAAGCTGCTGCTTGGCAAATCCTTTGTAGCTCAGGCTTTGAGCGGGTGACGGTTGGCGATGGAATGTCCGCTTTGGGATTAGGTGTTCGAAAGTGAACGCTGGTTTCTTACAGCTACGGTCCCTTGAAGCAAGCTGTCAGCTCGCAGCCTTAATGTGCTTATCTTCCCTGATTTAACTTCTCGAGGCTGCCTGTGCCACACGTCCTTTGCAGATTTAATTTCTAGTATGCGATCAGAATCATTCTTCACGCACAATGGTGATCTCTTGTGCCGGATCACCGCCCGCGTAAGCTTGAGCGATGATCAGGCGGCGAGCTTCCACGCGAATTGCAGGCAATCTCATGCCGAACCAGATGGAGCCCAGAATGGACAAGATTCCGCCGATCGCGACAGTAAATGGAGCGCCTACGCGCTCCGAGAGGCCGCCTGCGAGTAGTGCGCCCAGGGGCGCCATGCCCATCATCATCATGGAATAAACCGACATCACGCGTCCGCGCAGATCGTCAGGAACCATGGACTGAATGAGCGTGTTGGTCGCAGCCATCTGCACCATCATGAACAGTCCCACGGGAATGAGCAGGATTGCCGAGGCCCAGAAAATCCGCGAGTATCCAAACAGAATCAGGAACACTCCGAAGGCTGCTGACGAGGCCGCTACCCAGGTGCCCAGACCGCGAAGGCCAGACTTGGCCGCCAACGCCAGAGCGCCGATCAGTGCGCCGGCTCCGCTGAATCCCATCAGGATGCCGAGCCCGCGAGCGCCGCTGTGCAGAATGTCTTCAGCAAAGACCGGCATCAGCACCGCGTAGGGCATGCCCACCAGGCTGATCAGTCCAACCAGCAGCAGCAAAGCAAATATAGGGCGCGTGCCGATGACCCACTCGAAACCTTCTCGTATGTCACTGAGAGCGGAGCTGATGCGTTCCTTCGGACGCCACGGCGCGACCTTCATCATGAACAGGCCGGCAAGTACCGCGATGTAGCTCACGGCATTGGCGAAGAAGCACCAGCCTTCACCGATGCTGGCGACCAGAATTCCCGCTACCGCAGGCCCTACGATTCGCGCGCCGTTGAACATGGAAGAGTTCAGCGCGATGGCATTCATCAGGTCGTCTTTGCCGACCATCTCTACGATAAAAGCCTGGCGAGCGGGAATATCGAAGGCATTGACGAATCCCAGCAGCGCCGCTAGTACGAATATGTGCCAGACCTGCACGACTTTGTACAGTGTGAGCGCCGCGAGAATGAATGCCAGAACCATCGACACGGTCTGCGTGGCGATGATGATGCGATGGCGATGGCGGCGATCGACAATGGCTCCTGCCACCGGCGACAGAATGAAAATCGGAATCTGCGATGCGAAGCCCACCGCGCCCAGCAGCAGCGCAGACCCGGTCAGCCGGTAAACCAGCCACGACTGGGCCACGTTCTGCATCCACGTTCCAACCAGCGAGATCAACTGGCCGCCAAAGAAAAGTTGGAAGTTGCGATGGCGAAGCGAGCGCACAGCCGCAGCCATTCTGGATTGTGGTGGAGTGGACGCCAGCGAACTCATCGACGGTGTCTTGGATGCTAACAGGCCGCCACAATTGCACGTTTATGTGTTCCTCAGATGCAACATTTTCGGAGCAGTTCTGCCAACCTGTTACGACGTAATTGCCTTCTGAACTAACTGAACTTTCCGAATCTACTGCTCTGAGCAGCGGATAAATCGGGCGAGTTTTACCTCGGAGGTGAAAGTATGTTTCTGACCCTGGCGATCATTCTTGCGGTGATCTGGATCATTCTCTGGCTGGCCGTTCACATCACCAGCGGATTGATCCACATCCTGATTGCACTGGCTGTCATTTCCTTCATCGTGCATCTGGTGCGCGGCCGTCCGGCTGCGGCTTGAGAGATCCATGTAGCCGGCAGCGGGACAACGCTGCCGGTTACTTTGGTTCGCTACATTTCTGAGAAAAGGGCTTGTCAGGCGGGGAAAGCTGTATTAGTTTTTCTCCGTCATGTCCACCGAGCCGGACCTCCATTCCGACGATATCGGCGCATCGGAGCGCGCGCGCCAGCGCGCGAAGCGTGAGGAGAAGAACGGCCCCGCGAA
>DATNAF010000146.1:0-20686 GCA_035572845.1 Terriglobales bacterium
GGCATAACGGACCCCATTAGTGGCGAGCAACGGCAGATTGAGCGAACGGGCAATTTCTATTGCCGCGCGGTTTCGCAATTCCTGCTCGCGACGAAAATGCCGTTGCAATTCAACATAAACATTGGTGCGTCCAAAAATATGGATCAGGCGTTCGACTGTATTGCGTGCTGCATCTATCCCACCGCGTTTGAAGGCGAGCGCAAGTGGCCCGCTATCCCCGCCTGTAAGGCAGATGAGCCCTGCCGAATGTTCCTGAAGTTCATCTTCGAAAACTGCGCCATCATCTTTGGCTGCGCGCAGCTTCATCTTTGTGATCAGTCGGCACAGGTTTTGATAACCGATGCGCGAGGAGACAAGAAGTGGCAGGCGAAAAGGATTGCAGATTTTAGATTTCAGATTGCAGATTTCGCGATGTGTTGTTAAATCTTCAATCTTCAATCTGCAATCTGAAATCTCACATGTGACTTCCGCCCCGATGTGCGCCTTGATTCCAATCTTCTTGCCAGCCATGTGGAACCGCGGAGCGCCATAAACACCATCTCGATCGAGCAGCGCCATGGCCGGCATCTTCAACTCAGCGCAGCGCGCAATCAGGCTCTCGGGCAGGGAAGAGCCTTCAAGGAAGCTGAAAGCCGAGCGGGAATGGAGTTCAATGTACAAAAGCAGCCTTTAGCCATTAGCTCTTAGCTTTTAGCCATTGCCCGTGAGATTTAGGCTAAGAGCTAAAGGCTAAGAGCTAATAGCTGCTTTCAGTCATATCTTCCTTGCAGCAACCACTCGCTGGTGAGCAAATCGTGGACCAACCGGTACAACCCGATCCCATCTTGTTCATGCAGCGCGATGTCCCATTCATCTCGCACCCACGCATCCTGCTCCCACCAATCTCCCGACGAACGCCATGGCCCTGCCGCCCACAGCACTTGGCCAGAAATCTGTTTTCCTTTTCGCGACATTACATGCGAGGGCTGGCCTTTGCTGTGACTCACTCTGACCGCAATCGGCGGCCGAATAATTCTCAGCGCGGTGACGACCTCTCCATCCTGATTGTGGGGTGCCGGGCGTCCCCGCCCGGCTGGACGGGCGACGCTCCAGTCACTCCATGATTTAGTTGGAGACGGCGTGAAACGTCGCACTTCAAAAGCTTCGCGACGATGCGAATCCAGCAGAACCGGTGATCCCACTCGGCCATTGCCTACCACCGCGGAAATTCTTGCCAGCGTGAGTTCGAGTTTTTCTGGTTCGGGCGAAGCCGGCATAAAAAGCCCGTTCTGTGCCGGACGCGGCTTTGCCGGCTCAATCCGCAAATGCACTTTTGCAACTGGCGCGCCCGGAGGATTCGATTTCAAGTCCAGCTGTAAAAGTTTGAGAAATGTTTTTGCATCGAGCATCGGCACCGGCAGGCAAATAGTTCGCTGAAACTCAGTGAGCGACACATCGGTTTCAGGCCGACCGTTCTCAAGGATCAACTTCAAGTGCAATTCCTGCGCCGCCAGCACCCGTCCCTGCAAGCGCGCGCAGAGATGCTCCAGCATCCGGTTCAGCACAAATGCCAGCGGCTCGAGCAGAACTATCGGGTACTCCAACTCCATTACTTCTTCAAACACCAGCGGCGGATCAGACGGGACCAGATTTCGTGTCCCTGATCCACAAGCTAATGCCTGGAAATGCAAACCCTCTTGTCCCAACCGCTCGCTCAAATCAACTTCTGGCAACGCGGCAAGATCGCGAAATTTTCGAATTCCCCAGCGTGAAAAAATTCTCAGGAACTCTTCCGTATTTTCCGGATCAGCTTCCGCTGTAAACAGGATTTCAACCGGCAAGCCACCCAAGACTTCTGCTTCCTTGCCCCGCGGTATCACTGTGACACCGCTGAACCCGTGGGCCGCGAGTAGTGCGGATTCCAGCGTGGAAGCCACTGCAACATTCGTCTCCACGCCCATTCCCGCAGCCCGACGTGAAATTTCGCGCGCAATTTTGGGTAGCGGCCCAAATAGTTTGTCGAGTCCAGATAAATCCAGGAGTAGCGTGTCTGCGGCGAAATCTTCCACTCGTGGCGAAAACGAGTGAGCACAATCGAGCAGAGCCTGGTGCGCAGCTGTTTCTTGTGACTCTGAACGATCGCGCAGCACCACGTCATCGCACAGTTCGGCCTGCAATTTTGTCATGCCGGCGGAAATTCCGGCACGGCGAGCATCTTCATTTCCGCGCGATATTTTTTCCAGCGGCGGCTTGCCTTCAACCACAGCGACGGCGTTGGATCGCAGCTCCGGTTCAGCGCGAAGGATTGCCTCCACGGGAAAATCCGGAACGTAGATGCAAGCGAAGGGCATAAAAATCGTCGTTGGTCATTCGTTTTGGATTGCCAAACCTAAACCGGCCACGGATCGCACGGATTTTCGCGGATTCAAATAAAAATAAATTCAGTAAATCCGGGTCATCGGTGGCCGTTTTATTTCACCCCGTGCGGATTGCCTGCGTCGCAAAAACCGTTCGCACCGACCCCGCGGGTTTGCGCTCCAATCGCATGCGCGAAAGTTCCGCTTCGATCTGTATTCGTCCTAGAAGTTGTGTATGCGAAGGTTTTCCTGAGGGCTGAAAGCTGAGAGCTGAGAGCTGATTTCCTAGCTTTACAACCACGGCTGCGCAAGTCTGCGCGCAGGCAAACTCACTCAGCACCAGCAGCGCCGTTTTCGTGTGTTCTACCGCACGCTGAAATCGGAACCACGATGCGAGTGGAATTCGTCGGACGAATTTTTCCGGAATCCCTGCCAGGTCAAGCGCAACCATTCCAAATCCGCCGCTTTGCAGGACCAGGTCTGTGGATTTTAAAACTTGTTCGAGTCGGCGCTCGTTGGTGTTACGTTTAATGTAGGCATCGTCGGTTTTCGAGCGTCGGTCGTCGGCACTCACGTTCGACGCTGACAACCGGCGACCGACAGCCGACGACATTTCTCCACACCTGACCCATAGCAATTTGCCGAATTCCACTCCCGCCGCTGCTCCCGATTCCGGATCGAAGCTGTCGCTGGCATCCATAAGAACGCAGGTTTCCTCCCGCCGGGTCGCAGCCGCAATCGCCGCCAAAAGCACACTGGTTTTGCCTGAAGAAGCCGGTCCGTAAATCTCAGATAAACAGCCGCGCGGAATGCCACCAGTTATCGCATCTACTTCAGCTATGCCGCTCGAAAGCATCTCCGGCCTGGGCCGCACCTCCAAGCGCGATGCCGGACGCACATCCAACTCTCGCCCGGAACCGGCAATATGTTGCAGAATGCTCGATTTTTTTTCGTGTAGGCTTCGTTCCGAAGCCGGAAATCCCCTCGCAAGCGTCTCGCTTAGAAGTTCAGCTGGCCTTGTAGAAGCGCTTAAAAATACGGAGTCGACAGCATTCAACGGAAGTGAAGACATGCGGACCTCAGGCAGAAAGATCAGGGCTGGTACTGCCCGGCTACGAAACCAGAGTAGTTTCGCTTTTTATTCGCCTATGGAATTTTGCTACCGCCCTCGCGACTTGTCAAGTGGGAAGTTCAACTGCACAAAATCCCGTCTTGATTTTCTCTGCGTGCTCGGCGAATCCTCTGCGGTCCCTGCGGTTAAAAGCTTTTGATTTTGCATGAAGCGAGAGAAAGCCTTTAACCCCAGAGACCGCAGAAAACTGCAAACGAGAACGCAGAGAAATTCTGCTATATGGAGTCTTGTGTCCGGCGCAAAACCAAACTAGTAAATAAGCCAAATCACAAAATCATGGCAGAGTATTTGAAGGGGGGATTCCGGAATGGGAGCAAAAACGCGTGCCGCCAGTAAGAATAAGCGCAAACCCCAGAAAAATTTATGCGCAGCCAATCCTTCGGAGACTCACTCTACAGCAGGTCAAAATTGTACTTAGCTGTAAGATAAAAAATATCTTTTCACCAGCCTGTCCCAACAGCCCAAAAATTGTAGCGATAACCTCAAAGTCAAGAAAAAGCTACCAGAAACCCGGCTACCAGGAACTCACGCCCGAACAGATCAAATTGATCTTGATTGGGCAATTCAATTTAGGGGATGAAGGCGCAGGAGATCTTCTGGACCGACTTTTCCCCGAATCGCATGCACACACGGGCGGTTCCACGCGAGAAACTCCGCGAGTCAATGCGCTCACTCAATGACGCCGACGGACAATTTTCGGTCGCACTGACCGCGGCCTCGGCTCCTGCAGCATTTCATCCGACTCATCATGGCGCGGAATTTTTCGTAACTCTTGCACCAATGCCAGACGTTTGTACGGATCTTTCTCTGTCACGGCATCCACATACAATTGCAACCAGCTTTTCTTATTACTATTCATCTCGGTCCCATCCGACACAGGATCAGATAAAGAACTCATAGAATTAAGAACGCCCATAGTTCCTGCCTTTGCGCACTATTTTCTTGGACAAGCAGCACACCTAAGCCATTCGGCATTGCCGAAAATCACTTGCTTTCCTTAAGGTTTGCTTTAAGTGATATGGATGCTAGCTCCTGCTAAAAAGTCGCGCCTGCAAAAAACACCGGGGGACACTGAAACAAAGACAACGAATCCCGCGCTGCCTCGCATCACTACAAAAGAGAGCTGCTTTTCGGTTCGGATTTCAGAATTCAGTTTTGACAGACGCTGGCTGGTCTTCTTAACATAGGGATTAATTCCGCTCTGCTTGATGCAGACGGTCCCATGGCTGCGTGTCTCGCCTACAAGAACAATTTTTATGATTACTGTAAAAGAGCTTACCAAGCGGTACGCCCGCAACACCGCCGTCGACCACATTTCATTTGAGGTGGCGAAGGGGCAAATCGTTGGTTTTCTGGGACCGAATGGCGCCGGAAAAACCACCACCATGCGCATCCTGACCTGTTTTATGCCGCCCACATCGGGCACGGCAACAGTGGCTGGATTTGATGTGCTCGAGCAGCCAATGGAAGTCAAGAAGCGAATCGGCTACCTGCCCGAGACGCCGCCGCTCTATCTCGAAATGGAGACTGCCGAGTACCTGAAATTCGTCGGCCAGTTGAAAGGATTGTCGGGGGCCGAACTTAAAAAGCGAGTTGACTACGTTTGTGAGCGTTGTGCGATCGTCGACGTCAGGAACAGATTGATCGGCAAATTATCCAAAGGTTACCGGCAACGGGTCGGGTTAGCGCAAGCCATTATCCACAATCCCGATGTCCTCATCCTCGATGAGCCGACCGCTGGCCTGGATCCCAAGCAGATCAATGAGACCCGCGATCTGATCAAGGATTTGGCGGGCAGTCACACAATTATCTTGAGCACCCACATTCTGCCGGAGGTCGAGCAGACCTGCGAGCAGGTGGTAATCATCAACAAAGGGAAATTAGTCGCGACCGATTCGGTGCGCAACTTGCAGGCGCGGGCGCGCGGAGCGGAATCCATGGTGCTCGAAGTTGGTGGTCGCAACGGAAGTTTGGAACCTTCAACTGTGCAACAGAAACTCGAGCGCGTCTCTGGCGTGAGCCGAGTGGTTTGCAAGCAGCAGGTCGATAGCCGCGCGGTGTTTGAAATTGAAAGCCAGAAGGGCCGACTGGTTCGCGGCGATCTCGCGCGCGCGGTGGTCGAATCCGGATGGGACCTCAACGAACTTCGTCCTGCCGCAATGAGCCTGGAGGAAGTCTTCCTTCAACTCACTGGAAAAGACAAGGAAGCGGCTGCGGTTCCAGCGGATACAGGGGCACAATCATGAGAAATGTCTGGATCATTTGCCGGAAAGAACTGCGCAGTTATTTCACGTCCCCAGTTGCATATGTGTTGCTGACTTTATGGGGGTTGGTGTTTGGGTATTTCTTCTGGATAATACTCAGGCATTTCCTGATGGATAGCATGGAAAGCCAGATGAGCGGCCAGATGTATCCCTTGAACCTCAATGAGCAGGTTATCCGGCCACTGCTGCAAAATGTCGCTGTCATCGGATTGTTCTTCCTTCCGATGATCACAATGCGGCTCTTTGCGGAAGAAAAGCGCAGTGGATCGATTGAACTGCTGGTGACTTCGCCGATTCGGGATTTGGAGATCATCGTGGGCAAGTGGCTGGCGGCAATGTTGCTTTATTGTTGCCTTCTGCTTTTCACCGTAGTTTATCTCCTGTTCCTTTTCAAATACGGTAACCCGGATTGGAAACCTATCCTGATCGCTTACAGCGGGCTACTGCTCGAGGCGGGCGCAATGCTTGCGATCGGTACGTTTATCTCGAGTCTTACAAAGAACCAAATCATCGCCGGAGCGACAACGTTCGCAGTGCTGATCCTGCTCTGGGTTTTTGCATGGAGCGATTTCAGCAGCACCGGATGGGCACATGTGATCTCGTATATGTCGTTAGTGACTCATTCGGAGTCATTCATGCGCGGTGTGATTGACCTGAAAGACGGAATCTATTACGCAACCCTAATTTTCCTGGGACTTTTTTTTACGGCGCGTTCCATGGAATCCCTGCGCTGGAGGTCGTAGATGGCAACTCATTGGGTTAAAGCAAGGCAGACCAAATTCGCGGCATACGCGGCCACCTATGTATTGGTGGTGATCGCCGTCATTGTTGTGGTGAATGTACTCGCCGAGCGTTACAACAAATCCTACGACGCCACCGCCAATAAGCGTTACAGCCTCTCTGAGCAGACCGCCAAGATCGTAAAAGGATTGAAGCAGGACGCAACCATCACCTATTTCAATCCAACCACGCGGTTTGCCGAGGGCAAGGATTTGCTCGAAGAATACAAGAATCTCTCTCCCAAGGTGAAGATCGAATATCTTGATCCGGAGAAAAATCCGATCCGTGCGCGGGAACTGGGAATTCATAATTTCGTCAATACCGCGGTCGTTCAGGTCGGCTCAAGAAAAGAAGAAGCCAAGACCATGACTGAAGAGGGCATCACGGGTGCCTTCATCCGCGACTTGAAGAACAATACGCGAACTGTGTGCTTTGTGACAGGCAGCGGCGAACATCAATTGGATGCTTCCGATGGCGACGGTTTATCTCAGTTCAAAGAGCTTCTGGCCAGGGACGACTACCAAACTGAGACAGTCGATCTCCTTCAGAAGCTTCAAGTTCCCAACGAGTGCACCACGCTGGTGGTAGCCGGTCCAACACGCAACTATGTGCAGCCTGAAGTGGATGCGATCAAGAAATACGTCGAGGACGGCGGACGAGCATTCTTCATGCTCGATGCCCCTCTTCAGCTCGGCCACATTACCGTCGCAGACAATGACGCGCTAACCGGTCTCCTGCAGAGCTGGGGCGTGACCTTAGATAAAGATCTGATACTTGATCCAGTCGGACAGGTGCTTGGGCTGGGTCCCGAGTTCGCGCTAGTACAAAATTATGGATCTCAACCGATTGTTGATGAGATGAAACGTTCCCGCACCCCAACGGGTTTTCCTCTTGCCCGTTCAATTGAGATCAAGAACGCCGATAAAACCAGCATCGACAAACTGTTAGATTCTTCTGGCAATGCTTTCGCCAAAACGGATTTAAGTTCCAGCCATATCAACAGCCGAGATCCAAATAACAAAAAAGGTCCGCTCACGATAGGGGTTGCTGGTACTTACAATACGGGGAAAGAAAAATCCCAGGGACGCTTTGTCGTCATTGGCAGCTCAGGTTGGCTTACGAATGGTCTCATTGGTCAACTAGGCAACAGCGATCTGGCGCTGAATTCGGTCAATTGGCTTTCATCCGACGAAGACCTGATTTCGATTCGTCCCAAGCCGCCGGAGAACCGCCGAGTCAGCATGACCCAGCGTCAGTTTAATGCGGTGCTGGTCACCAGCCAATTTATTTTGCCGCTGATCGTGGTGGTCGCCGGCGTCGGCGTGTGGTGGAAACGGCGATAAACTTTCGATGAAGGTTTGAGAAATAAACGAGAATGAAACTCCACGGCCTCGCAATTGCAGCTTTTGTACTTGCTGTCCTCACCTGGTTTCTTTATTGGTCTGATCGCCACAAGCCTGCCGTCGAGACCAGCAAGCTGTCGGCTGATACTGCTCCGGCAATTCTCAAACTGGACCAGAATTCCATCACTAAACTGGAGCTGAAAAAGAAGGATGCCGATCCGGTCGTGCTTAGCAAGTCGGGGTCGGGAGATTGGCAGATCACCGCTCCCAAGCCGTTTCGCGCTGACCAGAGCGCCGTTACCGGCATTGTTTCGACGGTCTCATCATTGAATTCAGAGCGCGTGGTCGAAGATAAAGCTTCTAATTTACAGAACTTCGGTTTGGACCAACCGGCGATAGAGATCGACGCTACCGCGAAAGACAAGACACAAAAGCTGCTCCTCGGAACAGATACTCCTGCCGGCGGCGCGGTCTATGCCATGCTGGCCGGCGATCCGCGCCTTTTCACGGTATCCAGCTATACCAAAACCAGTCTTGATAAGCGCGTGAACGATCTGCGTGACAAACGCCTGCTTCCGGTTGATGCCGACAAGGTTAGTCAGATAGAGGTAATTCGCAAAAATCTCAACCTCCAATTCGGCCGCAACAAAGATAGTTGGCAAATCCTGAAGCCCAAGCCAATGCGAGCCGACAGTGTTCAAGTCGGCGACCTAGTTCGCGATCTGACGAACGCGAAGATGGACCTCAGCACTGCCGATCCGAAGCAGGAAGCGTCTGAATTCGCTCATGCTGCGCCGGTCGCGACTGCAAAGCTTACCGATGAATCTGGTACGCAGCAGCTTCAGGTGCGAAAGGCTAAGGACAATTACTACGCAAAATCCTCTGCAGTCGAAGGCGCATACAAGGTAGATTCCGGGTTGGGCAAAACGCTCGAGAAAAACGTTGACGATTTCCGCGACAAGAAAATCTTCGATTTTGGATACAACACTCCCAACAAGATCGAACTACACAATGCCGACAAGGCTTACTTCCTGACGAAGGGAACTGGCGGATTCGATGATTGGTGGTCGAATGGGAAAAAGATGGACGGCGCGAATGTCGAATCGATTGTTTCCGACCTTCGCGATCTGACGGCAACCAGCTTTCCCGCTTCTGGCTTTTCGAATCCTACGATCAGCATCAGCGTAATCTCGCAAGACGGCAAGCATACGGAAAAAGTCCAGATTGCAAAATCTGGCGATCATTACATCGCCCAGCGCGAAAATGATCCCGCGCTTTATGAATTGAGTGCCGCTTCCGTCGATGGTTTGCTGAAAGCCGCGCAGAACCTCAAGCCTGCAGCAAATCAACCCGCGCAAAACAAGTCTTAGCCAGCTAGTTGCGTGATGCCCGCCGGTCGCGGATCTCCTGCAAGTGACGGCGTAAGCGCTCGACCGCTTGGGTTCGTTGCGAGTCATCCATTTCATTCCGCAACTCCTGCAACGCGAAATGCACCACATCATGATGATGCAGTTCTTCTGGAGCTACCGACTGGCTCAATTCCAGCCAGATACCGTGTAGCAGATCAACTTCTTTAGGCGTGAGATGCGGCGCATGCGGTCCCAGATAGAAGACCTGCTCCTGCCCAGTCGGCGCATAGATGATGAGTGTCAGCTCCGGCTTTGGATCAGACAGATGTTCCCATGCCAGCCCGGCTACCCGGGCCTCTTCGGCTACGGGATGGTTCGGCGAAACGCCGAGCACCACCACTGCCGACTGCAGGCTTTGGGCGGCACGTAGAATCGCATCCCACTTTTCCGTAGCGGCAGCCACCGCTAGATGAATGCTCTTACCCTTTTTCTCCGCCAAAGCCAGCGCGCGGGTAAACAAAGTCTGCTCTTCTGAGCTGAAAAACTGTTCAGGCTCCAGTTCATACTCGCCTGCATCCGAACGATTAAGAAACCGCAAGTGCAGCGTGATCACATCCTGCTTATGCGTATCCACCTGATCGAGAGTCGCGCCCAGGTTATAAAGCGTGTTGTAGTTTCGCACCATCACCAGCACGTTACCCGGACGCACTCCCAGAGATTCCGGGGTCAAGTCATCTCCCGGCTCGACGTTGAACTGGTCCAGCTCCGAATGCTGCGTCGAGTGCCTTCGTGTAACAGCTTCTGATATTTCGAAGACGGTGAAGAAAATCAAGGTGAACGCGAGGCCGGAAATCGTTGCGACCTCTTTAGTGAAAAGATTGATTACGCACAGCGCAATTAACGTGAGAGTAATTAGGGCCAAGCCCATCGGAATTTCAACTTTGCCGATATGAAAGTTCAAGGGGACGCGGTATTCCCGCTTGCCCGGCTCGGTGTAACGAAGCACCAGCACGGCCAGGCCTTTCATGGAGAAGCTCCACATCACTCCGAATGCGTAAGCTTCACCCAACAGGAAAATATTCCCGCGGCTTAAGACAATCGTGAGTATCTGCAGCCCGACCACCAGGTCCAGAATGTGATAAGTGGTTCCAAAGCGCGGGTGCGGCTTGCGGAACCACTCGGGAAGAATTCCATCCTCGGAAACGCGATTGAGAACTCCGTTCGAGCCCACGATCGCGGTATTCACCGCGCCTGCCAGCATCAGCACGCCCACAATCACGACGAATCCGCGAAATGCCAGCCGCATGGATGTTGGCCCCACCAGATACATTGCCAGCCCACCAATCGGGTTGTCCTGAAAACTTGCCCGGACCGAATCAGGCACGATCATTACAGCGAAGAACGCAACTCCGGCGGTAAAGATCAGGCTGTAAAGAAAAATTACGATCGCAGCTTTTTTAAGATTCGGGAGCTTCGGATGCTCAATTTCCCGGTAGACCTGCGCCATCGTCTCTTCGCCGCTCATAGCGAGCACCGAATGCCCAAGGCCAATCAGAATGCCGATCATTCCGATGGTGTACGGCAGGGAAGTATGGCGCAGCCATCCCAGCGCGCCGCCATGTTCGCCTTGTAAATATGTGATGTTGTGCAGGTGCGGCCACGGAGGAAGATGCGCACCCTTCACCCACAGCGTGTAACCGCACCAAACCACCATGATGACCACCATGGTGGTGGCCACATACATAATCCGCAGCGCTTTTTCGCTGGATTCCGGAATGCCTTTTATGTTTTCCCACCAGAAGTACACAGTCACAATGATGGCAAATACAGCCGCCCCGCCATTCATTGGGATCGGATGCCAATGGACATACTGAAAAAGCTCATTCAGTAGACCCACCAGATATAAGCCAGCTGAAACACCGCTGATGGGGCCGGTCAGGATGTAGTCGAACATTAATGCGGAAACAGAAAACTTGGCCAGAGTAGTTCCCATGGCCTCCTTGACAACGCGGTAAACGCCGCCGCGTACGAACATCCCGCAACTCTCGATGTAGATAGCCGCCACCGCGCCCGCCAGCAGCATGATTGCGAGAACGAACCACGGCGCGGTCTTCCCCACGAAGTGTTCAGCTATGGCGCCGGCGTAAAACGCCGACGATCCCATGTCATTGAGTACGATGGCCGCCACGCGCCAAAAAGAGATGAAGGCCAGCATGGCGCTGGTCGCGACTAAAACTCGGGTTGAAGAATTCCCGATGGAAGGTTTGTCGGCCGAAGATGCCATAGAGTCCGGCCCGCAAGTTCGCGAGCACAGCTCCTTTCTGCGTCGACGAGGTTAGCTGTCGGGCTCGGACTGAAAGGTGTCCTACCGTGCGCCGGATGGGCCGGCCTAACGGATTCGCCCCGTCGGAAATTGCTTCCGTTGCGGGTCCCCCGTTCCCGCTAAGCTGCGGGATTGGACGTCAAGATGATTCTACTGGTGCACTACATACATCGGCAACATGCAATATGAAGTGGAGCTCAGAAGGTGCTCCGAAGGTTAGCTTTCGTCGTCAGATCGTTTCTGCAGTTCCCGCCAGAGCTTGTCTAGAACTTCCGCTTTTTTCGCCCCCTGTAATTCCTGCTCCAGCTCTTCAAGTGCAACCGCGACGATGTGATAGTGATGGACTCCTGCGAACCTGGGATCGGCACTGATCTCCAGCCAAAGCCGGTGCAGCAGATCCAGGTCCTGATTTCGCAAACGCGGAGTGTGCGGTCCGAGATAGTACTCGCGCGACACCCCGTTCGGCAGCCGGATTTCCATCACCAGGCGAGGCTTTGGATTAGGTAGATGTTCCCACGCATCTCCAGTCAGTCTTGCTTGTTCATCCGGGCTGAGTTTGTTGGATAGACCGCACACGATCCGGCTGGATTCAATCCGCTGCGCTGTGACCACGATGGAATCAAAGACGTCGGTTGCGGGAACTACCAGCAGCGAAACCGGCTTGCCTTCCTTTTCCGCGGCAGCCACAACCGCGGTGAATAGCTCTTGCTCGTACTGATCGAAAATCTGATCGGCGTCGAAAGTAGTGCTGCCGAACGATGGCTCGCGATGATACAAACGCGCCGTCATCACGACTACGTCCTGCTGCTTGGTATCAGTCCTTCGCAGAACTTCGCGCAGGTAATAAAGGTTTTTAGGATCGCGAACCGCGACCAGAATATTTCCCGGACGCACCCCCAAAGTCTCAGTCGCCGGCTGCTCGTTTCCATAAACCCGGAACTGGTCCAGGCTCTCTGGTTTTCCGGCTCGTTGCCTTGCGACCCGGCGCTCCGAATACGTGAAGAGTGCAAAGAACACCAGACTGAACGTCACTCCGCCGATCGTGGCCGTGTACTTTGTAAACAGGTTGACCAGGGCTGTCAGGAAAAGCACGGTCGCAATCAAGATCACGCCCAACGGCAACTCGCGGCCCTTGCCTAACGGAATATTGAGCGGCACTTTCCAATCCCGACGCGAAGTTTCGGTATAGCGCAGCACCAACACCGCGAGCGCCATCATCGCGAAGCTCCAGATCACGCCGAACGCATACAAGCCGGCCAGAGTAAATACGTTTCCTCGCGTGAGAATGATGGTGAAGAGCTGCAACCCTACGACCAGGTTAATGATGCGGTAGCTGGTGCCGAACCGTGGGTGCGGCTTCTGGAAGGCCTCGGTGAGTACGCCATCTTCCGCAACTCGATTCAGCACCCCGTTCGCGCCGACGATTGAAGTATTGTGCGCGCCCGAAAGAATCAGCACTCCCACCAGCACTACGAAGGCGTGAAAGATTAATCGCGCCCAAAGCGGTCCCCACAAATGCATCGCGATTCCGCCGATCAGGTTGCCGAAATATTCCGGCCGTCGCGCGTCGGGAATGATCATGACTGCGAAGAACGATGTCAGGGCGGTAAACAGAAGGGCATAAATGCCGATGACTACGGCTGCTTTCTTCAAATTCTGCAGCTTGGGGTGAGCAATCTCGCGGTTGACCTGCGCCAGCGTCTCTTCGCCGCTCATGGCCAGGACCGAGTGGCCGAAGCCCACGAGCAAAATAAACAAAGTCAGGTGAGTGAGCCATGTGTCTTTCAGCCCACGCAACCAGCCCAGAGATTCGTGATCGAGGGTGATGCCGTACTTAATAGGACTCGGCGGCAGTGGCGCCGGCGAATGCCACAAAGTGACCGTGCACCAGATGATAAGAATCACCACCATGACAGTTGTGACCGCCATGATCTGCAATGCTTTCCCGCTGGATTCGTGCAGTCCCTGAATATTTTTTCGCCAGAAATAAAGCGCTACGGCGATTCCGAAAAGGGCTGCAAACAGGTCATCAGGAAAATGTCGAAGCGGGTGGCCTAAGTAGTACGCAATATCGTGAATGAAGCCTGCGAGGTACTGTCCGGCAACAACTGAACTCAGCGGACCGGTGAGGATGTAGTCAAACAATAAAGCGGATACGGAAAACTTGGCCAGTTTGGCGCCCATAGCCCGCCTGACCACGCGGTAAACACCACCACGCACGAACATGCTGGTGGATTCGATATAAAGGGCGCGAACACAATTCGCGAAAAGCATCACCGCGAGAATGAACCACGGCGCACTTTTCCCAATGACCTTTTCGGCGTCGCCGCCGACGTAGTACGCCGAGGAACCGAGATCAGAAAGCACGATTGCGGCCGCTCGCCAGAACGAAATGAAGCTCAGAAGAACGGTCGTCGCGACGAATACCTTTACGGCGGGTCGCCTTGTGGGCTCAAGAGTTTGGGACATGGAGTGGAGTTATACCGCAGCGATTCCTTAAGAATTTAGCACATGACCGGATGAATCATATCCGGGGCAGATGTTCCAGTCCCGCTGGTAACCTGCTCCGAATGCAGTCGGCCGCAATTCTGGGTTGGCGATGGTATCTTTATCTACACAGCACATCCTCTCTTTATGGAAGTTCTCGCACAACTTTTCGAGCAGTATTTCCACTCTCCTGTCGAGCGGGTGGAGCCGCTTCAGGGAGAGCTGGGAGGCTCTGGCCGCAGCATCATTCGCCTTTCCAATCGCCGGCAGAGCGCGATTGGGATCCTCTACGGTGTGCGGGAAGAGAACGTCGCTTTTCTGGAATTCTCGCGGCACTTTCGCCAGCATGGCTTGCCGGTCCCAGAGATCTACGCAGAAAAATTGAGCGAAGGCGCTTACCTCGAACAAGACCTCGGGGACGTAACTCTGTTCGATTTTCTCTCGCAAAACCGCAATGGGGATGTTGTTGCCGCGCCCGTGGTCGAAACTTATCGCCGCGTGCTGGAGGTTCTGCCGCGTTTTCAAGTCGAAGCCGGGCGTGACCTGAACTACAAAGTTTGCTATCCACGTGCTAGTTTCGATCGGCAGTCCATTAATTGGGACCTCAATTACTTCAAATATTATTTTCTGCGGCTAGCCGGTATTCCTTTCAATGAGCAGGCGCTGGAGCAGGATTTCACACGGCTCACTAAGTTTCTTTTATCTGCCGATCACGATTATTTTCTCTATCGCGATTTCCAATCCCGCAATGTGATGCTGCATCACGGCGCTCCATTCTTTGTGGATTACCAGGGTGGCCGCCGTGGCGCGCTGCAATACGACGTGGCATCGCTCTTGTATGACGCCAAAGCCGATTTGCCGCCGGCATTGCGTCAGCAGTTGCTCGATCATTATCTGGAAACGTTGCGTAAGTACATTCCGATCACTCGCGCCGCCTTCATGCAGCACTATTACGCGTTCGTATATGTACGCCTGATGCAGGCGTTCGGCGCCTATGGTTTCCGCGGCTTTTACGAACGTAAGGCGCACTTCCTGCAAAGCGTGCCGTATGCGCTGAAGAACTTGCGCTGGCTGCTACACAATGTCACGCTGCCAATCGAGTTGCCCACACTGATCGAATCCTTCCAGCGCATGTTGGGTTCGGAGAAGCTGCTGAATCTGCATTTTGAAGCGCCACACGGCCCGAAGATTTCCGCCCCGAGTTCCGAAGCCCCTCTCGCAGTTCGTATTTACAGCTTTTCCTTTCATCGCGGCGGCGCACCTAAAGATGAGACCGGAAATGGCGGGGGCTTTGTCTTCGATGGCCGTGGCCTGCCGAATCCTGGCCGCGAAGAACGATTCAAGCGCCTTACCGGAAAAGATGCGCCGGTGATCGAATATCTCGACCAGCAGGAGAGCGCTCATGAATTCCTGGCGCATGTTCGCGCTCTTGTGGATGCCAGCATCAGTGAATACCAGCGAAGAGGATTTAAAAACTTAATGGTGTCATTCGGCTGTACCGGCGGTCAGCACCGTTCCGTATATTTGGCCGAACAGCTCGCTAAATATCTGCGGAACAAAACCGGGGTAGATGTCACCGTGCATCATCGCGAACTGGAGAAGACCGCAGCCGAGACCCGAGCTGCCGCGGCAGAGTCAGGAAGCGCCTGATGAAGGCCATGGTTCTCGCAGCCGGCTTGGGCACGCGGCTGCGACCGCTGACCAATGATCGCCCTAAAGCCTTGGTGGAAGTGGCCGGACGCACGCTGCTCGAAATCACTCTTACCCGCTTGCGCGCTTTCGGCATTCACGAAGTGATCATCAATGTCCATCACTTCGGTGACATGATCGAGCAGTATTTGAAAACCAATAATAATTTTGGATTGCAAATCGCAATTTCCCGAGAAGACGATCTCCTGCTCGACACCGGCGGTGGATTAAAAAAGGCCTCGCATTTTTTTCATCAAGACCTGGAGAGCGAAAAGCCGTTCATTCTGCACAACGTGGATGTAATCAGCAACATTGATTTCGGCCAAATGTTGAAGTTCCACACTGACAGAAAAGGTCGTGCGACCCTGGCAGTTCAAGATCGCGAAACTTCCCGCTACTTGCTCTTTAATGAGTCGCTTGAGCTTTGCGGCCGGCAATCAGGCCGCGACGGAAAACAAGAACTCGTGCGGCCTTCGAAAGAGCGGCTGCCATTGGCGTTCTCGGGCATTCACGTCATCTCTCCCCGGTTTCTTGCAATGATGAGCGAACAAGGCGCGTTCTCGATCATCGACAGTTATTTGCGGGTAGCGGAGGCGGAGGAAAAAATTATTGGCTTCCGCGCCGACCGCTTTTATTGGCGAGATCTCGGCAGGCCGGAGAACGTCGCCCAAGCCGCCGCGGAGATTGACAGCCACCGCATTCTGCTCCCCAATTAGCAAAATCGCTCGGGGTTACTCTTTCTTGCGTAGTCTCCGTGCGAGTTCGGGTAAGCGATTAAAAACCGCGATGCATCGCAGCCACAATTTATTGTCGATCGCAGGATAGCCGCTGACAATCGCGCCTGCGGCAACATCGTTCGGAATACCGCTCTGCGCAGTGGCAATTGCCCCATCGCCGATTTTGCAATGGCCAGCGACGCCTACTTGTCCAGCAAGTATTACGTTCTTACCCACATCGGTAGACCCCGCAAGTCCGGCTTGCGCGCACAGCAAAGTATCCTCGCCGACGCGCGATCCGTGTCCGACTTGTACCAGGTTGTCAATCTTTGCGCCGCGGGCGATTCGAGTCTCGCCAACGCTGGCGCGGTCGATACACGCGTTAGCTTGGATTTCGACGTCATCTTCGATCACGGTTGGCCCGGACTGCACGATCTTGTGCCACAGGCCCTGAGCATCTTTGGCGAACCCGAAACCATCGCCGCCAATCACAACTCCGTTTTGCAGTACAACATTGTTGCCAATCCGGCAGAACTCGCGAATGACCGCGTGAGCATGGGCGAGAAAATTGTCGCCAATCTCCGCGCCCCGATACACCACCACATGCGCCAGCAGCACAGCATCATTGCCAATTTCCACGTCTTCCTGAATCACCACGTAGGGCCCAATGTGAGCGCCAGCGCCGATTTTTGCCGACGGATGCACAACTGCAGCAGGGTGAACTCCCGGCGCATAACGTGGCGGCGTATAAAACAATTCCAGCGCCCGCGCGAAATCCAAATACGGATTTTTGCTGCGCAACATCGCAGTCGCGAGAGCAGGGAAGTCTTCGGCCACGATTACCGCCGACGCTTTTGTCGTCCGTGCGGCAGCCGCATATTTAGGATTTGCAATAAAGGTAAGCTGTCCCGGCCCTGCAGTCTCGATTCCCGCCACTCCGGAAATTTCCGTCTCCGGCGCACCATTTTCTAACCGCGTACCCAGATATGCGTTGATTTCCGAAAGTCTCATTTTGCAGATGATTGTAAAGGAAGGGCGGTAAGGTCCGGCGTGTCGCGATGCGCTTGCTTTCCTTCGTGTAACTTCGTGACCTTCGTGGTTAAGATCTAAAAGCATCAACCACGAAGGACACGAAGGTTCACGAAGGTCATCATCGTTCCGGTTTGAAATTGCACCGTGCACGCCTCACGTACTATCTAATGAAAACCATGTCCTCTTCTCCAAAACTCACAGCCAAGGGTTCTCCCCGTCCCAAGCTCAGAACGGTGATGCCGCTGGTCCTGGACCTTATCCGCCCGCGGCAAGGACTCTTAGCGCTGGGTTTTTTCTTGATGGCGATCAACCGCGTGTCATCACTCGTCCTCCCTTACTCCACGCGGTATTTGATCGACTCTGTAATTGTTAAACACCACATTCAGTTGCTCAAGCCCTTGGTGCTCGGGGTGCTCGCTGCCACGGTAGTTCAAGGCATCACTTCGTTTTCTTTGACCCAACTGCTGTCGAAAGCCGCGCAGCGCCTGATTACCGAACTTCGCCAGAAGGTCCAATCCCATGTAGAGCGCTTGCCTGTCGCATTTCACGATTCCACCAAGAGCGGCGTCCTGGTGTCGCGTATCATGAGCGACGTTGAAGGTGTACGAAATTTAATCGGCACCGGCCTTGTTGATCTCGTTGGCGGCCTGCTGACCGCCAGCATTGCGTTGGTTGTCCTTTTCCGCATCAGCGCGCTGATGACCATTCTGGCATTCAGTTTTCTAGCTCTCTTTGCCCTGGCATTGAAGAAAGCCTTTCAAACCATTCGCCCAATTTTTCGTGAACGCGGCAAAATCAACGCCGAAGTCACCGGGCGACTCTCTGAATCATTGGGCGGCATTCGTGTGGTCAAGGGATATCACGCCGAGGAGCGCGAAGATAAAGTTTTCGCCGGAGGCGTGAGGCGCTTATTAGATAACGTTCTGCGCAGCCTGACCGCGACTTCGGTCATGGGTCTTTCCGCAAGCGTGCTGTTGGGTGTAGTCGGAGCGGTAATCATGTATGTCGGTGCGCGGCAGATTCTCGCCGGATCGCTGACTATCGGCGAGTTCTTCACGTATACGATGTTCATGGGATTTCTGATCGCTCCGGTCATGCAGATCGTGCAGATCGGCACGCAGCTGACTGAAGCGCTGGCTGGACTCGAGCGCTCGCAGGAAATTTTGACGCAACCGGCAGAAGACCGCGATCCCCGGCGCACCATTGCTCTTCCACCCATCGAAGGCAAAATCGCTTTTCAGGATGTGAGTTTCAGCTATGACGGCACTCGAATGGTATTGAAAGATATCTCCTTCCAAGCCGCGCCTGGGACAGTGACAGCGCTGGTGGGTTCTTCAGGCTCCGGCAAATCCACCACCATCGGCCTGATTTCCGCTTTTTACGTCCCAACGCAAGGTTTGGTGACTGTAGATGGTTTTGACCTGAGCAGAGTCAAGATCAATTCTTATCGAACGCAACTGGGGGTGGTCCTGCAGGAATCATTTTTATTTGATGGAACCATCCGCGAGAATGTGGCATTCTCCCGGCCTGATGCCAGCGATGAAGACGTACTGCGTGCCTGCCGAATCGCGCGAGTCGACGAATTTGCCGAAAGCTTTGCCGATAAATATGACACCATCGTCGGGGAACGCGGCGTAAAACTTTCCGGAGGCCAGCGCCAACGCATCTCGATCGCGCGCGCAATTCTCGCCGAACCGCGAATTCTGATTCTTGATGAAGCCACGTCCAGCCTCGACTCAGAATCCGAGCAGATGATCCAGGAAGGCCTCTCATACTTAATGCGAGGACGCACCACATTCGTCATCGCTCACCGTCTGTCTACTATCCGCCGCGCTGACCAGATTCTCGTAATTGAGCAAGGACGCATTGTGGAGTGGGGAACTCACGAAGAGCTATACGCCGCCGGCGGACGTTACTACGACCTGTACACGAAGCAGCACGGCCTGGAGAGCAATTTGTTTCTTGCGCCCGGCGAAGGTGATACATCGGAGACTGCTGAAGAATCAATCATTGCGCAGGACGGATTTTAGGAACATAACCACGGTACGTAACCGCGTGTTATTTCTGAGCAAAGAAGAGACCAATAACCGAAATCAGAATCATCGAAATAAAAATGATGTCGGGAAGAATACTTCGCAACCGGGTTGTCACTTCGGATCCGCTACTCTTGGCGTGCATGATTTCGTGCTCCCATAATTGTCGTGCGCCATGATCTAATTCATCTGCGCATTCTATCTAGCCCCGGATATCCACGTCCGGGGGCGTGCGTGGACGCCCGCCGCTACATATGGCGTGCGAAACAGATTTTTGGATGAGATATCAAGCAGGTGAGTTGCACAATGCAAATGGCGCGCCCGGAGACCCGCCGCGGCGGGGAACTCCCGACCTACGGCTCCGGAGATCCTCCGCGGCGAACCCTCTTTGGTTTAGCTACTTGACGCGAGCGAAGCGATTATCCGTTTCAATTCCTCTCGTCCCTTGCCGGTCTTGAGGTAACGTTCTCGTGCCATTGCTTCCGCTCGAGTTTTAAAATCTTCCCGGTGCAATAATTCCCAGGGCCCGCGATTCTTAGTTGAAATGCTCAAATCAGAATTGTGTTGGCTGAGACGAGTTGCAAAGTCGGACGTATGACCGGTATATAGAGGTGACCGTTCGATTTGCTCCGAAGCACGTAAGTTGTGAACACAGCGAAAATGGCGCGCCCGGAGAGATTCGAACTCCCGACCTACAGCTCCGGAGGCTGCCGCTCTATCCAGCTGAGCTACGGGCGCGTAGTTCAAGTGTACATCGGTAGGATAGGCCCATCAATTTGGGGACGGCAGGCAGAGAAATGCCGCAGATGCACCTGATGGAACTTGCTGTCGCTTAACAGTTCTGAGTAGCAGCCACAACACAGCGCGAAAGGTTCACTCTATCGGCGTCCGCCGCCTTCTCGCCCGCCGCCGCTAGCCCGCTCAGCCTTCGGACGCGCTTCATTCACATTGATCGCTCGCCCGCCGAACTGGCTGCCGTTCAAACCAGCAATTGCCTTGTCCCCTTCGTCTGCATTGGTCATTTCCACAAAACCGAATCCGCGCGATCGTCCGGTCTCGCGATCGGTGAGAATGCTGACGCGATCGACCGCCCCATACGGTTCGAAGATCTTCCGTAGCTCTTCTTCCGAAGTGTTAAAGCTGAGGTTCCCAACGAAAATATTTTTCACAGGACCCCCTTTCTGTCCTTGCCACCAAGGCAA
>DATNAF010000147.1:0-7698 GCA_035572845.1 Terriglobales bacterium
ATCTAATACATCGGCGGATTAACTTATACTTTCGCAAAGTCATCTTTTCTACGACGCCATGCCGAGGCCTACCAGATTTGCCGCGGCAATGATTACGAGAATCCCGCCCCACAGCAGCCGAACCGGCCGCTTACCCACACCGGCCCATTCACCGAGCGCAAGGCCTACCAGCCCACCGCACAGCACGTAGCCACTCATGTGCAGCATCCAGTTCACATAGCTCAGCCGCGCCGGAATATGGGCCTCACCCCATGCGTAGAAGAACATTTGCAGATACCACATGCTGCCCCCACACACAGCCAATGTGCTGTTCTTCAAGAGCGTTGCGCCTGATTGCGACAAGTCGGCGCGCAGCGAAAGCTCCTTTTTGAATGCCAGGCGGGTAAAGCAGTAAATCATGTTAACGACCCCGCCGGCGCCCATAATAAGGACATAGCTAGGCAACCGTGCGTAGAGCGGATTCACTCCCAACTTAAGTGCTGCTGCGCGAATCGGTGTCGCCGCATCGAGCCCGAAGGAAAAGCCAGCCGAGAAAATCCCGCACATCACAGCCAGGATCAATCCGGGCAATACATTGAATTCTTTCACCTCTGTGCCGAGTTGCACCTCCTTCTGGTGACCAGCGTAGGAGACGATCGCCACGCCGATCAGCGCTACAATCACGCCTGACATGCTCCACAAGCCGCTACGGCTCGTGAACAGCGCAAAAAACTGCCCGTGCAACGCGGGAGGCGCCAACGTGCCCACCACCAGCGTGACGCCAATGGCCACGCCGATGCCGAGAGACATGCCCAGATAGCGCATAGTGAGGCCGTAACTTACATTGCCAATGCCCCACATAGCGCCAAAAAGCGCCACCTTCCACATCAGCGCCGGGCTCAAAGATGCATAAAAGGTGTGGAAATGCGGCAGTAAAATATAACTCATGGTTAGCGGCAATAGAAACCAGGAGACAACGCCCATCACAGCCCAGGTGGTCTCCCACGACCATTTCTTAACTTTCTCAATGGGCGCATAGAACGAAGCGGCACACGCTGCTCCCACCATGTGCCATCCGATTCCAGCCAGGATTGTAATTGGCATTCTTTCTCCGTTTGTATTGGGAGCGAGCGATGCGTACTGGGGCGGCAGCCCTATCTATATTGCGCCAACAGGACAGAGGTTATCTTCACGATCAAATCGAAGCAATATATCTTCAGGGAGCAATTGCCATCCCTTCAAGCCTGCTGCATCCTGCGCAAGCGCTTGAGAAATGACGATTCGCTCCAGGCTCAACGTATTGCGAATCCATACAATCCGCTGTTTTTCCGGCTCGGGGCTGCCGCTTACACGCAGTCCAAAGTCAATCGCGTCGCGATCTGAAGAGAAGTGCATAGGAAGGCGGGCCAACATCGGACTCAGGGCCGTCCGAACATTGAGACAGGTGTACTCCCAATCTAGCTTCCGATGAACTCGCTCATGCACGAAGTCAGCCAATCCTACGCCTGTAGCGTTGCCGTTAGTTTCCCGAGTAAGATCGCGCACATAAATGAGGTCTATGTTCGGAGCTTGGTCCGGCGGAACTTTGACCCCTCGTCCCACAACCTTTGTGTCCATTCCTGTTCCAGAGATATTTTTTCCGATTTGGTCAACAATGAGAATCTGAAATTCTGAGAAAGGGATGCGAGGAACCAACGATCTTGCCAACTCAAATGCCGCTTCTTCCACGGCGACGATGTTCTCTGGCAAGGCCGCACGAATTCCGCACAATTCGTGAAGTTCATTTTCAATTAACGCAAGCCCACCGAGAATTTTGCCGCTCGCCAGAATTTTGCTCGCCATGCTTCGGATGACTTCCTCATATCCATACCGGCTCGCCCAACGGTGCATTTCCTCCGCCCCTTCGACTTTGCCCATCCCCACGGCCATCATCTTAAGAAGCCCACTTTCGATCTTTCCGCTGAAATTCGTATGAGGCTTTACCCGGTTGATTACCAGCACCCCATCTGCATCCCAGGCGTTGCGGTCCATGAATGCAGTGAAGCCTTCCGGGGTGGTTCCCAGATTAACGGTGCCCATTGCAGCACGAATTTCGGCGCCCACTTCATCTGCCGACACGCCATACTCCTCAAGGACCTTGCGCTGACCTTCCGCCGTTCCTCCTCCATGGCTACCCATAGCTGGGAATACAAATGGTTGCGCGCCCAGCTCGCGGAGCCACTCACAAAGGCTGCGAACGATTTGTGCGAGGTCAGAAATCCCGCGGCTTCCAATGGAAATCGCAATGCGTTTGCCGGCAATTTTCTCCACTGGCAATTGAAGGCTGCTGAGCGCTGCCCTTATCTCTATTGGCAGGTCCTTCACTTTCGGAACGCTCGGGTCGGTTCGCTTTAGGATTTTGCATGGAGAAACAGAAAGTTTTCCATCGTGGGTCATCGCCTGCCCGCCCTCCTGCATCTGTCTTGCTCTTCTTTCCTTGCTCGCATTGAAGTTGATAACAATGTAGGGTACAAACCGATAAAGTCCTACCGTCGTAACAACCCGATCGGCCAGGAATTCGTTGGAAATGAGGTTTCAGATTCGATAGCCAGCAGGCGGTTATATTTCGCCAACCGTTCAGACTGGGTGAGCGATCCATTCTTGAACTGGTCCGCATTCCATCCGACTGCCAGATCAGCCGCCCATGTATCTTCCGTCTCCCCACTGCGTACACTCACCGTGATCTGCCAGCCCGCCTTACGGGCAAGCTGCATTGCCTCACATGCCTCCGTCAACGTCCCTACCTGGTTGACCTTCAACAGCAAGGCGCTGCACGCGGACGATGCGGCCGCGCGTTGGATGCGCGCAGGGTTGGTGCACAGCAGATCGTCTCCAAGCACAAGCACACGGTCACCGATTGCGGATAACAATCCCGGCCAACTTGGCCAATCTTCCTCCGCCAAACCATCTTCAATACTCACAACCGGATAGGCCTCAGTCCAGCGCCTCAACCGGTCAATCATCGCGGTGCTGCTAAGCACCTCGTCACCGATGCGATAACCCTCGTCCGAGTGAAAGTGGCTGGCTGCAACATCAATAGCCAGCGCTACATCCTTTCCGCTTTGCAAGCCTGCACGCTCAATAGCGTCGATCGCTGTCTCAATCATCTCTTCAGGAGTGCGAAAAGGCGGAGCCATGCCTCCTTCGTCTGCGCGCAAGAGCCTCATCCCGTACCGCTGAAGAGAGATTTCTGCCGCAGCCTGGTAGACATCCCAACTCATCGCAAGCGAATCATCCACAGTTTGCGTACTCACCGGAACGATCAGCACGTCCTGAATGGCGACCTGCTGACCTGCATGTTTACCGCCGCTAAAGAGGTTAATAGTGAGTCGTGGCAGCGCGGTTGGTTTGACGGCGGCAAGATCAGCAAAATAATGCCAAAGCTCCTCATCCCTTGCCGCGGCAACAGCGCGAGCGAATGCCAGAGATACCGCAAGAATTGCATTCGCACCGAGCCGCGACTTGGTCGGAGTGCCGTCCAGCGACACAAGCTGCGCATCGAAGTCTGACTGTAATTCAAAGGCCTTCCCCTGAACGCCCACATGCAGTTCACCTTGAATGTTCGCGACCGCGTTTCGGCAACCAAGGCCACGGTAGCGCTGCGGATCCCCGTCGCGAAGTTCGACTGCCTCCGCTGTCCCCGTCGAAGCCCCTGAAGGGACTGAGGCACCGCCTGCAATTCCTCCCTGCAAGGAACACTCGGCAAATACCGTTGGCCGACCCCGGCTGTCGAGAATCTCGCGTGCATGCAGGCTTTCTACGACAAACATCCAAGCTCCTCCTCAAACCATTCGATCAGTTGCACGAGCGTGCTCGAGCGCCTTCCCATTAAGGACACAGCGACCTGGCGTTGATTCCGCTTTTCTGTTTTCGTCAAATATTCGAGAGGCGACCGCCCGTCTACTCGCGCGAGGAGACAGGCCAATGTATGCCGGGACGCCCTGCCCTCGAAATCCCGAAGAAACGGACAGCTTCGCGTGATTTCCAGATAGTGCGACACATAGAGCTTGGCGGAGGTCAGAAACATTACACGCTTATCTAAGCAATGATGCGCCTTACTGAGAAGATGAGTCAGCGAGAACCCGACGTCAAATGCGGGATCGCCAAAATGGGCTACTTCGTGATCGAGAAGAACGAAGCGATTCTCATGAATCAAGACGTTTTTCGGGCTATAGTCTCCATGCACCAAAGCCAATTGTGTTTCACGAGTTTCTTCGAGCAGCTCTTTCAGAAATAGCCGGGCTTCGGGGACCTCCTTCGCTGAATACTCGTAGTACGGCTCAAGACGCAGCGATTCAAACCAACTCCTGTCGTGGAACATTTCACGAAACAATTCTGCATTGGCACTCGAACCTGAATGGATCGCCGCAAGTACTTGCGCGAATGTCAGAATATGCTCATGACCGGGTCCGTAGCGCAACAGCATTGTCTTCCAATTTGAATGGCCGCGAGGCACGGCTTCCATGGCGATGATATGCGCATCCGCATCTTCAAAGAGAAGCGGAGTGATCGTCGAAGGCGGTGCGATCTTTTCCAGGTAGCGGAGCGCCAGCGCCTCGCGATGAATGCGGCTTGGGTCGCTATACCACTCGACGACAACGCGCAGCTTGGCCAGTGCTTGCTTCACGACAAATGCGGGCTTCGAAAGTGGCTCAACCAGCACTGTTCGATTTGACACCCCACCCTGCAGAATTTCGATTCCCGGCGTATCGTCGCCCCCGATCAAGCCATGTTCGCGGAGATATGGGATCAATGCAGATGGCGTTTCAATATCGAACGATGTAGGCGATAAATTTGCGCTTCCCGCTCGGCGCTCTGGAGATCGCATCATAATAAGCACTCCTTACCGCGGTTTGCTTCGAGACAACACGACAGCAGGCTCGGCACATCACCCGACTCGAGCATCAAGGGACTGACAACACTTCATTCCTGAATTAATCAACTCTGTAAGTTCGCCATAGTACGCACTTCGAACATCGGAACCAGTTTCAGATAAATTTCTGTCGCAATCATCCTTCAACCATTTAACGCAGGAAAGCGTCGGCCAAGCCGCCATCTACCGGGAACAGGTGGCCGGTAGTGCATTTAGTCTTAGGGCTGGCCAGGAAAAGAATTGCCTCCGCGCAATCGGTCGGGGCAATAGGCTGGTGAGTAATTGTCCGCTTGGCGTAGAAATTTGCGAGTAGATCGCGCAACTCATCATCGCTGAGCGCTTCGTCGAAGGAGATGCTGTACTTGGTAAGCGAGGCACGTACGCGGTCACGGGGGAACATGGTGGAGCCCTTTAGCACTGTGGCCGGACTAATGCCGTTCACGCGCACACGCGGCGACAATCCCACGGCCATCTCGCGGACCAGGTGCGAGAGCGCAGCTTTGCTTACGTCGTAGGCCTCTGTGCCGCGCTTAGCTACCACGGCGTTGGCTGAACTGGTGAGCACGACAGCGCCGTCAAGACCCTGCGCGTTGAAGATCTTCGCCGCCTCGTCGCAAAGCAGGTAGTTGCCAGTGACATTGATGTCCAGCGTTGGGCCCCACATGGCATCGGAGATGAGGCCGTCGGGAGTGGCGGGAAAGAAAGCGGCGGTATTGATGAGAATATCGATACCCCCAAAGGTTGCCACCGTGGCTTTGAGCGCTGTGGCAATGGTTTCTCGATTGCGAATATCGATGGGGACGGCGGCGACAAACTCCGCGGAGGTAGCTGACTTCAATTCCTCTGCGGTTCGCGCAGCCGCGGCTTCGTCACGGTCGGCGACGACCACGTGAGCGCCGCGTTCTACGGCCAGGCGGGCAACTTCTCTGCCAATGCCGCTGCCACCACCGACGATGACGGCGATGCGGCGGCTGAGCTCTTTTTCCGGAGGCTGACGGCGAATTTTGGCCTCTTCGAGCGACCAGTACTCAATGCGGAAGGCCTCGCAGGCGGGCAGTGCAACGTAATTGGTGAAGACTTTGAAACTTGCGGGATCCTGGTTCGCGCCACATTGCGGAACCGTATTCTTCACTTCACCTTCAGCCAGCAGACTGGCGCCTTCCATCACATGAATGGCGTTGGTATAAAACTGGCCGGTAATGTTCGCCTCCGTCTTATTCTTACCAAAGCTGAACATGCCCAGCCCCTGAATCAGCACTACCTTAGGGCCGGAGTCTCGTAGGGCTGGCGAATTTGGGGTAGCGTAAGCCTGGTAAAAGGCGCGGTACTGCTCGCGATACTCCTCAATTGAGGAGGCAAGCTGCATCTTCAGTTCGGAGACATCAGCCTTGGCGGACCAAGGCACAAAGAGAGGGCGAATCTTGGTGCGGATAAAGTGATCGGGACAGCTTGTGCCCAGGTAAGCGAGTTCCTTGGCATGCGTCGAATTGACAAGCTGTAGCACGTCGGGTGCGTCACTGAAGCTGACGATCCAGCGGCTCTGGGCACTGACCAGGCCGCGCAGGAAGGGCGCAATCTGAGTGGCGAGCTCGCGGCGATTAGAGCGTGCGGGAACAGCTTCACCGCCGAAGCGCACAGGCCCCTTGGCGCGGGCGTGGCGATCGATGAACTGACCTAGTTGGTCGATGACGGTGATGGTGTTCAGGTAACACTCGCGCTGCGTCTTACCCCAGGTAAAAAGGCCGTGGCCGCCGAGAATGATGCCATCGCAGCCTGGATTCTTTTCGACGGCGCGGCGCATCATCAGGCCCAGTTCGAAGCCGGGACGCTGCCAGGGAATCCATACCAGCGAGTGGCGGTATTCGCGATTAAACTCTTCCATCTTGGCTTTGCCGTTAGCGGCGGCGGCCAGTGCGATGGCCCAGTCGGGATGGAGATGGTCCACGTAAGGGAAGGGCAGAAAGCCGTGAAGAGGCGTGTCAATGGAGGCGGCGACGGTGTTGCCGCCGAAGGCGCAGAGCGCGTAGAACGCCACCATTTCGTCCTCGTGCTCGGGACCGTTGTAGCGATTCTCGAGTGCGAGCAACTTCTGCTGATATAGCCTGGCAAAACCCGAGCGCTTGATGCTGCCCAGATCTCCGCCGGATCCTTTGACCCACATCACTTCAACGGGCTCTCCAGTGAGTGGATCGGTCTCCGTGATCTTGGAGCTGGTATTGCCGCCCGCAAAGTTGGTGAGTCGCAGGTCGGACCCCAGGAGGTTCGAGCGGTAGCGTAGCAATTCCGCCTCGTCGAGCGTTGCCTCGACTTTGGAATCCCAACGATCCTCGATAAAGTGGAGGGCCGGAGAAGCAGGCTCATTCATGGAAAAGCGATCCTTCGCGGTGAGATTGAATCGAAAACCAAGATATCAACATCGGCAGCAATAGGCAATATTATTCCAATATGAAATCCACGGCTATCCAAACCCAATACCCGCCGAGCGCGAATCTCCGAAGGCGTTTGCCGGGAGACCCTCGCTTTAAGCCCTCGGATCAGCGTTATTCGGAGAAGACTATAGGACAAAGCTTAAAAATCATTCATTAGGTAATAGAATTTTCTTCCGACTTTCATGTGCTATTATGTGTTCCGGCCATAGCTGAAGATGATGAACAGCTGGTCCCAACACTGTGGCAGTTCGTGTCAGGGTTGAAAACTGTTGAGCTTACGTTAAAAGAGCGCGCGTGATTCGCGATAGCAATACGAGTGAAGAAAAACGGCATTTGGCTGTTGATCTCGGGGCTGGCAGCGGTCGCGTAGTTGCTGGG
>DATNAF010000148.1:0-5231 GCA_035572845.1 Terriglobales bacterium
TCTCAAGAACCGCACTGCTCCTCAAATCCGCATTCTGCGCAACGTTATGAGTGAGATTGGAAACGCACTCTCATTTCGGTTACGCGGCACGAAGAGCAACCGTGATGCAATCGGGGCTGCAGTAACGGTGGAAGCAGGCGAGCATCGGCAGACTAAATATCTTCAGGCAGGTTCGGGGTTTTTATCCCAGCACAGTAAGGAACTTTTTTTTGGAGTAGGCGATTTTGCCGGAACTGTTAATGCAACCGTGCTCTGGCCGAGCGGGCTGGTTCAAAAATTCACGGAAGTGCCGGTGAATCATCGAATCGAGCTTAGTGAGGACGCCAACGATTTCCATGCGCAGCCTTACTCGCGCTTACTCTGGTCGAGCAGCGCGACCACTATGTCCGAAGAAATTGAACCGCTGCCTTCGTCCTGCGAAACCTGGCTCATTGAACCCTTGCCCGCACCCGACTTCTCTTTACCGGATGTCTCTGGAAAAACCTGGCAATTGCGTTCTGCGCTCGGAAATTTCGTTCTGCTGAATTTTTGCGCGAACAACTCCGAGAGCTCACGTGCACAATTACGGCAGTTGCAGCAAAGCTACGCGAGTCTGCGATCCGTTACACGTGTCATTGCTCTTAACATGGATTCTGGGAGCGAAACATCCAGCAAACGAAACGCGCTCACGGAAGAACATCCCTTCCCTGTTCTGGCCGCCACTCAGGAAATCATCGGCATATACAACATCATTTACCGATATCTCTTCGATCGCCGTAGGGACCTTCCCATTCCAGCATCTTTTCTCATCGATGAGCGCGGTAGTATTGTGAAGCTATATCAGGGTGTCCTCCAACCTGATCAGGTACTCAACGACATTAGATCCGTTCCGCACACAGCTGAGGAGCGAATCCGAAAAGCACTTCCCTTCCCAGGCAAGCTTTATCAAGGCGAGTTCCAGCGCAATGCATTTACATATGGCGTCGCTTTTTTTCAGCGCGGATATCTTGAACAGGCGGCGGAATCATTTCAGCAAGCTATCGCGGCCAAACCTTCCGACGCGGAAGCCTATTACAACCTGGGGACGCTCTATCTTCGAAGAAGCGACCCTAAGCAGGCGCGCCAGAATCTTGAGCAGGCTGTGGCGCTCCGGCCAAATCATCCAGAGGCATGGAACAATCTCGGCATGCTTTCTGCGCAAGAAGGCGATCCCGAGCAAGCCATCAGCGATTTCAAGCAGTCGTTGACATTCAAACCCGATTACGTGATTGCAATGGTCAACCTTGCAAACCTGTACCGGCGTCAACACTCTTTTGACGAAGCAGGCAAGTTGTTGGAGCGGGCATTGGAACTGGAACCCAATAATCCGGAAGCAAATTACAGCGCGGGTATGCTCTCGGCACAACAGGACCAGATTCCGCAAGCGGAACAGTACTTAGAAAAAGCCAGCAGCCTTCGACCTGACTACGCCGACGCGCTCAATAATTTAGGAGTTTTGTTTGTACGGGAGCAGCGTTATCTGGAGGCTGAAAACCAATTCAAAACCTGTATTGCGGCCGCTCCTAAATACGATCAGGCCTATCTTAATCTTGCGAGGCTTTATGTCATTCAGGGTCGCAAGCCCGAAGCTCGTGGCATTTTAGAAGCGCTGTTGCGCCAGCAACCGGAACACAAGTTGGCCCAGCAAGCGCTGGAAATGCTACATTGATCGTGTTTATC
Organism: Terriglobales bacterium; assembly: GCA_035572845.1. GTDB lineage: Bacteria > Acidobacteriota > Terriglobia > Terriglobales > Acidobacteriaceae > Gp1-AA145. Next base: position 1,699 of record DATNAF010000148.1, read on the forward strand.
CCGATGTTGAATGGGTCTTCATTCCGTAATTATTTCGTCAGATCAGGCTGTCAAGCATTGCTCCCGCTCGTTTTGGCCGCATTGATTTCATCGCCATCGATTTGCCTTGCGCAGCAAACTATTCATCAACGCACTCCTCGCCGGACGCAGGCGAAAGCTGAGACATCACCGGCCTTTGTGGAAGTACAGGAACTGCTTGCGCAGGGACGATTGGACGAGGCGAAGCAAAAGATCCAGGAACAACTCAAAGCTGATCCCAGCAGCGTGGAAGGCTACAACTTACTGGGAATTATTTTAAGCAATCAGAAAGATTTCCTCGACGCGCTGGACGCGTTTCAGCAGGCGCTCAGGCTCAATCCGCGATCCGTCAAGACCCACGGCAATCTTGCGAATTTTTATATTGCAGAGGGCAAGCCTGACCTTGCTGAAAATGAGTTCAAGTCTGCGCTGTCCCTAGCGCCTGCCGATAGCGATTCCAACTACAACTACGGGCTGTTCCTGCTTTCGAGGGGATCGCCGTCACCTGCAGTTGTTCATTTTCTGCGAGTACATCCGCCGACAGTCGAGTCGCGATTTCATCTGGTGCGGGCATATCTTGAGCTGGGAAAAACCGCGGAGGCGTTGAAAGTGGCAGACGCGCTTTCCGCCGAGCGAAAAGACGATGTGCAACTGCACTTCACACTCGGGGTGATGCTGGCTTCCGAAAAGCAATATAAGAATGCCCAACTCGAACTGGAAAAGGCCAGCGCGCTTCAGCCCGAAACCTTCGAGATACTTTTCAATCTTGGGCAGACTTACTTGCGCGCCGGAGAATCCGCGAAAGCCGAATTGACTTTGAATCGGGCGCTGAAACTCAAACCCGAATCGCCCGAGACTCTGTACTTGTTGGCGCAGGTTTACACGGAACAGGCGCGCCCGGTAGATGCCCTGGAGTTGCTGGTGCGTGCCCATAAGCTCGCGCCTCAAAATAGTGACGTCATCTTTCTGATGGCTCGCGTCAGCATGACGCAGAATTATTACGAAGATGCCATCCCGCTGCTTGAATCCGGGCTGACCATCGCCCCAAAACGCGCTGACCTGCGTGCGGCTTTGGGCGAAAGTTACTTCATGTCTGGAAAGACAGAAAAGGCGATCGATGAATTCAAGAAACTGGTCGAGGTCGATCCTTCGGCCGGGTCCTACGCCTTTCTCGGACTCTCATTTCGCCATCTCGGCAGGTTCGATGAGGCGCGAAAATATTTCGAAGAGGGGCTCAAAAAAGACCCGCATAACGCGGCGTGCCTGTTCAACGTCGGCTACATTGAAGAACGCCAGGGAAATTATGCGGCGGCTGAACGGCTCTTCGAAGAAGCCTTAAAAGCCAATCCGGATTTCGAGGATGTCTTGCTCGAACTCGCCAATCTTCGAACTCGCGATAAGAAATTTGCCGAGGCTGAGGACCTGCTAAGAAAATACGTCAAGGTCAGCCGTGATCCATCCGCCGGATATTACAAACTGGCGATGGTTGAACGCAGCATGCATCAAACCGCCGCGGCCCAACGCGACTTGAATGTTTTTCAATCGCTTTCAAAAAATTCGGCGACCGGCCCCTACCCCTATCAACATCTATTCGATTATTTAGAAAATCGTTCCCATTTGACATCTCAACAACGGACTCAGCTTGATGTGTCTGAACTGACTGCACAAATCCAAAAGAACCCGGGCCAGCCGCAGGACCTTTACTTGCTTACCGAAACTTATCTCAAACTCGGTGAACGCGATGAGGCCGAAAAAACCGTCGCGCAACTTGATCAAGTAAGCGCAACTGACTACCGCACCCAGACTGGGGTTGGCGTGCTGCTCGCTCGATATCATCTTTACGACGAAGCCATTATCCATTTCCAGAATGCGCTTCGCGCCAATCTTGATTCCGATGACATCAAGTTCGATTTGGCCGATGTGTATTTTCGCAAGCGGGCATATCCTGAAGCCCTGGCTGCCGCGCAATCGGTATCGGCTGCCGGTCAACAAGACGATGCTTACCTAGCCCTGGTAGGTGACATCTACGCGCATCAGGGTGACGCGGAAAAGGCAGTTCAAATTTTTCAGGATGCCATTCGGCGCAACCCTGACAACGATCAGTATTACCTGTCGCTCACGCTGGTGCAGTTGCGCGGAGATGATCTCCCGGGAGCGCAGGAGACTTTGCAGAAAGGGTTAGCGCGAATTCCCAGCTCCGGAAAAATCCTCTGGGGTCTTGGAGTCGTTTCGGTACTGCAGGGCAATACTGCGCAGGCGGCGCAGCAGCTTGAGCGGGCAGTAGAACTGCTGCCAGAATGGGCGGGGAGCTACTCCACGCTGGGAGTTTTCTACTACGAAACTGGGCAGGTCGATAAAGCCCGCGAAGTTCTGAATCGCTTCAAAGGTAGCAACGCAGGCGGACTGGACGTAAGCCGGATCGAAGACGCGCTCTCGCGTGCGCCGAATAATTCACCTCCGCCCGCCGGCACCATTCCAATGGAAGCCCGCCAGCAGTTGCTTCAGTTCGCGCTTTCTGTAGCTGATCGCACGCTGTAGGTCGACGAAGTTCCGATGCGTTAGAATTCGTAAAACCGTCTTCAGAGTGTCTTGAACTCTCGATCAGTTGCGCACTTTGGCAAATGAGTAATGGGGAACCACGTAAATTGAGTAAAGTTTCTGTGCTCAGGTGCAGCCTGCTTCTTTTCACGGTCGCGGCTTTGGCATCTGTCATTCATCTGACCGCCCACGCAGAAGGTCCCGCGGCCAAGCGCGATACTTCGATTCCCGTCCAATACAAAGACGTTCGCCAGCAGTCAGGCATAACTTTTAAACAGGACTCAACCCAAACCGACGAAAAGTATTATCTGGAAACCATGGGTACAGGCGTGGCCTGGATCGACTACGACCTGGACGGTCTGATGGATTTATTTTTCGTCCAGTCAGCCGCCGCTGATATCTATAAGCCGCCGCAACCACTGCGCTGCGCTCTTTATCACAACAACGGTAATGGCACATTCACTGATGTCACGGAAAAGGCTGGCCTCGCGGGCGAAGGACACTATGGCCAGGGGGTTGCGGTCGGAGATTTTGATAACGACGGCTGGCCCGATCTCTACGTGACCGGCTACGGCCGCGCAATCCTGTATCACAACAATGGCAACGGTACGTTCACCGACGTGACTGCCAAAGCCGGTGTCGCAGATGAAGGTGGTTGGTCAACCAGCGCGGGCTGGTTCGATTACGACAAAGATGGATGGCTCGATCTGGTCGTCACCAACTATATCGAGTGGTCGCCGAAAAACAACATCTGGTGCGGCGAGCACCGTCCCGGCTACCGTTCTTATTGTCATCCGGGAAATTACAAAGGGCAGCGGATCAAGCTCTATCACAACAATCACGATGGAACTTTTACTGACGTGAGTGATGCGTCAGGCGTCGGCAAACCCGAGGCTAAGGGCATGGGAGTGGTCCTCGCCGATTTTAATAATGATGGCTGGCCCGACATCGCCATCGCCAATGATTCCTGGCCGAAT
>DATNAF010000149.1:0-5087 GCA_035572845.1 Terriglobales bacterium
CGTCTGCCGTCAACGGATTCAGTGGAACGATGAAAGAAAACTTGCATCCAGCGCTGGGTTCGCTCTCCACCCATATTTTTCCGCCCATGCCCAACACCAGACGCCGAGCGATGGCCAGCCCCAGCCCCATGCCCTCGGTCTTTTCATTTGTCGGCAAGCGAAAGAAGTCGTCAAAAATTTCCAGATGATATTCGGGAGGAATTCCGGGGCCGGTATCCGACACGCTGATTTTCACCGAATTCGGCGCCGTCAACGGCCGGCGGCGACGCTCCTGGGTAATCGCAGGTTTCGCAATTGAACGTCGTTCCCACATATATGGTTCAGCGTGAAGCCAGACCGTACCTCCCGCAGGCGTAAACTTGGATGCGTTCTCCAATAAGTTCGATACTACCCGCTCCACCTTTGGTCCATCGAAGGCGAAGTTCTGAACTTTTTCGTTGGCCAGAAAATACAATGCCAGGCCCTTCTCCTGAAATCGTGGAGACCAGAGACGGCATACTTCCGAGAGCGATGCGTTGATATTACCCGCTTCGAACTTCATTTTAAGTTCGCCGGTCTCAAGCACGCTGAAGCTCAGGAAGTCCTGAATGTAGCGCTGCAGTCTCTGCCCGTTGGAATGCATGTCACGAAGGACCTCACGCTGCCGCTCGTTCAAACTTCCCAATTTCTCGCTTTGCAGCATGTCAACGTAGCCGTTCAAGATCGATAACGGCGTTTTCAGATCGTGCGCTGCTGATGCCAGCGCATTCGTTGTCCTCAGATATCGCTCTTGCAGTTGCGAAAATTCCTGGGATTGTTCAACCTCAGGTGCCGAAATACCGGCGGAGCCGGAAGAGCTTTGTTTTTCCGAGAGGGACGATTCCTGGATGGTTGAAGACAGATGGGGCATAGTAAGCAAGCACCTGCGGGGAGGGGCGGCAACCATGCCAGCAAAGAGATGATCGCCGTCTCAAATGCTAGGATAGCCGCCGCGAGGTGTCAACGAAAAATGCAAAACATTTGCCACTATCGGTAAACTCTTTCCAAAACCGCCTCCAAAAGAAGCGCCAATTACCACTTAAAATCAATAATCTACGGCTAACATCCGTGAAAACACGGTGTATCTGCTGGGAATCCTCTACATACCTGCTGAGGCTGGCGAGACCAAAGACTGAACTCTCCTGTGTTTGGCACCTAAGGTGCGACAAACCTAAAGGTTCGGTTAAAAAGGGGGCTAAACCTTTGGATCGTCCACGGATGAAATCGGAACGCCGCGCATGGTCGCGGCTCCCGCTGCCCATACCCCTATTTGTCCGAAGTCGCGATTCCAAAGGAAAAGACCTGCTCGAGTTTGCCAGCGCGCTCAACGTCTCCGCGGGCGGGGCTCTTGTCGCCATGCACGGCGCTTTGCGGCTAACGACGCTGGTTTCACTGGAAATCCCCAGTGCTCCTTTACCTATCTCAGCGCCGGTTCGCAAGAATTCGCGTAACCTGCGGGCGAAAGTTGTTCGGGTGAGCCATGGGGATGGTTACAACTTGGTCGGCGTCAAATTCGTCCAGCCTCTCCTGCCTGCGGCTGCTCCTCGTTCAACTTCGACCCGAAGGAAAGTTGCTTCTTCGGTGTGAAAAGATTTTCCTACGCCCAAATGGTAATTTTAATAACCTCTGAACCGCCGATCGAACCCCTATACCGATCCTACCCAACGATGTAAGTGTCTCAACCCATGTCGGTTAAACGCTAACTTCACAAGTAATGAGATTTCCGCATGGTTTGGTTGATGGGGTGCACACTCAAGCCTGAAGAACAGAGGTGGGCCCTATATGTCGAGCACTGTGACAAATTCTGTCAGTTCCCTGGCGCAATCTTTGGGTGAGATTCCACCGGAGGCCGTGGTTTTTGGCCAATCTGAGCTTATGCAGGCCTTGCGTTCGCGGCTCGATAAAGTGGCCTCTGCAAACGTCCCAGTCCTTATCCACGGCGAAAGCGGCACCGGAAAAGACATTATTGCCCGTCTGGTCCATGCCCGCTCTCCATGGAGATCTGGACCATTTGTGAAAGTGAACTGTCCGGCCATTCCCGGCACATTGCTCGAGAGCGAGCTTTTCGGATACGAGCGCGGGGCCTTCACCGGCGCCTATGGATCCAAGCCCGGACGGGTGGAAATGGCCCATCGCGGCACACTTTTCCTGGATGAGATATCTGAGCTCGACATGCCGTTACAGTCCAAACTTCTACAGCTTTTACAAGACGGCCAGTTCTGCCGTATCGGGGCACAGGCCGACAAAAAAGTTGAGGTACGAATCGTTTGCGCCACTAACCGCAAGCTGGAAGAAGAGATCGAAAACGGCAATTTCCGTCAGGACCTCTATTATCGAATTAATGTTGTGAACTTGTTCATGCCGCCATTACGTGAGCGGCGCAGCGACATAAATGGCCTGGTGAACTATTTCCTTGAGTATTACAACCGCAAGTACAACTGCAAAGCGCGCCCGCTTTCTTCTGAATTGATGGAAGTACTCCAGAAGTACCACTGGCCGGGAAACATCCGCGAACTAGAAAATCTGGTCAAGCGATATGTCATTCTGGGCAGCGAGGAAGTTATCAGCGGCGATCTGCAGCCAAGGGAAAATGACTTTATCGCTTCTGACATTAACCTGGACGGTCCTATTTCTCTGAAGAAGTTGACCCGTCAGGCTACCCGGGCGCTGGAGCGCAAGATCATCCTGAAGGTCCTGCACAACCACCACTGGAACCGCAAGCAAGCGGCCAAGACCTTAAACATCAGTTATCGCGCATTGCTGTATAAGATCCGCGATGCTGGGCTACCGCCTAACCGGGCTCGCCGTCCACCCGAAGCTGCCAATACCCAAGTGGCGGCTGACTAGCTACGAATCAAGACGAAGCCTGGAAACCCGGCGTGGTAACTGGTTCCCTGATGCCCGCCGTGTCTATTTCGGCGCGGTTCAGGCGTCATTCCTATTGACGAGTTTAGAACTCCGTACTATCTTCATGTCCTTCCCCACGTAAGTAGCTGGATGTGCGTCCAGTGATGGACTGCTACTTTTCGGTCCGACGGAGAGTTCGATGAGAGTTGCGCGCGGTTTTTGCCTTCTTCCACTGCTTCCTTTCCTGTTCTGTTTAACATCGCTGGCGGCGGACTGGCCACCTGTTAGTCCCGAAGACCTTTCCATGACGAGCATCAAGGAGCAGCCAGGCGCGGCCGCGGTTTGCCTGCAGCGTGAAGAAATTGACGACGACATGAACAACGTGCACTCGGTTTATAAGCGCATCAAGATTTTGACCGATGCCGGCCGGGAATACGCGAATGTAGAACTCCCTTACAGTCATCGTGGGTTCACGATCGCAGGAATCAGCGGCCGGACCGTACATGCGGACGGCTCAGTTGTTGCTTTCGAAGGTAAACCGTTCGACAAAACGGTTGAGAAAAGTGGCGGCATCCGCATCAATGTTAAATCGTTCACCCTGCCTGACGTGCAGGTGGGAAGCATTATCGACTATCGATACAGTCTGCGGTACGAAGACCACATGCTGCTGCCGCCGGAATGGGAAGTGCAAACCGAGTTATTTCAACGCAAGGCGTACTTTAAATTTGTTCCCTTCCAGAATCACGGCAGCATGTACATTCAACTCGCGCATGGTCAGATAGCGAACGGACTTGCGTGGAGCTCCTTTCTGGGTAATGGAGTCCAACCGCAACGGCACGAACTTCCGGTTACTTCATTTGCCACCGTGCACGACGTAGGTTTTTGGGTGGACTTGAACATGAACGACATTCCACCGTTCGTCATAGAGCCATTCATGCCTCCTTTAAATATGCTGAAGCAACGGGTGTATTTTTATTATCAGCAAAACACAAAAATGGAGGATTACTGGAAGGCTGAGGGCAAATTCTGGAACAAGGACGTTGAAGAATTTGTAGGGAAGAATCGCGGCATAGATGAGGCCGTAGGCAAAATTGTCGCCCCAAGCGACACGCCAGAGCAGAAAGTTCACAAAATCTACGCCTTCGTCGGCTCTCTTGAAAATCAGGACTACATCCCCGAAAGATCTAAACAAGAAGAGAAAGTACTCGATCTCAAAGTTATTAAAGGCGCTGACACGGTCCTCGGAAACCACAGCGGCACGCACGACGAACTGAACCGTTTATTTGTTTCAATGGTCAGAGCCGCAGGTATTCCGGCTTCAATGATCTGGGTGCCCAACCGCAATCGCGACGTATTCCTTAAACAATTTCTAAGTACGCAGCAGCTGGACGCAGAAATCGCCATCGTTCAAATTAATGGAAAAGACGTGTTTCTAGATCCCGGCACTAAGTATTGTCCGTACGGAATTATCGATTGGCGCTACACCGGGGTTGAAGGTTTGCGCCAAAGCGCTAAAGGCGCCGACATAGGCCAGACCCCGCCTCCGAACTACACCCAGACAGTGACTACGCGCATGGCCAGAATTTCTCTGGATGATCACGGCATGGTTACCGGGACCGTCAGCTTGATGTTCAAAGGCAGTGCCGCCATGCAACGCCGACAGGAAGGCGGAAAGACTGATGCCGAGGGCCGTAAAAAGTTACTCGAAGATGAACTCCGTGAGAGCTTGCCGGGCAATAGCGAGATTTCGCTAATGAATTCGCCTGATTGGGACGGCGTGGAAACGCCACTGATCGCGCAATTTCATGTCAGTTCTCCGTTCGCGGTGGCCGCCGGCAAGCGGCTGATGCTGCCGCAGCAGTTTTTTGAGATCAATGAAAAGCCGCGGTTCCCTTCCGCCGATCGGAAGAATGCGATTTATTTCCACCTCCCCTGGCAAGAAGCCGATGAGGTACACATCACCCTTCCAAGTGGCATGCAGGTGGAGAGTCTGGCGCCGGACGACACCATAAAACTGCAGTATGCGATTTACAAGGTCCAGCACAAACAAGAAGCGCCCGATAAGATTTTTTCGCGACGCGACATCATCATGGGCGAAGGGGTCTTTGCTCCCACCGAATACAAGGACCTCAAAGGGTTCTTCGACAAAGTCAAAGCCGACGACGATCAACCCGCGTTAGTGAGGCTCTCGCAAAATGTCGCAATTGCGAAATAGGCGGCTG
>DATNAF010000150.1:0-2381 GCA_035572845.1 Terriglobales bacterium
GAGAATGTAAGCGCGCTCCCCGAGTTCGCCGATTTTGTATATGCGCTGGCGGGGTGCGAAATTGCGGACTTCGACTTTGGCGGCGAGGACGGCGGTTTCATCATCGTCGAGCAGGGCGAAGAGAGGGACTTGGCGCAGGATTTCAGGGTTGCAGGGCATGGGATCCTCCGGCGTTCGAGAAGCAAAGGAGAGGATGGCATATGTAGTTGTCGCGGGCAACCCTGCTGCCGAGAACCTGCAAAGACTGGGCGCTGATACTACGGGGGTACGTCGTTACCATCGGCATCCGGCCAATCTATAAAGGAGTGCGTATTACATATTGGAGGTTGTGATACAATCTGCATTATGCCTTCCACAATTCAGGCGCGGCTGGATGAGCCCTCCAAGAAAGCACTGGCAAAACTGGTGAAGCAGACGGGGTGGAGTCCTTCCAAGGTTGTACGCGAGGGATTGCGGATCCTCGCGGCGTGTTATCCCGGCAACGGATCGCGCAAGATTATCGGCTTGGGCAAGTTTGCCTCCGGGATTCCTGATCTTGGGTCCAATAAAGAGCACCTGAAGGATTTGGGGAAGTGAAGTCGATTCTCCTGGACACAGGAGTAATTGTGGCTTCCCTCGACCGCAGCGAGCGCTTTCACCGTGTCTGCGCGGAAACTATTGTTGAGCCAGGGCCGCCGTTAGTCACTACTGAAGCGGTGATTGTAGAGAGTTGCTATCTGCTGCGAGATATTTCGGGGGCGGCAGAAGCGGTTCTGGGAAATGTGGCTGAGGGCAACTTTCGGATTCCCATCACGCTATCACAATCGGCGCAGCCGGTTGCACGGATCATGCAGAAGTACGGAGATCGTCGTATTGATCTGGCGGACGCATCTTTGATTCATCTCGCGACCGAACTTAATTCGCCTGACATTCTGACTCTCGATCGCGATTTTGAGTTTTATCGCTGGGGGCGCAGTAATCCCTTCCGGCTGTTGATTGGCCTCGACGATTAGTCGTTTATGATTGAAGTTCCATCATGCTGACCGGCTCTGAAGTTCGGCGCAAATTTCTGGACTTTTTTGTCCAGAACAGGCATCGCAAGGTGCATTCGTCGTCGCTCGTTCCCCATAACGATCCCACGCTACTGTTCACCAATGCGGGGATGAACCAGTTCAAAGACGTTTTTCTTGGCCTTGAGAAGCGCGACTACAACCGCGCGACTTCGTCACAGAAGTGCGTGCGCGCGGGGGGGAAGCATAATGATCTGGAGAATGTCGGCTTCACCAACCGGCATCACACGTTTTTTGAAATGCTGGGAAATTTTTCCTTCGGCGACTATTTCAAAAAAGATGCCATTGCTTATGCTTGGGAACTGATTACTTCCCCCGAGTGGTTTGGAATTCCAAAGGACAAGTTGTTCGTGACCATCTTTAACGGCGAAGGTGGAGTGCCGCGCGATGCGGAAGCCTATGACTTGTGGGTTGGACAAGGGATTTCGAAAGACCGCATTTTTGAGTTTGGCCTGAAAGACAACTTCTGGCAGATGGGAGATACGGGGCCATGCGGACCTTGTAGTGAGATCCATTACGATATGGGGCCGGCGGCTTCTGATCAAGGCCACGTGGATTGCGCTTTCGGCTGCGACTGCGGCCGCTATGTCGAAATTTGGAATCTGGTGTTCATGCAGTTTGATCGGGACGCGTCAGGCAAACTGAATCCGTTGCCTAAGCCTTCGATCGATACTGGCATGGGCCTGGAGCGCGTGGCCGCGGTTCTGCAGGGCGTGATCTCGAATTATGAAACAGATTTGTTCGTGCCGCTGATCGAGCGGGCTGCGGAGCTGACCAATGCCCGTTCCCACATGGCCTCGGGTTCTTCCATAGACATAGGCGGCCACAAATCCGCTGCGTCTTTACGCGTCATCGCTGACCATTCCCGGGCTGCAACATTTCTAATTTCTGACGGAGTGCTGCCTTCGAATGAAGGCCGCGGCTACGTGCTGCGAAAAATTATTCGGCGCGCAATTACCCATGGTCGATTGCTGGGCCAGACGAAGCCGTTTCTGCATGAGATGGTCTTTGCGGTTTGCGACATGATGAAAGACGCGTACCCCGAGCTAAAGGAAACGGCCGATCGCGTTTCTAAGACCGTGCACGTAGAAGAGACGCGGTTTGCGCATACTTTGGATGTTGGTTTGCAGAAGCTCGAGGCACTACTAGCGCAAGGCGAATTAACCGGCCAGGAAGCTTTCAAGCTGTACGACACATTCGGAATGCCTCTCGATTTCATGCAAGATGCCGCACGTGACAGAGGCGTTGATTTTGATCAATCGAGTTTCGATCATGCTATGGCCGATCAGCGCGAGCGCGCTCGTGCATCCTGGAAAGGCGCTGCAAAACAAA
>DATNAF010000151.1:0-5248 GCA_035572845.1 Terriglobales bacterium
CACCGGCCAGTGTTGTACCCATCTGGGATAGTGATACACGACTCGCGGCGGCGCTTCGCCTTTCAGCATTCGTTCCAGATCGCCGACCGTGTTCACTGCGGAGAAGCGGGTTTCGCTCAGGTCCAACTGGTAGCGATCTTCGAGCGCGCTCAGCAGTTCCACGCGGTCGAGTGAGCTGAGATTCAGATCGGAATCGAGCCGGGCATTTTCAGAAAGAGTTCCTGCTGAACCTTTCTTGATTTGCGAAATCAAATTGGCGAGAGCTGTTTTCCCGACAGGCGCGGTAGCGCCGCCGCTGCTGAGAATTTTCTGGGTAGTTTCCGCGATCTCCGCGCGGCGCGGCTTTTGAGTGGAAGTGCGCGGGAAATCTTCGTCCGGCCAAATAATCCAGCGGCGAATGCGCTGGTACTCGGCAAGGGATCGATTGGCGCGATCTACGATCGGGGCCGCGTCTTGGCTGGAGCTTCGCAAGATTAAGACCGCGCAAGGCTCGGCGTTTCCATTTTGCGCAAGTGGGACGACCACGCAGTCCTTCACTTCCGGCTGGGCTTTGAGCGCGTTCTCCAGATCTTCGGGATAAACGTTCATTCCCGCGGGAGTGACGATCACGTCCTTCTTGCGGCCCTTGAAGAAAAGATTGCCGTCTGCGTCCAACTGGCCGATGTCGCCGGTGTGATACCAGCCCTCCTCGGATGAAACTGGGCGCAACTCGCCGCCACTCCAGTATCCAGAAGCCACGCCGCTGCCGCGCACCAGGATTTCTCCGTCGGGCGCCAGCTTGACTTCGCGGCCTGCGAGCACTTTGCCAATCGATCCGCGGCTAACTTTGAAAGGATGATTGACGCTGATGATAGAAGTAGTCTCGGTCAATCCGTAGCCTTGGATCACCGCAAAACCAAGGCGCGCCCAGAAGGTTTCGGTTTCGTGGTCGAGCGCGGCGCCACCGGAGATGAAGGCCCAGAACTTCCATCCCATCTGGCGATGAATGCGGCGAAAGATCCACCAGCATCTCAGAAAGTGTTCGCCTTCGGCAGCGGCGAACTGTTTGCGAAATTTGTCCAGCCGGCCGACGTCTGCAAGATCACGTTCAACTTTTTCTTTAAGGGACTGCAACATGCGCGGCACGGCGACTAGCACTGAGATTCGTTCCCCGCGAATAGTGTGGATGATGTCACCGGGCTTGAGCGTCTCCTGAAAGAAAACCGTTCCGCGCAATAACGAGGGCAGATACATTCCCAGAAATTGTCCGAAGACATGACTTAAGGGAAGTAAATTTAAAAAGCGTAACGGGTGAACGATTCGTGCGTACTTGAGGTAAGGGTTGATCTGCGCTTCGAGTGGGGCGACGTTACTGAATACGTTGCCATGGGTTATTACTACGCCTTTGGGTTCGGCGGTTGTGCCGGATGTGAAAACGATTTCCAGCGCGTCTTCGGGATTGATCTTTTCAGGTTCGAGTGGCAGCGGCGAACGGGATTGCAGGGACGCTTGCATCTCCTCAAAAAATAACAAGGGGAGGCTGGCTTGGGCGTGATCGCGGGAGCAGACCAGCAGCCGCGCTTGGACCTGCTGAAACACTCGTATGGCAAAATCGGGGGATGCGGCATCGTCCATAGGGACGGCGATCACTCCGCGATTTGCGCAGCCCAGAAATGCCGCGACCCACGCGGCTGAATTCGGCCCCCAGAGCACGACGCGATCGCCTTTGTGGATTCCGCTGGCGGTAAGTTCCCGGGCGAACCGGAACGCCAGTGCGGCTACGCTGCTATACGTCCAGCGTACAAGCCGATAGCCGACCCGCTCGGCATAGGCCTGTTCATTGCCGAGGCGTAGAAAGTCTGCCAGATAGTCGGCGACGCTGGTTCGCACGATTTAAGCGTAAATCATCTGAGTTGTGAAAGCTTTTAATCGCAAAGATCGCGGAGGCGTCGCAGAGGTCGCAGAGATGTTCATGTCCGATGGGTTTTTATCTCTTGGTGATAGCACTTGCCGCGTGGGTTTGTTTTGGCCTAGAATTCAGCCTTTCCGGAAAACTCCCAGGGGTCAGTCCAGCCAATTTCTGTACGAGGATTCATTCGCGGGTTCTCCCCGCGCGGAGGAATCGTCGATGAGCTTTGTGGCGTGGAAGATATTACGCAAGCTGCCACGGTCTCTGCTTAGAGTGGGCGTGGTGTTTTTGCTGGTGTCAGCGGCGCACGCGTACTTCTGACGAATCAGCGGGCGATCAGATCTGCTGCCTTTGTTTTTCTTTCTCACTTCCTGTACAAAGTTCGTTTGAACGTCCCTGCCGCAGTTGCCGCCGCGATCACCGTATCGAGTATGGGATATTGCGCTCTGTGCATATGGGCGGCGAGGCGATATGCGTCTGAATCGAAATTTTCTCGGGTTGAAGGTCTAGATCTGCTGCCGGTTTCGATCCTGAAGCCGCTCAAGGGGACTGATCCGGAGATGTACGAGAGCTTCCGTTCTCATTGTGTGCAGGATTATCCAAGTTACGAAATCTTGTTTGGGGTTACTGACGCGAATGATCCTGGTGCGGCGCTTGTTGAAAGTCTGAAGCAAGAGTTTCCGCGGCAATCAATCCGGCTGGTGCTATGCGAAAAGAATTTGGGCGCGAATGGAAAAGTCAGCAGCTTGGTTCAACTTGCAGCGGCGGCGAAATTCGACACTCTGCTGGTGAATGATAGTGACATTCGGGTCGCTCCCGATTACCTGCGGACCGTGATCACCGAATTGCAGCTGCCGAATACTGCGCTGGTGACCTGCCTCTATCGTGGAATTCCGGCAAACACACTTGCATCGCGACTGGAGTCGCTCGGCATCAGCACCGATTTTGTTCCCGGAGTTCTGGCGGCGGAACAGGTCGAACGGGGATTGCATTTTGGATTGGGATCGACCCTGGCGTTTCGTCGCAAAGAGCTTGAGGCAATCGGCGGGTTTGAATCCATCGTCGATTACCTGGCTGATGATTACGAACTCGGGAAAAGAATTGCAGACCGAGGGTTGAAGGTTGTGCTCTCGAATGCCGTCGTAGAAACTTTCCTGCCCGCTTATAGTTTCGCGGGATTTTTGATGCATCAGTTGCGCTGGGCGCGGACCATTCGAGTCTCGCGGCCCGGTGGATATGCCGGCCTGTTACTCACCTACACTCTGCCGTGGGCGCTTCTTTGTTTGGTGCTTGCACGTGGTGCGACGTGGGCATGGGCATTGTTGGGTGTGGCGGTGATGTTACGAATCACGATGGCATGGGCAACAGCGGTCTCAGCGGTCAACGACAAAAGGGCAATGCGCTGGTTTTGGCTTTTACCAGTACGTGATTTCCTGGCGCCAATTGTTTGGATCGCAGGAATGTTTGGAAACAAGATCGTCTGGCGCGGCCATGAGTTCGAATTAGATAAGGGCAAACTGAAGCGGGTCAAATGAATTAAGTTTCGGTGGCGACGGATGAAATCGTGGCCGTGCGAGTCTGCGCGATAATTCTGCCATCTTTGGTGAAACGATAAATTTCTCCGCGCCAGAAGAAAGTATGGCTGAGAAAGCTGGCGACCCAGACGCCGAAACCCTGCAGATCGCGCAAGGGATAAAGCCAGCAAAACTTCAACGCGCGCTCGTCTTTCATCAGCCACCAGCCGACGACAATCGATTGAATCACGCGATTGGCAAAGGCTGCGGCAATGAACGACAAACCCAAACCCCATCTTCCCAGCGCGACTCCGGCGACTAGTCCCAGCAATCCAAACGGCATGGCGAAGGTCAGACCGCTGCCAATGTGCCCCCAGGGACGGGAGTGGCGCGTGCTCTTCATCCAGCGCAATTGATCACCGAGAGTTCGCATGAACGATCGCGGCGTTAGCACGTGATGAATGAAGTAATGCGAAAAGATAACTTTGTATCCGGCGGCCCAGATCTTATTGCCGAGAACGTAATCGTCGGAATAATAGTCGGCGGTGGCGCGAATACCACCGATGGCATCGAGCGAATCGCGGCGAAGCGCAACTGCGGGCCCCAGCGCGAAACGAATGCCTTCCAGCATGTCGGCGGTGACCACGCCGGATGGCATTTCCACCGACATGCCGAGAGCCTCAAGGAATGACCAGAAATCTGAAGCTGGATCGCCACGATAGAGACACGTGACCAGACCGAGCTTGCGGTCGAACAGTGGAGGAATCACATTGCGCAGGAAGTCGTCGCCCACAAGGACATCGCTATCTGAGATGACGAAAAAATCATTGCTGGAAAGCGGGATCATTTTGTCCAAGGTGAAGACTTTGGCGTTCGGGTATTCCGGCGGGCCAGACGCGACGGTGCGAGTTCTTACGTGTGGATAGCGGGCGGCAATTTTCTTCGCGAGGATGATCGCAGGGTCGTCTTCGCTGCGCGCGCCAATAATGATCTCGTAATTCGGATAGTCCTGCTGAAAGAAGCTTTCCAGATTTTCTTCGAGTCGCGCCTCCATTCCGTGCACCGGCTTCAAGATAGTGACGGGTGGAAGCTGCTCGGCAGGAAAGGAGAGCGCGGTTTGCTGCTCGAAGGCAGAACGTCGTTTGAATCGGACAGTCGCAAGAATTGCGAGCAGCAGAAAAACGAACGAACTTACTAAGCCAAAGGCTGC
Source organism: Terriglobales bacterium (assembly GCA_035572845.1). Classification (GTDB taxonomy): domain Bacteria; phylum Acidobacteriota; class Terriglobia; order Terriglobales; family Acidobacteriaceae; genus Gp1-AA145. The sequence goes on from DATNAF010000151.1 coordinate 4,613, forward strand.
CAGGCCGAGCAGAGCGCACCAGAAAATCTCTGCTGAAGAAGTTGTCATCAAATATGCGTTCCGAGAATTTCTTCGCGTTCGCGCTTTGTCATTTTCTTGCCTAGAATATCGGCGGGAATTTTCGGCCACACCTCGCGCTCAAGGTAATCCATGATGTCGCGGATCCGGTCGCACGGTTTAACAGCTTTGACTATGGCCTTTTTTCTGTTTTCCATCGCCAGGCGTTGTTTGCGCTCTTGTAATGCGCGGCGGACGGTCTCGGTCTTTGTCTCCCCAGTAATGCGTGCCACTTCATCCGCCAGTCGTTCGACTTCTCCATTCTTGATGTTCAAAGCCATCTAAAATCCTGGGTATTCGGTCCTGTTACTACTCCTTCGGCGTAAGTTCCCGGTTCGTAAATATCGACTTCCCTCCGCTTCGGGCTAGAAAGAAGTGAGGCAGTCCCGTCAGCTCTTTAGGGGAATCCTGGTCGGTCCACATGAAGACGGTCGTTGAACTGGCCCAGAGTTGTTCAAATGTAGCCTGAGTTTCGAAGACTCGAGGTGCATCCGGAAATTTGACGCCGTACCATAAGTTTCCGCTAGGCGCGTGCAGCACGCGAATGCGCGTTCCCAGATAAAAATTTAAAGTCGAGGC
>DATNAF010000152.1:0-6708 GCA_035572845.1 Terriglobales bacterium
TTTGAGCGTGCGCGCCAGAATCACTGTCGGCTTGCCTTTGGTTTGCTTGGCGTTGTCAAAGGCTTGCAGAAGTTGCTGCACGTCGTGACCATCGACGACCAGCGCGTTCCATCCGAATGCCGCCCAGCGCGCCTGGTAGGTGTCCATGTGATGCTGCAGCATGGTGGGCTGGCTTTGGCCGAGACGGTTCACGTCCACAATCGCGCAGAGATTATCGACGTTGTGATGGCACGCAACTTCGGCCGCCTCCCAAACTGAACCTTCTGCATTTTCGCCATCGCCAAGCAGCGCGTACGCCCGGTAATTGCTGCCGTCGACATGGGCGTCGAGCGCCATGCCCAGGGCCACGCAAATCCCTTGTCCAAGAGAGCCGGTGGGGACGGAGACAAATTTCAGAATCGGCGTCGGATGGCCTTCCAAGTCAGAATCGATGCGGCGCAAGGTGAGCAGGTGCTCGCGTTTGATGTATCCCAATTCTGCCCAAGTCGCATAAAGCACCGGAGCAGCGTGACCTTTGGAGAGAACGAATTTGTCATTGGCCGGATTCTCCGGGTGCTCGGGATCGAAATTCATGACCGAGAAGAACAATGTCGCCATGATTTCGGCGGCCGACATTGAGCTGGTGGGATGTCCGCTACCCGCGGCCGTGGTGGCGCGAATCGAGTCGATTCTGAGCTGGGTGGCGATGTTGTGCAGGGAATCCAGAAGGTCTTTCGAGTAAGGCACAGGGCGAACTCCGCTTATCTAGATTTGGATGCGGAAACCGACAAGTGTAGTGGCGCATCCGAGGAGGGTCAATTTGAGGGTAGTTGAAGAGAGAGGCGACCGCTCCGAAGAACGTATTCTCCGTGGCTCCGCGGTGAATTACAATTCCTGCGCTTTCTACTTCTTTATCCCAGGAGAAATCATCTTGCGCAGAGTCTCGTTCTTTGTCTTCCTTATTTTCTCGGCCGCTTGCGTTGCGCAGGCGGGGCCGGCTTTCAAGTTGGAAGAAGTGATGGTCCCGGTGCGGGACGGAGTCCATCTGCAGACGGTGATTATGCGGCCGGTGACTCAATCGGCGCCGTTGCCGATTCTGCTGCTGCGCACGCCTTATGGAGTTCTCTCCAAGGTTCCGGATCCGTTGCCGGCGAATCTGCGCGAGTTCGCCAAAGACGGGTACATCTTTGTCTTCCAGAACCTGCGCGGACGCTTCAAGTCAGAGGGAACGTTCAATCTTTCATTTCAGGTCGACCTTGCGAATCCGCAATCGACAAATGAAACCACTGACGCCTATGACACGATCGACTGGCTGGTCAAGAACGTGCCAAACAACAATGGCAAAGTGGGGATCTGGGGCGTGTCGTACAGCGGCCTCACCTCGGCGATAACGCTGCTGCATCCGCATCCGGCGTTGAAGGCGGTCAGCGAGCAGGCTTCCCCGGCAGACCAGTGGATGAACGACGATATGCATCGCTACGGCGCGCTGCGCGAGAGCTACGCCGTCGAGTACTCGATCATGGAGCAGGCCGACAAGAACTCCAATACCCACTTCAACTTCGATAAATACGACACCTATACCTGGTACCTCGACCTGGGGCCGCTCAGCAACGTGAACTCGAAGTACATCCACGGCTCCATCCCATATTGGAACGAGATGATGGAGCATCCCGATTACGATTCGTTCTGGCACAAGGAAGCCTGGGTCGATCAGCTTCACAGCTCGCCGGTGCCGAACCTGAATGTCTCCGGATTCTGGGACCAGGAAGACCCGTGGGGGCCATGGAAGATCTGGCGCAACTCGGAAGAACACGATCCCGACAACGTGAACTTCATGGTTGTAGGACCGTGGAACCACGGCGGCTGGCAAGGGCCGGAGGGCAGTCATCTGGGGCAGATTCCCTTCGGGGGGCACAAGACCTCGCTGGAGTTTCGCGAGAACATCGAAGCGCCTTTCTTCCGCTACTACCTGCATGGCGAGGGGAGCAAGCCCGACTTCAAGGTGACGACTTTCGAAACCGGATCGAACACCTGGCACAAATACGCAGCATGGCCGCCCAAGGAAGCCAAGGCAACGAACCTCTACTTGCACTCCGATGGAACTCTGTCGTTCGACGCTCCCGGCGCGGAATCGGGCAACGACTACAAGCAGTACGTCTCCGATCCATCAGATCCAGTTCCATATCGGCACCGGCCGATTTCGCCTACTTATCCGGGGGGAGACTGGCCGGCTTGGGAGGTCCAGGATCAGCGCTTTGTCAGCGATCGCCCCGATGTCGCGACTTTCATCAGCACGCCGCTTGATCATGATGTGCAGATTACCGGCGAACTGGCTGCTGATCTGTTCGCCTCGACCAGCGGCACCGATAGTGATTTTGTGGTGAAGCTGATCGACGTGTATCCGCAGAACGCGCAAAAAGATGACTGGAAACCGGAGTCCGGTCCGAAGCCGGGCGAGTATCGCGAGTCACTCAATGGCTACGAGCTGCCCATCGCCATGGAGGTGCGTCGCGGGCGCTACAACCACAGCTACACCACGCCTGCTCCGCTCACGCCGAACCAGCCGACGGAATATTCCATTCCGCTGCGCGATCACGATCATGTTTTCCTGAAAGGACACCGCATCATGGTGCAGGTGCAGTCCACCTGGTTCCCGCTGATCGATCGCAATCCGCAGAAGTTCGTGCCCAGCATCTATCAGGCGAAAGCGTCGGATTACGTGCCGGCCACGCAACGAATCTACTGCAACGCGCAGATGCCATCGCACATCGTGCTGCCGGTCATGCCATAAAAGCCGAGTTTCACCACGGAGTCACGGAGAGCACGGAGCGGATCGATAATAATCGAATCGTCGAACCAGCCAGTGCTGTGGCCGCCCTGCTGTGTTGCGAGACCTTCGCGATCGGCATGCCTTCTCCGGGAACTCCGTGTCCCTCTGGTGAAAAGCTCTGGCTGGATCCCAAAATGGGAAACGCCAGCCAAGAGTCCGTGACCCGTCCCGATGACGAGCCATTCCATCCCGCAGCAAACGTCAGCTCACGTCTCCACGCGCCAGTTTGGCGCTATTTGTGGGACTAAGGCCGGTACTACGTAATAAACAGAGACAAAGTAAGGGTTACTTAGGAGTATAGTCGCTCTCGCTTCAGTCGAATGCCTTGGACTCCCACGTCCGCTGTACCGTCGCAACCTCTACGAACTCGAAGGAGCTGTAACCCATGAATAGGGCCAGATTCAGCTGTGTTGTGTTGTCGGCGGCGCTGTTTTTCGCGCCTTCACTTTTTGCCTTTCAAACCCGTTCTGCCGTCGTGCACTCGTTGGGTGTAACCAGCATGACGGCGCATCAGCACGCGGCCGCCATAAATCAAGCGGGCGTGCAGGGGGTGCCGCACGAAGCGCTACGTCCCATGCCCAAACCGAATTTCAATATACTCGGAACTCGTCCTGCCCTAACCGCGGCGACGACATCGGCAATCACATTTCCAGTTGTGGGCGCCGACTCGACCGAGCGCGGCTTCTCGGGAATCAACACCGAAGATTCCAACGATGGCAATGGAGGAGGCACGGCCGGTATCGTGTCACCACCAGACCAGGGGCTTGGGGGCAATGAGACTCAGCTTTTGGAAGCCGTCAATGTGTCACTCCGTGTTTTTTCGAATAGTGGAAAACCATTGACGGATAACATCGGGATGGCCGAGTTCTTTGGTGTTCCTCCAACTAACCCCGACGGCAGCAGCAACCGCCTGAGCGACCCACGCGTGTTCTTTGACCCTGTAACGAGACGTTTCTTCATGAGCATTTTGGAGTTTCAGACTAGCTCGGCAGGGTTTGTTGGCTCAGAGAACCTGCTGGCAGTGAGTCAGTCCAGCAATGCTCTGGGAAATTACTTCTTGTATTCGATCGAGGCGTGCCCACCGACCGGTCAAGGCACTTTTCTCCCATGTCTCGCTGACCAGCCGCTCATCGGCGTAAACCAGGATGGCTTCTATTTCCAGAACAACATCTTCAGCCAGCAGGGGCGAGGCCTGGCAGGTGAGCTCATCGCGCTCAACATTGAGGCACTGATCAACAACACAACCGTTACTGGAGTTGAATATTTCCTGCCTGATTTCAGTGTGCAGCCGGCTTTGCCGGCGCCAGGGCAAATTACCACGCAACACAATGGGACTGAGTACTTCATCACCTCGGAAGACAATGGTCCCCCTTCCTTTGGCACGACGCTGCGAATTTACGCTTTGGTCAATACCGAGAGCCTGGAGAGCGGTGGTGTGCCTACTCTTCTTTCTTCAGCGCCCAATGATTTTCCCTCGGAGTTCTACTCAAATCCGGTACCCGCAAACCAGAAAGCGGGGTCGTACCCTCTGGGGCAGCACTTCGGGGATCCTGAGGAATTCCTTAACCCGGATGACGATCGGCCGCAGCAGGTCTACTATGCCGGGGGAAGGCTCTACACAACCCTGGATACGCAGTTGCCGAGCGATACTGTGGAACGTGATGGCGCGGCATGGTTCGTGATCCAACCTCAAGCGACCGATACCAGTGTGACTGCCGAGATCGTGCATCAGGGCTACATTGGCATCGCGAATGGATCGGTGTTGTATCCGGCGTTTTCGGCCACAAACTCCGGTTCCGGCATTATCGGATTCAGCTTCAGCGGGACGAATTTCTTCCCTAGTGCGGGATACGTCCATTACGAAAATGGTGCGATCGGAACCCAGGTGCACACGGCCGCATTAGGACAAAACGCTCAAGATGATTTCAGCGGCTATCCGCAGTTTGGTGGCAATGGGGTCGCCCGCTGGGGCGATTACTCAGCAGCTTTTGTTTCGCCGTTCGGGCATTTGTGGTTTGCCGCGGAGTACATTCCCAATGAACTGCTGCATCCGCGTACGCAGTTCACGGATTGGGGAACGTTCGTTTCTAAGGTCAAATAGGAACTCAGGGTCCCAAAGAGATGGGCGGCTTTTGCCGCCCATTTTCTTTCGCGTGTGTCGCGCGCTCACTATCATCGGCGGTAGCGAATAATAATGGCAAACCACCCAACCCGCTACTGCGGGCGGCACTGAGCGATTGAGACATGCGGATTACGGGAAAGCAATCCCTTTGGCCCACCTGAACGTAGCACCACTTTGAATCTGGTGGATGAGGGCCGTATCGATGATGAAATAGCTCGCGAACTCGAACAGGAGCAGGATTTAAGCGAGATTCGCCTGAACGCGGCCATGAACCATCAGCAAAAACGATAAAAGGATGGAAGTTTGCAATTCAGGATGCCCAGCGCATATGTCAAGGAAGCAAAAGTGAATCGCAGGGTGAAACCCCGCAATCTGAGTTTCAGATTCCTGAGGATTGGAGCAATATGAAACACGATCTGCAGCAGACGATAGCGCTTCTCGCTCGCACTCCAGCGGCCCTCGATGCCTTGGTGCGCGACCTGCCGGAGGAGTGGACTTCGAGAAATGAGGGCGAAAAAACCTGGAGTGTGTTCGACGTGATCGGCCATCTCATTCATGGGGAACGCACGGATTGGATTCCGCGTGCCAAGATGGTGCTGCAATTTGGTGAAAGTCGGCCATTTGAGCGGTTTGACCGTTGGGCGCAGGAGCGCGAAAGTCGCGGCAAGTCTCTGGGCCAATTGCTGGATGAATTTGCTCGTCTGCGCGCAGAAAATCTCGACCAGCTCCGGGGAATGAACCTGCGCCAGGAGGACCTGGAGAAGCGCGGAAATCATCCAGCGTTGGGAGTGGTTACCCTCTCGCAGTTGATAGCCACATGGGCAGCTCACGATTTGACGCACCTGCATCAGATCTCACGGATAATGGCGCATCAGTATCGAGAGGCCGTGGGTCCGTGGACCAAGTATCTTGGGGTGATGCAGTGCGCCGGCCACAGCTCTTGACAGCATGCCGTTAACGGTTGGGAATACCAAATCACGCCGGCTAAAAGCGTGACAGCCGGTCAGCAGCTATTTCGGAGTTCGTATGCCATTTCGATTCAAAAGCCGATATCTTCCCGTACTTCTATTGGGCGCATTCGCACTGGCTCAAGGGCAAAGCCGTTTCGACAGCGGCAATGCTACTGGCTTGCCGGTTTACCCCCGCGCAAAAGTACGCGAGGGCGGTGAACGGGGCACAGTATCGCTGGCGGCTAAGGGTACCGCCCGCCGCCTGGCGGCGACGAAATATGTGTCGCAGGACGCGCCGGAGAAGGTGCTTCAGTTCTACCGCGCGCGGCTCAAAGCTCTCGGCTCGCCGGTTGAGTGTGCTGGGGGCAAAAACACCCAGGTTGATGTGCAGCTCTCCGACGCTTCCCTGGACAAGGCGTCGGTGTGCAACGCCGACGATTTTGCCATCGGAGGAATGGAACTGAAGGTAGTAACCGACGGTGAGCAGCGCATCGTGGTGCTGACCCCGGTCGCACACGGCACCGAGATCGCGCTGGTCAGCGTCAGACCATAGCCTGCGCACGAAATTTCCAGCGCTGTGCTCAACAAGTTCCATCAAAGCTGAAACACTTTGCCACACCTCAACTCGTCCCTAGAGTTACAGCAATGCATCTAGTGCTTCAGGCCTTCATTTACAAGAGTTTACAAAAATAAGATAAAGTGCGAGTTTGGACTGGTATGTGCAGCTATGGCCAGCAACTTCGGAGTATAGTGGTCAACTAACAAAATTTGTTCCTTTCAGGAGAATCAAACCGCATGAGGAAATTCGCTCCCTGGTTCATGCTGCT
>DATNAF010000153.1:0-7451 GCA_035572845.1 Terriglobales bacterium
TGACGAAGCCAACGAGGTAACGAACTACCCGGTCGACCAGAACCTAAAGGCGAAAGCGACCGAGGAGATCAAAGTCACCCACTCTGATCTGCCGCTGATGATGACCGACCAGGTTGCCGGGTATATCAATTACTTTTCCACCCGCGGGCGTCCCACTTTGGAACATGGGCTCACGCAGAGCGGCCGCTATAGGGAATTGATCGAGAATGTTCTCAAAGAAGAAGGCGTTCCACAGGACTTGATCTACCTCGCGCAGGCCGAGTCAGGCTTCCATCCCTACGCGGTTTCGCGGGTGGGCGCGCGCGGTATCTGGCAATTCATGGGAAGTCGCGCCAAAGGTTACGGCCTGCATCACGACTTGTGGGTTGATGACCGGCAGGACCCGGAGAAATCCACCCGCGCCGCCGCCCACCATTTGAAGGACCTGTACAACCAGTTCGGCGATTGGTACCTGGCGATGGCCGCCTACAACTCGGGCCCTGGCACCGTGCAGAGCGCGGTAAAGCGCACCGGCTATGCGGATTTCTGGGAGCTTTACCGCCGCAACGTGTTGCCCAAAGAGACGCGCAATTACGTTCCCATTATCGTGGCGACGGCGATCATGGCCAAGAACCCGTCGCAATACGGTTTGCAGAACGTCATTCCTGATCCCCCGATGAAGTACGACACGGTCAAGATCAATTATCCAGTTGATCTGCGCCTGGTGGCTGAGTGCATCGACGTTACGCCGTCAGAACTGCAGGAATTGAACCCGAGTCTTTTGCGAATGACTACGCCGAAGAGAAGCTTCGATCTGCATTTACCGGTCGGAACCGGCGAGAAGTACCAGGCAGCAATCGCGGCCATCCCAACCGATATGCGCTTGTGGTGGCGATACCACACGGTCGCCAAAGGCGAGACATTGATGTCGCTGGCGCGCACTTATCACACGCCTATGAAGACCATTGCGACCGCCAACCAGCTCGATCTTTCAGATACTGTCGACGCGGGTGCGAAGCTAGTAATCCCAATCGCTCCAGGCCGGCATAATAGCGGTGACGGTCAGACTTATGCGCGACGCCTGACTGTCTATCGCGTGCGAAAGCACGACAGTCTTGAAAGCGTTTCAAACAATCTTGGCATCGCGCCAACCACGATTCGCCGCTGGAACCGCATGAAGAGCGACAGCCTGGCCGGCCGCCGGGTGCTTTACGTTCATCTTCCGGTTAGCCCCACGGTTGCAGCTGCCGAGCATCAAGCCAAGCCTAAGTCACACCGCACCAGCGAGTTAGCCGACAGTAAGAGCGGCGCGCCAGTGCGCCACACGGTCAAACGCGGTGAGACTCTTTATTCCATCGCGAACAACTATAAGACCAGCGTCAAAGCCATCAAGCAAACCAACGCCAATGTTGCAACCCTGCGTCCCGGCATGGTGCTGGTAATTCCCGCGCAATAAAGCTTTCCGCATCCAAACAAGAATGCATCTGAAATCGGTTGCGATGGTGTTCGCACTTGGTTATAATCCGCCGTCGCTAGTTTTGTCTTTTTAATTTTCCCGCGCGAGGCAATTTGCGCAAACCGGCGCCGTGATGACCGGAAAATCTGAGGAGGAAAGAATGAATTTCGAGGAGACCCTCTACCTGCGTGACGATGAAGCCGACGAGTTTGGTGACTCCGGCACTTTCAACGACTCGCTCGACGAAGATTACGAAGAAGAAGAAGAGGAAGAAGAAGCCGAAGCGCCAGTTGGTTCAATACAAGAGCGAGAACCTTACAGCGCACCAGCACCTACGCCGTCAACCGGCGGAGGCGGCGGTGGCGGTTCCAGATCAGCGCCGCGCAAACCAGCCAGGAAAAAAGCGCCTAAGAAAGCCGCGAGAAAAGCCCCCAAGAAAGCTGCCAAGAAAAAGCCGGCAAGAAAGAAAGCCCCTAAAAAAGCCGCGAAGAAAAAATCAGCCAAGAAAAAGGCAGGCAAGAAGAGCGCCAAGAAAAAAGGCGGCCGCAAACGTCACTAGAATCGTTTTCAGTGTGTAAAGGGCCGCAGCGCAAAGCTGTGGCCTTTTTTACGCATTCCGTCTCCGACAGCGCTTTGTACTTACTTACTGTGTTTCTACTGTAATCTCATATTTCATACTTGGACGAATCTCGACGTCGACAGCCTTATCCGAATGTGCGTTCAAGACGGCTGGATCAGCCCATTCCAGGTCCCAATGGTTTTCAATTCCGAGAATTTTGTATTTTCCAGGGAGGATATCCCGGAGTGTAAACGACCCGTCACTGTCGCTCTGGTCGCGCCTGAAGATCGGCACATTCGACTTGGCATTTTCCGGCACTAATATGATCATTGCTCCCGCTATCGGCTTGCCATTGTGCCGCGCAATGCCATTGATTACTGCAAGACCTAGGGCCGCCCGGATGGTCAGACGGACCGGAGTCGAACCGGTAATTTGAATACTCTGACCGATCGCCTGTGCTCCGATCGCAGAAATGGCGCCGACAAGCAAACTTTCTCCGTTGACTACGAAAATAGAATAGGTTCCGGGCACTAGAAATTCGTCGTCAAAACTGAACTCTCCGTTCGCCGTAAGAACAGTATTTAGGGCTTCTGCTGTGCGCGAGTTCCATAACTGGACGAATGCTTGCGGGTCTATGGTCAACCCTCCATCCCTTTGGACCGCTCCACTGACCATAGGGAGGGTAGCCGCGCTATTTGCGTCGATGTCCGAATCCGCAGTTAATTCGATCACCCTTCCATGTACTTTATCTGTCGAAACAGACGATTCGACTTCCAGAATATATTTGCCGGATGGAATGCCCAGAATTTCGACGGTATCTCCGCGAGACTCGTGTCTGGTAGTAGGTGGGTCGATCATGGTTCCGAATACGTATTGTTTGAGAGTTACTTCCCTTGGCTGCCCGGGAGCACCGTTGGCGTGATTGATTCGTAAGCGAAGAGCAGGCGTGGGAGTCAGAATCACATCAGCGATGAAGTCCGCGCCTTCATGCAACATGATTGATGAGCCCGATGCCGGATTTGTCACCCCAGGATAGTAGGTCGTCGGATAAGCCATATCCAAATCAGCACTGTCGGCGGCGACGGGATCGTATTCCGATGACTCGCGTAAGGATGTTGCGATCGAGCCGTACCATGGCTGTCCCGATACCACTACAAAGTAGCGGCCTGACTCGAGATGGCCGAAATGATAGTAACCCCGGTCATCCGACATGGTTTGTGCTGTTTGGAACGTCAGTACAAATCCGCGGCTTGCATCTCTGCGAAATAACAAAACAGTCGCATTGGGAACCGCTTCATTTTCCGAGTCCGTGATCTTGCCACTGATTGCGGCATCGGGATGGAGTCGAAAACTTATGTGATCTGAGATCAGCCCTGGACCCACTGCTATCGCACTCGTAAAAATCCCGTGCTGTTCGTAAAGTTGTTTTCTGAAACCATTTTTCTGCGCGGCCAACCAATATTTGCCCGGTGCCAAGCCTGCAAGCGAAAAGCTCCCGTCCGGTCCTGTAAGCAGTTCTCGGAGTGTCTTATCGAGATGCTCGACCGTTCCGATTGAAACATCGGTCCGTTCCAGTGGCTGACCTGTCACAGCACTTACGATATTCCCCCGAATTATGAAATTATCTTTGGCGACTTGTGCATTGAGCCTCCCCATGAGGACCAGAAGGAGAACGATGTTGGCGACGAGGCTTAGGCGCATAATCACCTGCTTGTTCGAGACACATTCAGCCTGACATTCGCAGTCGCCCGCGACTGCAAGGTGATGTGGTCAGCTGTCGCGAGATACGAATCCAGGACTTCTGGATTCATGTATTCCAAATTGATTAATTCATCGGAAGCGATCAGCGAGTACTCACCCGGCGCAAGACCACTGAAACGAAAGTTGCCCAACGTCGTTCTAACTATCTTGACGAAGTTTCTGTCTCGGCGTTGTTGAACCAGGAACACGGTTGTACTACTCCATGGGTCACGCGCCACTCTTCCTATTACCGTAGCCCCGTCATCTCGCAAGGCGATCTCGATGGCGCCAGGCGTGGAGCCGGGGGTCACAACCAAATCACCGTTCAGAAGATCGACGCCACCACACTTCGCCGATTCAATTCGCCATTGGCCAAATGTATTTAGTTCAACCTCGTACCTTCCGCCTTCGACATAAGGAATCTCGTGGGCATGAGGGCCAGCCCACCACGCCTCATGGTTGTGAAGAGAAGGCGCGTTTGACGCGCCATGCAACTTGACTTCAACCATGCTGTGAGCGGTCGAATCATCCACCTCTTGCAGACTATTTCCATCTGAACTTGTGCGTACTATGACCGGGATCGAAATGCCGGAGCTTAACAGGATGCCAACGTCCGACATGTCAGAACTAATAACGAACGAGCCGCTGGTCGATACCCGCGCATTTTGCGAAGTGTAAGCTTCCACGGCATATGAACCAGCGGGAAGTTCGATCTCAAATCTCCCGTCATGCGCAACGACATTCTCGAAAAAGTCGATATCCTGGCCAGCGAGCCTCTCGAACACCACACCGGAGGAAATCTCATCGGGGGTGCTGAGGGCACCAGCTACTTTGTATGTCATCTCTGCAGTCAACGAGAAGTCCGCTTCGACCTCTTGGCCTCCCCCCAGATTAATCGGACTGGCCATGCTGAGCTGGGTAACGCCTGGATAAAAAGACTGGGCGTATACCTGCCGTCTGGCACTGGGAACCGCTGATGGCATCCAGATTGGTTCTCGGCTTTGCTCGGTAGCTATGAAATAGATTGATGGAGGCAAACCGGCAATACGGAAAGCCCCATTCTCATCAGTCAGTGACTGAACCATTCGATCAACCCAAACCTGTCTTCCCGCAGAAATCTGTCTTTGAAAGGCCTTCACCCTGACACCCTCGATGGGTTCGCCGACCTGGGTTGTTATCTTTCCGCGGATCGCGCCGGCCGGAACCATTCGCAATAGCAACTCCGAGACCGCAGTGTCAGCAAGAACTTCGGCTTGATCTCGTTCGTCAAAAAACCCCGGCTTATCGACAGTAACGGAAACCCTGAGTCCCTGCAGGTTGTGGAACTCGAAGTGACCACTCGCGTCGGTCATAGTCGCCCGGTTTAGTCCGCCAAGCTGCACCACGGCACGATTGATCGGCTCCCCCGTCACGGAGTTAAGAACAGTGCCGGTTATTGCGTCTCTCTCCGGCTCAGTTTTAGAAACTTTGGATTGTGCTGCGTCAACTTCCTGGGCCCCCGCTATTGCCCATGCACCCATGGAAGAAATACTCACAAGTATCACGGCCATGCTGGTGAGTCTGGATCTGAACCTTCGCAACTCAGAATTGACGGCTCTCATTGATCGAACGCCTGCGCTTACGAACTTTGTAAGCTAAATCTGACAGACCCCGCCGCCGCGTGCTAGGTTCCCGAAGTCACCGAACATGATCCGATTGGCCTTTTCAGGGGCATCTGGGGAATCGATTTTGCGTGTAGCTTTCGTTGGGTGGATTGGAAAGTATCCATTGCCTAATATTGGATAACTGTGATCTTCATTGTCGGTCTTTAGTTGCGCACATCACATTGGGCAAATCATCTATCATAAAAATCCCAAAAATGCGGCATACCGACATGGCTTTCTTCTTGCGTTCTCTGACCATTGCATTCATTTTTAGCCTAACCGCAATCGTCATTCCGGGATTCAGTCAATCTGTTTCCACAACACGAAGCCCTGTGTCGCACAGTGATCGTCACGCTGCGCCGACACGCGACCCTCATACCTATGGCTATGTCATTGCGAAGGAACTGCCAGACGGCTCGATCCCTCCTTCTAATGTTGATGGGAATTTCATCATCGGACCTACCCACAACCCGGCGGCGGAATTATCCACTCACAGAGATCTTGCTAACGGAACCGTGATTGAGTTCACGATGAGTTCGTCCGAGAGCAAAATCTTTCCGGGCATTGCTCGCGACGCAGATACCTTCGGAACCAGTGATCCTTCCGATCCCGCAAAGCTGGTTGTGACTACGAGCCATCCGGCTCCGTATACGAGAACAGTGGCCGTCTATGTTCCCAAGCAATATTTGCGGGGCAGCATCGCGCCATTCATAGTTGGAGCCGATGGCCCTGACCGGCTGCTCTTTTCAGCGCTCGATGCTTTGATCACCCAACGTAAACTTCCGGCGATGATTGCCATTTCAATCGGGAACGGCGGCGGCGATGCGCAAGGAAGCGAGCGCGGCCTGGAATACGACACCATGTCCGGCGCTTATGCCGAGTTTGTGGAGACTGAAGTTTTGCCGCTGGTCGAAAGCCGCGCGCACGTGAAACTCACAAAAGACCCAGATGGCCGGGCCACCATGGGTGCCAGCTCGGGAGGATCGTGCGCCCTGATTATGGCTTGGTACCATCCCGAGCTGTACCATCGTGTTCTCGCCTACTCGGGAACTTTCATAAACCAGCAATGGCCCTACAATCCGCAAACGCCGCACGGCGCTTGGGAATTTCACGAGCACCTCATCCCAAATAGTCCGGCAAAACCCATCCGGCTCTGGATGGAGGTTGGGGACCGCGATCTCTTCAATCCGAACGTCATGCGCGATGGAATGCACGACTGGGTAGTCGCGAACGAAAATATGGCTAAGGTGCTCGCCGCGAAGGGCTATCACTACCAATTCATCTTTGCCCGAAACGCCGGGCACGTCGACCGTGGCGTCCGAGAGCAGACGCTGCCCGAGGCGCTCGAATATCTCTGGCAAGGCTACCCGAATTCGCCCGCAAAACACTGAAACACTGAATGGTTCCAGCGAAGGCGCCGTCCGGATTTCTTGCTAGCGGAAATTCCGCCCAAACCCGCTAGTCCCGCCACTTCCGTTACGGTGCTTCGTACCACCGATCACAGAAGATTGAGCCCTGCGGCCTCATACTCGAATTGTTCGAGGAGGCTGGCGGTGTTACTCAGGCTTGATTATTTGTCGTGCGTGCTGACCATTTGTTCCACGATCATGGTTGGGAAACGGTGCTGGAAGGGATGGGTTGTGGCGGCGGTTAACAGCGGAGTGGTTTGCGTGATCGGCTTTCGCACTGGCCAGTTTGGATTCATTCCGGCAAATGTATTCTGCATAGGACTTTATGCGGTGAATCTGCGCTCGTGGCGAAAATCAGACGCGGGCTGAAAAGCGGCAAATCGGTGGACTGGGTGCAAGCAAACCACTTTGCGCGATCAGCATCTCACCTGAGCAATGTCTGATTCCGCTTTGGCCACAGTTCTGCTCGTTCTCCTTCTTTTAGTCGGATTTGCTCAGCTACTGGGTTATCTGTTCGTAAAGCTGCGCCAACCAAAAGTTGTCGGCGAAATACTGGCCGGAATCGTCCTGGGCCCGGCTCTCCTTGGCCGTTTGCCGTTCTTCTCGCATTTGATCGATGGCGCGAAGCATCAGGGAAATATTCTCGATTTTGTTTACTGGCTCGG
>DATNAF010000154.1:0-3648 GCA_035572845.1 Terriglobales bacterium
AGAATCCTGCCATCGCGCGTGTACCCGCCGTGTACCTCGGTTGGGCGAATCCGGTGTTTTTAGCGTTTTTCGCGTTTAGTAGAATCAATAACTTACGAATTTTCAGCATCGCTTTTAGTCCGATCCCCACCGCCCCTACCAACCATCACACGGACTTCACAGGGTTTATCAAAAACGCGAGGCAGCAAAAGGCAGCTTTAAGAATATTTCACGTTGGCGACGAATCGAAGCGTCGGCACGGATAGCACGCCAACAGAGCCTAGATACAAGAATTAGAAAGTTCCCACGTGCCCCGGATCGAGGAATAGAATACTTGGCGTCTGCTCACGCGGCAGGCGATCCGACGAGCGCCTGCTTGAGATCCATTATGGACAGAGTGCTTGTCTCACCCGTATGTTGTTAACACCATGCCGCAAGCCCCCGTTCTCATCGTTGGCGCTGGTCCTAGCGGACTAAACTTGGCGCTCGCTCTGATCCGCCGGAACGTGCAAAGTCGTCTCATTTCTGAAGCCAGCGGACCGGGCGAGCAATCGCGCGCAATGGTCGTGCAGGCGCGAACACTCGAATTCTACGGCCAATACGGCTTTGCCGCTGAAGTTGTCGAACAAGGCGTGATCGCCGAAACGGCCCATGTCCGCGAGGGCGGTTCCAGTGGTAGTGGTAGTCGAGAAGTTCTCTCCATCAGTTTCAAAGAAATGGGCGCTGGCCTTAGTCCATATCCATTCGCCCTTGCTTATCCGCAGGACGATCACGAACGGTTCCTGATCCGGAAGCTTCAGGAGGCGGATTGTGAAGTGGAATGGGGCGCGAAGCTAATGAGCTTTGCCCAAGACGAAAACGGTGTTCGCGCCGACATCGAGTACAATACAGGCCGGGTCGAGCATGCTGAAAGCGCCTATATTTGCGGCTGCGATGGCGCGCGGAGCTGTGTCCGCGAAACTCTACAGGTCGGTTTTCCGGGTGGCACCTATGAGCAACTCTTCTATGTCGCGGACGTGAAGATCGCGGGCGGGTTCTCACGGGATCTCTACATCAATCTCGGCGAACACATTCTCACGTTAATGTTTCCGGTGCGGTCGAGCGGCATGCAGCGCTTGATCGGCCTCGTTCCCTCTGAACTGTCGCGTCGCGAGAATCTTGGCTTTGAAGACATCCGCGCCGAAGTCGAGCCGCTTCTCGATATCAAAGTGACGGAGGTAAATTGGTTTTCTACCTATCGCGTTCACCATCGTGTTGCCGACAAATTCCGCGTCGGACGCGCGTTCCTAGTTGGCGATGCAGGCCACATCCATAGTCCCGCAGGCGGTCAGGGCATGAACACTGGGATTGGCGACGCCGTTAACCTCGGCTGGAAAATAGCGCACGTGCTGCAGAACCGAGCCGACGCGTCGCTTCTCGATACCTACGAGCCAGAGCGGATAGGCTTTGCACGTTCTCTTGTCTCTACCACTGATCGTGCGTTTGCGGGCTTAGTTGGCGAAGGAGTGGCTGGCGAGTTTACGAGAAAGATTGTTGCGCCTCTGGTGTTCGGTGTCGTCACGCGTTTTCGTTTAGGCCGCCACGCAATCTTTCGCACGATTTCCCAAATGCGCATCCATTATCCAGACAGTCCACTTAGCCAAGGCACCGCCGCCGATGTGCATGGCGGAGACCGTCTTCCCTGGACGGGAGATCATGCGCAGGATAATTTCGAGCCTTTGCGTTCGCTCGATTGGCAAGCGCATGTATATGGCGAGGTGGACAAAGATCTGGAAACCGCCTGTCGCGAACTTCACTTGCCTCTCCATGCCTTCGCGTTCACCGATAATACAAAGGATGCCGGACTAAAGCGGAATGCTCTATATGTTGTAAGGCCGGATGGATATATCGCACTAGCTTCATTCGAACAAAGCGCCAGCAAACTCAGAACTTTCGTTGAACAGTTTCACCTGCGTTTTAGAAACTCACCCATGCCAGCGTAGGTCCGATGAAAAGCTGTTGATCAGGCGAAATCCTTTCTAGGCGAAGCACCTGCTTTTGAGGCGGGAGACTTAACGAAGCAACTGAACAGGCTCGATTAGTTATGTTGCTCTAGTCTGTGCCTTCGTGCTTTCCATTCCTTCCAATACTTCCATAGGTTCCAATGCCTTGGGCGCACAAGAACCCCTTCTACTAAGCGCTCTCTTTTTTCTGGCTGCTTGCTTCATCTCTCCACCTCATTCGGGACGAACATCAGTCCAGGCGCGCGCATAATTCACGCTATACACCGTACGTCACCTCCGTCGCACTGCCTCTACGGTCCTCTATGTATGGGTTCGCGCGCAATGAGGGAATATGTTTTCAAGGCATGAGGGGATGGCTCGGTTCTGTTGCATTTCAGTGATTCACCAGCGTTGGGACTCCCTGCGCGAATGGACACGACGCACCGAGACGCCAAGCATCTAATTGAAGAAGCCAATATGCGTTGTAGTGCCGAAAGCCTTGCATGATCTTTCGTTCGTATCAGCCTTCTCCAGTGCTTTCCGATTTCGTTGATTCCTGTGGGCCTATAACGGCTTCGAATCTCCGCGTTTGAAAGAGTGGATTTTCCCGAGCAGCACGTTCGAACTCGTTTTCAGCTTGCGCGATGATGAGGTACGAATTTATAAGGACGCCCGATCCGATGTGTGTCGGCGCTATTCCGGTGCAATTGTCTCGGGGCCGTATGCAGGACCGTTTTTAACCGACACTGCATAAGAGGCTTCCGTGATGGGCGTTCACTTCAAGCCGGGAGGTGCGTTTCCGTTTCTAAGACCTCCTGCAGATGAACTTCGTGACACGCACATTGATCTTGAGGCGATCTGGGGACGCGCCGTTGCCGAAATTCGCAACAGACTGTGTGAAACTATATCGTTGGCGCGCCGCTTTCGTCTGCTCGAACGATTCCTCCTGTCTCGTGTCTATCGCCCGATGCAGCATCACGGCGCTGTAGTGATGGCCCTTGCCAATCTCGCCAGCGCTCGAAGTCAGATGACGCGTGAACTGGCTAGCGAAGCTTGCCTCAGCGAAAAGAGGTTCATTGACGTTTTTCGGTCGGAAGTCGGTCTCAACCCGAGGCTCATCAATCGCATCTGTAGATTTCAACGTGTGCTGGCGTTGATACACCGAACTGCGGCTCCAGATTGGGCCCAGCTTGCGCTAAACCACGGATACTACGATCAATCTCACCTCATTCGCGATTTCGCAGCGTTTTCGGGATTCGGTCCCGCCGACTACATTCGTCGGCTTAGTGACCTGCGAAAGCGTGGTCTGGGTGCCAAGTTCAATCATTTGCCGGGAACCTAGGACTTCAATCTTTTCCAATACGCTCATCGGTTGATTGCCTACTCTTGAGACAGAGGAGGAATAAATGAACCTTGTCACGAAAATCCTCGCGCTTTTGATGTTTTCCGCTAGCGCCGTATTGTTGACGGCAAATCCACAATCAAAGGAGTCCACGGACATGCGGTTCAGATCATGCCGCCCCGGCTCGGCCCAACTTCGGACGAGTCAGCGGAGACTCTGGTGCAGATCAACAACTTGCCACGACATTCGTGACTGGGTCCGCTTGCTCAGCATTCATCCGATTCTCGGGAGATCAGCCCCTAATTCCAAACGGTTTCGGCGAATTCCGCAACGACGGCCCGGCTC
>DATNAF010000155.1:0-5688 GCA_035572845.1 Terriglobales bacterium
CGAGCAGGATAATGACGTACCCCGATCGCCTTTCGGCCAGCACCAAAGTTGCGTACAGCCAAACCACCAGGATGGGCACCACAATGAGGTCTGAAAGCCTTCCCGGTTCCATCCCGCGGACGATGTCATCCGCCACGTGAAGCGTCGTGAAGAGGATCGAGAGGAGAGACGCGATGGTTAAGGCAAAGTTGTGTCTCATTGGATGTTCTCCTTCTTAGACTGGAGTGCCCTGCCCTTGCCTGCGCGGAGGATAGCACCTTTTTATCGTAGGTGAGTATGCCCCCGCTCGTCAGCGAGGTTTCAATTTCTTTGGACCCCCATCGTCCGACCGCGAATGCCGGTACGTTGCTTTCTTCGATGGTCGCATAGGCCAGAGCCGACCATTGCGTCCTGTGCGGTACAGAACAACTGCATCTGGCCCAGGCGAAAGCTCGGTCGATCGATAACACGAAAGAAGCGAAGGCGTACCTGCACATGGCCGACCACACTGTCGCGTGGGTGCAACGAATTTTGCCTGGTGTTGTGAACCTTTGTATCCCTACTTGGCCATAAGTGTCCCTTACACTGATAGCTCCATAGGCTCTGGGTGAACTGTCGGCAATCCAGAAAGTTGAGAACCAGTTTCCGGATTGCCCATGATCCGACCAGGATCTGACATAGACTTTGGCGGGGTGAGCACAAACGCTGTTTTCGTCCACTGTCGTGGGATATAGTCAGTAATCGGGCATAGCAGTAAGGCCGGCGGCAAGTCGATAAGCGTTATGCACGGGTCGGATAGAGGCAAGCGCAAATTAGCAGCAATGGGCGCGGCCAGTCTTATCGCACTCGCTATCTGCTCTCAATTGTTCGCACAGAACCTGCCTGTGCCGGAACCTGCAGACTTACAGGTTGAATTGCGCTCGGCCACAGGGTCGGACCGCTTTCAACTCGGCGAAGTGATCCCACTTGAGGTTCTCATCTCTAGCAGCACGCCAAACCATTATCTTGAGCCATGCAAGATGTTTTGGGAGAGCTGCTTCGGATTCCCACAGTGTAGGTTCGCGACCCGCTGGTCCTTTGACATTATCCCTAGCGCCGGGTGGACAGACATAGGCTGGCATGGCTGCATGATGATGAGCGGGCCCACCTACGACGTCAAGAGCTCGGATCTAACGACAGAGCCGAAAAAATACTCTTATACGCTGACCAACAGATTCCGATTCGACAGTCCAGGAAAGTACACTGTGCGATTGTCGATCATGGTGGGTCTGGACGATGAAAGCAACCAGTCCGGGAGTTCACCCGACTCCGCGCTGAAGCACAATTCCGTGCGCAAGACAGCGGAGATCCTTTTGGAAATCGTTCCAGCGCGGGATGAGTGGAAGAAGACCGTTATTGAGCACGGAGTGGCTGCATGGACTTCTGCACCTGAGCCTTACACTGATTCTCCATCGCGTGAGCATTCGAAGCGCCAGCAGGAGCAACAGGCGCTATGCAACCTGGGCACGCCAGAGGCAGCACTCGCGCTGGTCGGGCTGCTGAGCCGGGGAATTGATGTCACGCACTGCCTGAAAATCAATTCCAACAAAGAGGTCACTCAAGCTGAGATGCGCCGTCTGCTGGTCGAACCAAATGTCGGCGTTCGACCGATGTTTTTTGCGGCATACGCGAAGCTTCTCAGCCCGAGTGCACAAAAACCGGATGAGATAGCAGGCGTACCACCGAAGGTCGTGAATGAAGTGCGCGATACTCTGTTTGCATCGCTGCCGAAGAAGATTCCCGAGGCGATGATTCCGTCCCTTGAAACCGTGCTCATGAACCCGATGAACGGCTACTGGGTAACACTAGGCTCGGTTTACGATCTACGCGAGCCTTACTCAGATAAAGTCATCGCCATGGCAGCGGCAAACTTTGATCGACTATCAGATCAAACTCAGGCAGTCCTGCTGGACAGGGAGTGGTACCATCTGCGATCTCCACTCATGCTGCCCGTGGTCCGCCGCAAAGCTGAGGCTGGCGACGGCCATGCCTTGCTGCGTTGGTTTGAACTTGACCCGGTCCCAGCCACCGCTTTCATGTACCAGGAGGTCGTCCGGCCGGTTCCGCGCTTCTCCTCGCTCTATCTCAGGCTGCCAGACGAGTCGCTTCCGGCGCAGGAGCACCAGATCGCCGCGAACTTTGTGGCGCTCAGTGTCCCGTTCGATGTCCCGGAAATACGAATACGCGCAGCAACCTTGCTGCATCGTTATGCAACGCGCGCTACGCTGCCGACCGTTCTTCCGTTTATTGATAAGCACCTGGCCGATCGGCCCTGCCAGATCCAGATTCCCGTTTTGGCCTATCTGCTCAAGGTCTCGCCGGCCACCGCGCGGCCTCGGGTGGAGCAGGTGCTTCAAGAAGTGAATCCGTCCTATTGTCCGCGAGGGGAGTTCTTCCCGAGCCTCGGATTCATGGAGCCAAGTCCGGTCCTCGATACTTTGGCGGCCAGGCAAGTTGAAGATGGAACGCCGCTGGCTGCCGATGCGGCGGAATATCTGGGCAGATTTGGAAGCGCAGCCATGAAGTCCCTGGTATGGGAGCAGCTTTCCCGTTGGCACAAGAAATATGTGGAGAGCGGAGCGGAACTGCGAATGACAAGGCCAACACGCTCTCAAGATGACTGGCTACTTTCCAGCCTCGATTCGAGGCTGCTTCAAGCGTACGAAAGGGCGCAGGGATGGACGCTATCGTCCCAAGATGTGACTAGCCTGGTAAAACTGATAGGCGATAAAAAGACGCAAGAACTTGCCTGCGCGTTTAGCTGCGGCAGTCCCTTAAACGTTGGGCCTGCGCCCGGTCATTACACCATTTACGCTCGTGTTACCGATCAGGTATATCCACCAGACAACAGAATCGAATACTTAATGTCCACCGAGCCGTTTCAGTACTCGGTCAATCAGTATCAATGCACGGATTTGAAAACTCTCGAGCAAAAACTGCTGCAATTTCCTTCAGGCTCAATATTCAGCTTCGCGCATACAGGGAGCGGATTAGATCAGGGGGATTGGTCCACGATTAGCGCGTTTCTACGGAGTCATGGCTATTCACTCAGAAATTAGCTGCGAAGGACTTCCCCGAGCCGAGTCCAAAATCCGGCACTCGAGCCGCTGCTCAGATTGCCGATGAGGACGATGCATCGCGCCACCGTCTTCCCTGAGTTGTCCCCAGTTCCCATACAAAACATGCGCACTCATTGCGAGTGGCGTTTTTTGTTTGATGCCCACGTAAGTGATTCGCGAGCCTTACGCTTAGTCTCCTGCACCGCCAATCGCAGCTTTCTTGATTTCTCGACGGTATCTCTCGCCTGTTCTCGTGTAAGGGTTCGTCGGCGCGACGCATTCGTTATTCTCAGAATTTTGTCCCCAAGGCCAATCCAGTGGCGAAGAGATGCGTTTTCCGGCCTTCGACGTTCCGTAGCTCGCAGTAACCACGAGTCTTGCTCAGATGTTTTTAGCAAGGTGCGCTTGGCGATTGGCTTCTCGCGCGGCATAGCTTAATGTTCCGATCGGCTCCTGCAGCCCGTTAGCGCCGCTGTCTTTCTATCGAACGTTGCGGAATCTTTGTTTCGTTCTACGGCACTCGACTTCTGATTTGTCCAGCACGTAGCAGAGTAGGAACGATTTTTGTAGTTCGGTACGGCTCTCATTCGGCAATTCGCGCTGTTCGTCGCGAGTTGGACTTATGTCTTCCACTGCTACTCTTGCACCAACGGCAAAGGCTGGCAGGGGAGGAGCGGATGGAATTTTTCGCACCTCTCAAACTAATGCCATCTGTTTGAGTGGCATCCTGTTTGAGTGGCATCGTTTTGCCCTGAGTTGTACCCAGTTCGCGCGACTGGCTTGTTTAGCGGATATGGCGGAACTGCCATACGTCGAGGCATGCTACCCATCGTAACGTGATATGGCAAGCTCTGGTGGACGCCTCCGGGCAAGCAATCGCACCAGACATAACTGTAGCCCCCCCGTTTGGCACGTTTTCTTTAGGTCTTTGCGCTTTTGGCTTCTCCTGGAACGACGGCGGGGCCGAAGAGTCAGGTCAACTTCAACCATGTGTTGCCTGTGGCGTGAGGGTCCAGTTTCGGAGGGAACGACCGAAGAATAAACCCTTGAATGATAAAAACCCCTGCCAAACCGAATGGCCATCCGATTAATAGCCAGCCCGGGCCTTGTTTCATGTAGCCGTAGGCGATTGTTCCGAACAACACGCCTTCGGAAGCGATGAAGAGAATCACGCGGTAGTACCGAGGAAAACCGAGTGGCACTTCGCACCGAGGACAAGTCCGAACGAATCGAGCGTAGTGGCGGTATGCGAACCTGAACTGACACATCGGGCATGTGAGAGGCCGCCCTATGCTCAAGGCCTTTTGTCTCAGTTCCCGCAATCGCTCAATGGACAAAAGTTACCTCGTTTCGGGTGGAAGCATATCGCAGAATGAGCAGGGATACACTCCGCATTGGCCAACTGTCGAGGGCAGGAGTTAGAACTCAAGACCGCCCGACCAGCGTCGTTGACTGAAATGGCGATTAACCGCCAGTAATCCAGCGTCGTATGTAATGGCGGATGCTACGCCAACTGAGACCCGCTCTCTGATTCAGATGTCTTCCGCGTGTCCTCCACCTCGAGTTCTTCGACTCGTCTGAAATATAGCCACCTTAAGAGCAAGTAACCCATCACTAGAAGTGCTATTGACCTTACGAGGTCCGGCACTCCATCGCGAAGCGCAAATCCTTTGACTGTGGATTGCTCCATCATCCCGCGGTACTCGTTTCGCGCTACCCAAGACGAGATCGGTGCGCTGAACACGTATGCAAGGTGGAGGATGCCTTGTGCGAATATCCACGCGACAGCAATTGCTCCCACATAGCTGCTGACGAGAGCTTGTTTCAGACGTTTAAACACGCTCCCTCCGGTGGCGGAGTTTTCCCCGATACGCTGACAAGGTGCGGAAGGGGCCGACGCCATAAACCCATCGTGAAATGATTACAGCCGCGACGGACGCTACAACGGCTGCATATAGATAATTTGCCGACTTCAGCAGCATCAACTTGTCCATAGCGGTTCCTGAGAAGTATGGAACGTCGCGAATAGCGATCGCCGTAAAGAGAAACTCACCGCCATCGCTTAGCAGAGGCCACACTGCCATAAACGCGCTGTGGAGTGCCCAGAGCAACAGCACAGCAATCGTGAGGCTCGCCACATGTGATCGAACCAGACAGTCCCGAAGCGGTGAGCCTCTTGGTATAGACATCCTTGTTCAGCAGTGAGCAAATGCTATTGTGAGCTTTACAGGGCAGATTTGTCAGTGAGATTGGGCGACGTGCATAACTATTGTAATCAGGTGTTATCGCTCAAGATCGCCCAATAGCGTCGTTGAGTGTTACGGCGATTTATCGCAAACCAACGAGGGTCTAAAATCAGGAGCCATGAACCTCTCCCGTCCATCACTCTTCGCATTATTTCTAGCAGTTGCAACCATTTTCGCTTTCCTGATTTCTTCCCTTCAGGCCGGAACGACAGAACAGCATGCGGTCTTGGCGCCGGTAATGGCGCTGTTCGATGGCATGGCGAAACGTGACCCGGAGGCGATGAAGGCGACTTTATTACCCGGCGGCACGATGGTGCTGATGCGCGACGGCAAGCCGACCCAGATGACGTTCGAGGCCTTTGTGG
>DATNAF010000156.1:0-3063 GCA_035572845.1 Terriglobales bacterium
CCCGACTTCCACGAATGTATGCACGCCGCGCGCAATCAGCAACTTCATCGATTCATTCCAGTTCACCGAGCCGGTGACTTGCCGCACTAGCGCTTCTCTTGAGCTCTCGGCATCTTCGACCGGCTTTGCATACACATTGCAGACAACGGGAATTTTAGGCGCGGCAAACTCCAGTTTCTGCAGATCGACCGCGAGCCTTTCCTGCGCCGGCTTCATCAGCGAACAATGGAAGGGTGCGCTGACCGGAAGGAGTATCGCCCGTTTCGCGCCTCGTTCCTGCGCCAATTTCACAGCGCGTTCTACCGCGGCTGCGTGCCCCGAAATCACAATTTGATCTGGCGAATTGATATTTGCCGGATCGCATACTTCGCCTTGCGCAGCGTCACCGCAAATCGCACCGACTGCGTCAAGACTCATTCCGAGTATCGCAGCCATCGCGCCCGTGCCGACTGGCACGGCCTCCTGCATATACTTTCCGCGATTGCGCACCGTGCGAACTGCATCCGCAAAGCTGATGGTTCCTGCCGCCACATGCGCCGAATATTCGCCTAAGCTGTGCCCCGCCACAAATGCCGGCTTAATTCCCTTTTCATCCAGCACCCGCCACGCAGACACCGACACAGTCAGAATCGCGGGCTGTGTATTTTCGGTGAGCCGCAGCTGGTCTTCGGGTCCTTCGAAGCAAAGCTGGGAAAGCTTTTTTCCCAGCGCCTCATCAGCTTCTTCGAACGTCCGTCGCGCAACGGGAAAGCGCTCGAACAAATCTTTGCCCATGCCGACGGCTTGCGACCCCTGTCCCGGGAAAAGAAAAGCTGTTTCTGCAGTATTCATCAGGTTTAACTCGCTTTGAATGTTTGGAAAAAGATGGTGGGAACTCAATCGTCGACTTTTACTTCTTCAACCGCTTCTTCGGGATGCAGCGCAGCCATCTCCTTCTGAATGTGTGCGGTGATATCGCGTTCTGCAAAGTCATTGGCCACACGAACCGCATTCTTAATCGCATTGGCATTTGACGACCCATGAGTTATGAAAAATGCGCCTCGGATCCCAAGAAGCGGCGCGCCCCCGTACTCAGTGTGATCGAGCCGCTTTTTGAAATCATGAAACGCGCTGCGCGAAAGCAAATATCCCACCTGCCGAGTGATCGTGGCCGCCAAAGTTTCCTTCAGAGTCGATCGCACCAGATTCGCCACGCCCTCAGAGGTCTTGAGCGCAACGTTACCCACGAATCCGTCCGCCACGATGACATCCACTTTGCCGTTGTAAATGTCGCGGCCCTCAACATTCCCGACAAAGTTAATCGGCAGCTGTTTCAGCAGCGGGTAAGACTCGCGCGTAAGTTCGTTACCTTTGCTTTCTTCTTCCCCGATCGAAAGCAATCCCACCCGCGGCCGGGCCGTACCAAACATGCTGCGAAAATAAATCTCGCCCATCATGGCGAACTGTTCGAGGTTGTGCGGCTTGCAGTTGACATTGGCCCCTACGTCCAGCAAAGTCGAAACCGTGCCGATCGCCGTTGGAATAATCGCAACCAGCGCTGGCCGATCCACTCCCGGCAGTCCGCCCAGCACCATTTTCGCCGTGGCCATCGCGGCACCCGTATTGCCTGCGCTGATAAACGCAGCGGCCTTCCCCTCGCGCACCAATCGCGATCCCACACGCATCGACGAGTCGCGCTTGGCGCGCACCGCCTGCACCGCCTTGTCTTCCATGGTGATGACTTCGCTGGCATGTACGAGGGTGATAGGTAGCGAGCGGGAAAAAGGATGGCGGGAAAGTTCGGCCTGCAGAGTTTCTTCGGGTCCGACCAAGGCAACGTGAATACCAAAGCGGCGCGAAGCCTGGATTGCACCTTCAATCTCAGGCTTGGGAGCGCGGTCCGAACCCATTGCGTCCAAAGCAATGACGCGATGCATGCAGTGTTATCTGGATTCCTCTACTTCCAGTACCTCGCGACCCTTATAGTAACCGCACTTGGGGCAAGCGCGATGAGGTAATTTGCGCTCGTGACAATTTGGGCACTCCGAAAGTGACCTGGCAGTCAGCGAGTCGTGCGCCCGGCGTGTGCTGGTGCGCTTTTTCGAGTGTCGCCGTTTTGGATTAGGCATGAAATTCCTTTCGTGAAGCAGCTTCTAGCCATTAGCTCTTAGCCTTTAGCTAGACCCGCTCTGGCTTGGCTAAGAGCTAAAAGCTAATGGCTAAGAGCTGGTTTTCAACTTCTCTTTAATCTCTTTCAACGCCGACCAGCGCGGATCTTCCAGCGGCTCGGCGCAATCGCATTGCTGCTGATTCAGGTTGCCGCCGCAATGCGGGCAGAGCCCTTTGCAGTCGTCCTTGCACACCGCCCTCAACGGCAGTGCCAGCAGAACTTGCTCCCGCAAGGCGTCCTCAAGCAGCAACCCTTCCCCTTGATAATAACCGACTTCCGCCTCCGCCGCCGTCACCGAGAGCTCTGACCGTCCAGCATCAGCCCCTTGCGGCCGGTACAGCAGATCAAAGTGGTTGCTAACGTCACGATTAATCGGTTCCACGCAACGGGCACACGCCATTTCCACCCGGGTTGAAAAATCCCCGGCCAGGCGAATGTCCTTGATCAGCTCGTGTTTGCCGTGATGCTCTCTGACCAACTGGGCTCGTCCAGCACTCTTTAGATCGGCAATTTGACGAACGTCAGGGCCAAAATCGATCGCCCCTGGCTCGAGTTCTTCGTCAAAATCGACAGGGTGAGCTTCTAACTCGCGAACTTCAATTAGCAAGGGAACCTCCGCGCCCCCTCCAAACTTGGTACCGCGCAGGCCGCGGAAGCACATCTAGGCGTGTAACTAACCAAGGGAGCTAGAGTTAGGATAAAAGTTGCGGAGCGGCAGTGTCAAGGAACTGGGCTTACCGATCTTCAGCGAAAGTTTTTTACCAGCATGATGTTCGATTGCTCGAATTCGTCCTGGATGTACACGATTGACAGGAGAAAAACGCGCTGTCGAGAAGCTTAAAGCTGTTAAGCAGCTAATGACGCAGGACCAAATCAAAAAAGCCGAGGCTGCTGCCGATCAATTATCGAAATCT
>DATNAF010000157.1:0-17233 GCA_035572845.1 Terriglobales bacterium
AAAGTTCGAGGCCAAGAACCTTCCCATGTTCACGTTTATTCACGGTGGCCCAGCCGACGCCTGGGGCAATGAGTTCAGGGCAGATTGGTATCAATGGGGCATTCTTGCCGCTACGAATGGATGGCTGGTATTTGAGCCAAACTATCGCGGTTCGTCCGGATACGGCGACAAATTCCTTTCGCAGATCGTACCGGTGATCGTCTCGCGTCCAGGCAAAGACATTCTCGAAGGCGTGGACGCACTGGTAAAAGATGGCATCGCCGACGCCAATCAGCTAACCATCGGCGGCTACAGCTACGGCGGATACATGACCAACTGGCTGATCACCCAGAGCACGCGCTGGAAGGCCGCTGTAACGGGCGCAGGAGCGGTTGAGCACGTCGGCAACTGGGGTAATGACGATACCACCTTCGACGACGCCTACTTCCTCGGTGGACGCCCCTGGGAAGCCCCACAGCGCTATCACGACGAAGCAGCCATCTTCCAGATCGATAAAGTCCGGACGCCAACTCATATGGTCGGCGGCGCTAACGATATCCGCGTGGCCGTGCTCGAAGACTATCTCCTGGAGCACGCGCTCTATTCCCTCGGCATTCCCAACGCGCTGCTGATCTTCCCCGGCGAAGGCCACTCGCTAAGCAAGAACCCCTGGCATGGCAAGATCAAGGTGAGAGAAGAGTTGAAGTGGCTGAAAAAATACGGAGGGGTGGGTTCGGAGTAGCGCAGCCATCACCTCGGTCGCGTAAACAAAAGGCTGGGCTTGTGCCCAGCCTTTAACTTTTCAACCGACGATCTAGAACGAGTACCGGGCTCCAATCTGCATGATACGCGGCTGGCCCTGAATCTGAGTAAAATTCGTCCAATCCGCTGGGGGTGTCAACTGGTTGAGCTTCGGATCCAATCCCACCCCCATACCGGTTCTGCTACTGTCAACCGCCCCAAAATGCTGAGTGTTGGTCACATTGAAAACATCCCAACGCAGCTGGAGCTGATGATTTTCGTTATACGGCATTTTCCATGACTTACCGAAGCCAAGGTCAAGGTCTACGTAACCCGGCAGGCGCAGATAGTTACGTGAGCCTGTTTCTCCTGGGTAAGGATTTCGGAAATTCTGATAAATTGCAGTTAAATTGCAGCCCCCGAAGAGCTTGGGCTGCCCCGTACTGGGACGATTGGGGCAAGAATGAATGGGAGTGAGGGGAACAACATTTGCCTGCACGTCCCAGTTCGTCGCCCAACGAGCATCGTCAAACGGCGAAGGTTGAGTCGGCAACCCTGTGTTCCAGCGGAAAATTCCAGATAGCTGCCATCCCCCAAGAATCGCATCTACCGCTCGGCCGCCTGAACTGAGCAGCGCATGTCCCTTTCCGATGGGCAGTTGCCACACCGCATCCGCGTTAATGCTGTGCCGGATGTCGAAGTCAGAATTCGCATAATTATCACCTTGACGGATGGGGTTCACGATAAATGCGCCATTTCCGACGTTGTTGCCGAATCCGGTCTCGCCCTGAAGTCCGGAAGCATCATCAAGCGAATGAGCATAGGTGTAATTAAGATCGAACAACAGACTATTCAAGCGCTGGCGATAGGTGAATGTAAACGCATTGTAGTTTGAATTTCCGATGGTGCTCCAAGTCGAGAGAGCTCCATATTGAGGCTGCATAAACAGGGTATTGAATCCATCATTGGCCAAGTCTAGATCCAGTTCCGCCTGGGTATCAGTCCAGTCGTTACCGGAAAAAAAACCTGTAAACGGATATCCGTAGACTGCTTGCGCATTCGTCCAGGTAGGATCCCATGGCTGCGGATCTGTCGGGGTAGCTTCAAAATCATTGATGACATTAGCCAAGCCAGAAGGAAACATGTCATTAAAGTACTGGTTCACCTTCGCCGGAAGGAGTGCAGGAATTTGACTAATGTCGGTACCCTTCTGGCGTAATTTTTCAAGTGCCGTGCCGGCGGTATACCAGTCAACACCATTCTTTGGGTCTCTGAGGTTGTTAAATGCGGTTACATCCCGCCGTGCCAATAAACCGCGAGCAGACCGGCCAACGTAAGAAGCAGATACCACGATACCCGCACGCAATTCCCGTTCCAAAGTTAGATTCCAGACGTATTCGGTTGGCGCATGTAGATTCGAATCGACCGATTGCTCTATTCGCTCACCATTGTCTATGGGCTGGGAGAGCGGAAAGGTCAGATTTAAGGGCAAACTCTGGTTTGCAGTTGGCAGCAATGCTCTCACGTCCTGGTTGAACCCGGTGAACAGCGGAGCCAATGGCTTCTGAGCCGTAGTTGTATCGAACGTGTTGGCGGGTGTAGTAAAGTTCGAGGTAAAGCCCAATGTATTATTCAGATCCCAGTCTACCGCGAGTGCCTGGCCATAATAGTCATTAGTCACCGCCAATCCGCCACGGATCGAAGTCTTACCGTTATCCGGTGTCCAGGCCACTGCAACCCGAGGCTGGAAATTATTCTTATCCCAGTTGTAAAGAGGTTTACCGCCATTAGCAGGACCTCCCCGGTTTACGACGATTGGCGTAACGAAATTCTGCCCCTGAGCAGCTGCGGATAGGCGATCTTGGAAGTAAGTTCCCAACGGAATTGTGGGCTCCACTTGATAGCCATTTGTTTCGTAAACCGGACGCTCTAAGCTATAGCGTAGGCCGAGCGTCAGTGTCAGATTGGGATGCACTTTCCATGTGTCCTGCAGATACTGATCGTAGGCCTGAGTCGCAAAGTCTCTGGTAGCGGGGGTTCCCGGAGGTAACAGAGCACCGTTCTTGCTAAAGGTGTAATCAGTGATGAATTCAGAAAATCGGCCGATAATAGCCGTAGCCGCGTTCTGCACCTCGGCTACGGAGTTCAATTGCTGCCCGTTAGCGGTTGAACCAGGAAGATTGTTGGCGTCCAAGTAGGCTTGGAACTCGTCTGAAACGTGGTTGCCCGCCCCCAGGTAAAAAGAAGGGTTAGTTTCTGCAAAGTCAAATGCGCTTGCGAAGCTAATGCGCGTGTTGCTGATGGCGCGTATGTTGGCCCCGAACTGGATAGTGTGATTTCCGTGAATCCAGGAAACATCATCCGTAAAGTTGTGAACAGGAGTCACGCGGCTGAGAGTATGAGTCTCGCTCGTGGGTTGAAAAACGAATCGGAAATCAATGTCGTTGCCTGAACTATCCCCCTGCTGGGTAAAGGCCTGTCTGGTTAGGCCGTAACGAAAGTTATTAACCCAGTTCGAACCGACGGTCCAAGTGTGGCCGGCTGCGATTCCCCAAGGGTGGTTCCACACTGCCTGCGGTGGTGCGCCCGGCAGATATTGTGCCAGAACTTGATGATCGTAAATCACATTGGCACGCACAAACGCGTTCTGATGGCTGGTCAGATTGAAATCCAATTTCGCTACATGGGAGTTCAATCTGGTCGGCGTAGGAGCGTCGAAACGGAATCCGCCAGTATTGAGTCCATCTCCTACGGTATTGTCGTTTGCCGGGTATTTGGCTGCGGCGTCAGCAAGGGCTGCCAACGCAGCGGGATTGATACCGGCTTGCGAATATGCCTGTTGGTTCTGCGCTAAATTCAGAGACGCCACTGCAGTCGCGCTGCAGCTGCTATTTGTGCAGTAGTTGTATCGAATGATTCCCTGGCCCAGTGAGGCGAGAGGAACGAACTGCACTACACTCTGCGCACTCTGGTCATGTCTGCCTGCATAGTCATAGAAAAAGAAAGCTTTGTCCTTTACGATTGGCCCACCCACGGCGCCCTCAAATGTGTTCCGAATCAGTGCCGTGCGCGGAACTTCGGGCGTGGCATGATTGTTGAACCAATTATTCGCTGTGAATCCAGTCGAGCGATAGAACTCCGAAGCTGCACCGTGCCATTTATTCGTGCCCGATTTCGTGACCAGATTCACCTGCGAACCGGAAGATCTGCCTTGGTTGGCGTTGCCATTTGCGGTAGTAACACGGAACTCTTCAATGGCTTCCGAATTCAAGCGCAGCACCGGCCCGCTAGTAATGTTTCCTCTATCTGTATCTAGCTGCCCAATTTGTAGTGCATTGCTCGATTGCGGTATAGCAACATTGCCGGTCTGCGCATTATTGACGTCAACGCCATCCAGCGTGACATTTGACTGATCAGCTCGTGCTCCCGTCACGTACCCTTCACGCGTTGAACCTGGCTGCAGGCTCAACAAATCGACCAAATTGCGCGCTTCCAGCGGCAATTGTGTAATCTGCAGCGAATTAAAGTTGTTCCCCAAAGTCGCATCTTCGGTATTGATCAGCGCCTCTTGCGACGATGCATTCACCTCGACTGTTTCTGCAACCGTTCCGACTTCGAGGACAACATTGTTCTCGGTAGGTTTGCCGATGAGCGCCTTGACGTTGTCTACAACCTTCTTTTTGAACCCCTGGGCGTCGACTTCCACACGATAAGTCGCGGGTGTAATCAGATCGAAGCCGTAGCTACCCGAATCGGTGGACTTTGTGGTCCTCACCGCGTTGGTTTGTGTGTTCGTCAGGGTAACGGTTGCATTCGGAATCACGCGGCCGCTCGGGTCCGTGACAGTTCCACGGATGGTTGAGGTGCCGGTCTGGCTCCAGGACAGGGATGCCGCAAGGATCAGGGAAAGAAGAGCAACACTTCGCAGGCTGCGCATAAGGTTCCTTCAATGACTACAGTTTTTAGCGTCGGGCATCAACGCTCATTCGGTTCAGAGCGCGAGGTGGCGCATCGGCTCCGGCACATATAAAAACGGATAAGGCAGTGTGGCACTTTTATCACCGCTGATTTGTGACTGTCAACCTTTTTAGCTGTTATCCTTTGCCGAATCTTCGCCTCCAGGCGACCGTGAAATTGTCGAATGCCTAGAGACCAAAAACGAGTAGCCCGTCCCACTTTGACGGTTACTGGTCACTGATGGAGTCATAGCACGTCGAATGGCGATCAGAATGCTAAAATAAAAAGATTGCATGTCGCCCAAGTTTTCATCTGTAGCCAGTCCCGAGTCTCCTAAGTCTTCCCCTACGAAAGTTGGATTTGTAAGCCTGGGGTGCCCCAAAAACCTTGTTGATAGCGAGGTGATGATGGGGATGCTGGCGCATGCCGGGGCGGAACTGGTGTCGTCTGCTGAGGATGCTGAAGTCATCGTCGTCAACACCTGCTCATTTATCGAGAGCGCGCAACAGGAATCGGTGAACACGATTCTCGAAATGGCGCGGCTCAAGTCAGGCAAAGCTCGCAAGCTGGTTGTGGCTGGATGCCTGGTGGAACGTTTTCGAGATGACATTCGAAAAAATATTCCCGAAGTCGATGCCGTGGTCGGTACCGGAGAACTGGAAAATATCCTCGCAGCGGCCGGCATCGCTGCAGGTGTACCGGTCAAAGCGGATGATTCGCCATTTCGCATTCTCACTTCGCGGCCGGAGGGTGATGCACGCGCCGCCAGCGGCCGTTTCTCTCGCGAAAACTGGGATGGTGCGATCGCCGACCTCCCTAACTACTTATATGACGAAGCCACGCCGCGGGTGCTGGCTACGCCAAAATATTCCGCCTACATAAAGATTGCCGAAGGCTGCGATCATCCCTGCGGGTTCTGTATCATTCCCCAATTGCGCGGAAAATTCCGCTCGCGACGATTTGAATCGGTGATCGCGGAAGCCGAGCGGCTTGCCAAGTCTGGGGTGCGCGAAATTACTCTCATCGGCCAGGACACGACCTGCTACGGCGAAGATTTCGGACTGAAAGACGGGCTGGCCTTGCTGCTCGAGAAACTCGCAGGCATTGATGATCTGCGCTGGGTGCGGTTCCTGTACGCTTATCCAAACAAGATTACGCAGCGCCTTCTCGACACCATCGCCGCTCACGAAAAAATCTGCTCCTACGTTGATGTGCCGCTGCAGCACGCTTCGGCTGCTTTGTTGAAGCGAATGAAGCGCGGAGGTAGCGCCGACATTTTCCTGCGGACCATAGAAAAGATGCGCAAGACGATTCCTGGAGTAACTCTGCGCACCTCGTTCATCGTAGGATTTCCGGGCGAAAGCGAAAAAGATTTTGAAGACCTGTGCGGTTTCGTGAAAGAAGCCGAGTTCGATTGGATGGGAACTTTTTCCTACTCTGACCAGGAGGGCGCCGCGGCATTCTCACTAGATGAAAAAGTTTCGCCCCGTGAAATCGAGCGCCGGCGCAAGCACCTGATGCAAATCCAAAAACAGATCAGCCGGCGAAAGAAGAAAGATTTGCGAGGACAGGAATTCGATGTGGTGCTCGAAGGTCCCTCGGAAGAGAGCGATCTGCTCCTCGAAGGGCGCAGCGCAATGCATGCGCCCGAAATTGATGGCAAGCTTTACATCGCCGACGTGCCCGAGGGCCTGGTTCCGGAGGCGGGCGAATTCTATCGCTGCCAAGTTACGGAAACCCACGATTACGATCTGGTTGCGAAAATCGTCTAGCTCACGCTCACGGCGCACTCTGGCAGTCGTTCCGCAAGCTTGGGTCCAGCCGCCCTGCACCTGCCGTCCAGACATGTTCATTAACAAATTGCAGGAGCGGCTGAGCGCTGCTGATATCGCCATCGCCTGAATAGAAAAACGGAATGTCACGCCGCTTGAAAGTGCTGGAAAGGACCACGTCCTGCACACTTGAGGCTCTATAGATTTGCAGATTCAGCATTTCACCGGACATGGGTATGACTGCGCGCGAAGTCTTCCGATGATGGATTCTTGCGATTGCCGGATCATCCAGCACGCGCTGGAGTTCTGAAAATTCATCAGGGGCAAGCCTGCCGCCCGTGACTCTGGTTTCAACTCTCTTGCTTCCCTCTTTCTGTTGCTGCTCCTCAGCCCGATAAAAACCATTTGCGACAATGAGAACGCACGCTTGCCGGGTCACGTGCGACTTCACACTTAAAGACGAGAGCTGCAGCAAGGTTGACGGAGGCTCAGGTTTCGGAGCTGTTGGATCGGGCGAACCCAGAGGCCCGGTCTGGTTGCCAGCCGCTGCAGCGCGCGCATCGGGCACTTGTCCGGTCCTTTTCTTCAGCGCAATTTTTCCTGGAGCCAGGCAGTTAGTCTTTCCGGCATATTCCGACAATTCCTTATGCGGCTGCTTATGTAAATTATTGAGCCACTGAACCACGGGCTGCAGCGACTTCCAATATGGCTCCTGGCTCTCTGCGCTACGAAAGACCAGCTGCTGTCCGTTTCCATCTCGTGAAATATTCAGCGCCAGAAATTCTGGCTTTCGAATTAATGGCTCTTCAATTTGCTTCTGCGAAAGCGCTTTAAGTTGGGGATTTTGCAGATCATTTTGAAGTCGCCCCAATTCCCTTCCGCTGAGCGTTCCCTCGAACACTCTGGTCGAGTCGTCACCATCAACTTCCAGATGAAAGAAGCCTGTTTTTTGCAACAGCACACACTCGTGAGATTGGAGACTCGTGTGCTCCATGCGCAGTAAATAAGGCGAGGTTTCGACTTGGCTGGAGACAAGCGTCGGAAGCAGGAGAAATATTAAGGAACTAACAATTGTGAAGCCGCTCACGCGTTTCAACTCGGGTGGTGAAAGTCGCAGAAGAAATTTTACGCGGTCTTCTTCAGGACGAGCGCAGAATTTTTGGATCCGAAACCGACGCAGTTGCAGATCGCATGTTCGATGAATGCTTTGCGTCCAACGTCACGTACGTAGTCAAGATCGCAATTAGGGTCGGGATTTTCAAGATTGATCGTGGGAGGCACTTGCGCGTGTTCCATGGCGATCAGCGTAGAAGCAACGCTGGCGGCGCCGCACGCACCCTGCGCGTGACCGATCTGCGATTTCAATCCGGACATCGGAATCTTGCGAGCGCGCTCACCGAGCGCAAGCTTCAGCGCACTGGTTTCCACGCGATCATTCATTTCGGTCGAGGTGCCATGAAGACTGACATATTGAATATCTTCAGCTTCAATACCGGCTTCATCGAGCGCGAGCGCAATCGCACGGGCCGGCTCTTCGGGTGAGTCACTCATGCGCACGCGATGGTAAGCTTCGCAGGTGGCACCATAGCCGGTGATTTCCGCGTAAATCCGCGCTCCGCGAGCCTTAGCGTGTTCGTACTCTTCGAGCACGAACATCCAGGAACCTTCAGCCAGAACGAAGCCGTCGCGATCGGCAGAAAAAGGACGCGACGCACGCTCCGGCTGGTCATTCCACGACTGCGTAAGAGCGCGAATCATGGTGTAGCCCTTCACAATTCCTTCCGTAATCGGCGAATCTACGCCGCCTGCGACAAACATGGGCTGGACGCCAGCCTGAATATGCTGGTAGGCGTAACCGAGCGCGTCGGTCGATGAAGTGCAACCTGCGGTGACAACATGGCTGTAGCCGCGGAAACCGAAGCGCATGCTGATTTCACTGGGAATCGTGCCCATGGTCCCGCTGGGAATGCAAAAAAGACTGACTTGCTTTTCTTTGCCGCTGTGCCACAAGCGGTATTGCTCTTCAGAAAATTCCTGAGCGCCACCGCCGGTCCCGAGCACGATTCCGATCTGCCGTTTTTCGTCGATCGACATTGCTGACATGTCGAGGCCGGAGTCGTTCACTGCCTCGGTGGTGGCCGCCAAGCAAAGTGGCACCACTCGGGAAACATGTTTCCGCTCGCGTGCTTCGACCCACGCCAATTCGTCGAACTCAGGGATCTCTCCGGCAATTTGTACGGGCAGTCTGGAAGGATCAAAGCGCGAAATGCGCTTCACTCCTGATTTTCCAGCCAGGACGGCGCGGCAGAAAGCTTCCTTACCTATTCCATTCGGGCTGACGGCGCCCATTCCAGTTATAACGACGCGAGGAATCATTCGCTACTTAAACTCCGCTTGTAGAGCAAAGTTGCAGTGTGCACACGACCGCAGTGGGATAATCATACAGATGCCGCTGGGATTGTACATTTCCGTCCCCTTCTGCAAGACCAAATGCAGCTATTGCAATTTCGCGTCAGGCGTTTTCTCGCGCACCGTCTTCGAGACGTATGTTAGCCGCGTTTGCGCCGAGATTGACCAGGCAGCCCAAACGGCTGACCAGATGGGCGGTTCGTTCGACCGCGCTGTGGACACCATCTACTTTGGCGGCGGTACTCCCACACTTCTGGATGTTACACAGCTGGAACGCATCTTTGTCACCATTCGGCAAAATTTCTCGCTGCGTGCCGGAACCGAAATTACGGTGGAATGCGCCCCAGGTACTTTGACCGTGTCTGCTCTGGAGAA
The DNA here is from genome assembly GCA_035572845.1 of Terriglobales bacterium. Classification (GTDB taxonomy): domain Bacteria; phylum Acidobacteriota; class Terriglobia; order Terriglobales; family Acidobacteriaceae; genus Gp1-AA145. Next base: position 9,234 of record DATNAF010000157.1, read on the forward strand.
TCTACAGCGTTGCGGCGTGAACCGCGTCAGCCTCGGGGTGCAATCTTTTGACGACAAAGAGTCCGCATCGGTCGGGCGATTGCACAAGCGTGTTACCGTTCTTGACGATATCGCCCGGTTGCGTACGGCGGGAATTTCCAACATCAATGTTGATCTGATCGCCGGGCTTCCGCACCAGAGTCGCGAAAGTTGGGAAGCGTCCCTCAAGGAATTAATCTCTTTGGACGTCCCGCATGCCAGCATTTACATGCTCGAAGTCGACGAGGATTCCCGGCTGGGACGCGAACTGATTGCCGGAGGACAAAAATATCACGCGCATTTCGTCCCGGATGAAGACCTCACCGCGGACATGTACGAAATCGCGAGTGAGCGCCTGAATGCCGTAGACATCCGGCAATACGAGATTTCAAACTTTGCGCGCGCCGGCTTCGAATCCATGCACAATCTGAAATATTGGACGCGGCAATCTTACCTCGGATTTGGAGTAGATGCGCATTCCATGCTGCAGTCGATAGATGCTGGTTGCGCGGTGCGATTCTCGAATCCTGATTCGCTGGAAAAATATCTGGCCGACGGAGTGAAGGAACGCACACTCGTGTCTCCGGAGGACGAGTTGCAAGAGGCATTCTTTCTTGGATTGCGGATGAATAAGGGAGTTGATCTGAAGACGTTAAAGCTGGAGTTTGGGGAAAATCAAGTCGCGGCGTACAACGGAAATATTCGTGAACTGACGCACGCGGGTCTTCTCGAGGCAGACGATGCGACGATTCGCCTTACCGCGAAGGGCAGAATGCTTTCCAACGAAGTTTTTGAGCGCTTCATTTCGGTCGATTCAGCGGTATAATCGCGGCCGAAAGCGAGGGCACCTATGGGCCTCTACTCGCATTATGACGGCGCGCACAACCACCCGGTAAATCGCGCATTGCACCTGATCGCAATTCCCGTCGGATTCTCTTCCGTCATTGTGGTGTGGTTTCATTGGATCATCGCCATTCTTCTGATCCCTACTGCTTTTGCGCTGGCCTGGCTCGGACATCTCATCGAAGGAAACAAGCCGGCGTTTCTCACCAATCCAGCGCACGTTTTTGTCGCGCCGGTGTGGATGGCCAGAAAAGTATTTGGAAAACGCGCCGCTACCCGGACGTAACCAACCGGTCGGGATCGCCGTTTTGGTTGGCTCTTCGCCTGTGTTGTAATTACTCCTTGGCAGAGGAGTAACCCTTGGATTTCCAGCTCAACGAAGAACAGCTGCAGCTCAAAAAAAGTGTTCGTGAGTTTGCCGAACGCGAGATCGCGCCGCACGTTCGCAAGTGGGATGAAGCGGGCGACTTCCCGCTTTCTACTATCAAAGAACTGGGCAAGCTGGGACTGATGGGCGTGATCTTTCCTGCGGAACTGGGCGGCGCTGGTATGGGCTACGTAGAATACGTTACTGCCGTCGAAGAGCTTTCGCGAGTGGACGGTTCGGTTGGAATTATCGTGGCAGCACACACGTCACTTTGCTCAAACCATATTTTTCTAGCGGCAAACGAAACTCAAAAGAAAAAATATATTCCGAAGCTGGCGAGCGGTGAATTCATTGGCGCGTGGGGACTGACTGAACCATCGTCCGGATCGGACGCCGGCAGCGCGCGCATGACAGCGGTCCGCAAAGGTAATAACTGGGTCCTGAACGGCACAAAAACTTTCTGTACCAATGGGCACTATGCAGATGTTCTGGTGGTCGTTGCCGTCACAGATCGCGCGGCGCATACGCACGGTCTTTCCGCCTTTATCGTTGAAAAAGGAACGCCGGGATTCCGTCCGGGGAAAAAAGAGGACAAGCTGGGTCTGCGCGCCAGTGATACTGCGGAGTTGATCTTCGAAGACTGCGTTCTGCCTGCTCAAAATCTGCTGGGAACTGAGGGCCAGGGCTTCGTGGATGCCATGCGCGTACTCGATGGCGGCCGGGTTTCAATCGCAGCATTATCGCTCGGAATGGCGGAAGGAGCTTACGAAGCGGCCCTGAACTATTCCCGCCAGCGCAAACAATTCGGTCGTGCAATTAGCGATTTCCAAGCGATCCAGTGGAAGTTGGCCGACATGGCCACGGAAATCGAAGCTGCCAAGCTGCTCACGTTTCGTGCCGCGGCGATGAAAGATGCCGGAATGAAGACCACGCTCGAATCCTCTATGGCCAAGCTCTTCGCTAGCGAAGTCGCAGTGAAATGCGCGAATGAAGGCGTGCAGATTCACGGTGGGTACGGCTTTATTAAGGATTATCCGGCAGAAAAATTTTATCGCGACGTGAAGCTGTGCACCATCGGCGAAGGAACCAGCGAAATACAAAGGCTAGTGATTGCAAGGCAGTTGCTGAAGGATTGAACTTGAGTTCTCAGGCTTCGGATCTTTTGATAGTGGGCTGGTTTCCGTGAAGCGCAAGCAGCTAATGTTTTATGCGGGCGATATTTTTGTCCTACGCACTCCTGTTTGCGGAGGGCGGATGGAAGCGTATGGTCGCGTTCGTGGGCGTATTTGTCGCTCTATTTGTTGGCGCGATCGTTTGGATCGCCGACAAAGTTAGCCGCGAATAGCCCCCACAGCCATAGTTTGAAGCTGCCCAGATTGATAATTAGAATCGGCGTCGTTTTTTCTTTACACTTCTTCTTTGAACGTTCCGAATGAAAATCTGATTTCCCGCCTCCGTTCTGGCGAATCCCGCGCTTTAGCCCGCGCTATTTCGACCGTTGAGAATCACTCTGCAGGCTGGATTGAGCTGCTCAAGGAATTATTCCCGCACACAGGCCAAGCGCGCACCATCGGACTAACCGGCGCACCAGGGGCAGGCAAGAGCACGCTCGTCGACCAACTGGCGAAACATTATCGCGAACAGAAACATACCATCGGAATTATCGCCGTCGATCCCACGAGTCCCTACACCGGCGGCGCTATCCTCGGCGACCGCATTCGCATGCAGCAGCATTTTTCTGATCCCGGAATTTACATTCGCAGCATGGCTACTCGCGGTTCACTCGGGGGCTTGGCGCGAACTACTGCCGATGTGGCCCTCGTGCTCGACGCGGCTGGCCGTGACTTGGTATTGATCGAAACTGTCGGTGTTGGCCAGGGTGAAATCGATATCGTTCGCCTGGCGGATGTCACGGTGGTGATTCTCGTCCCCGGCATGGGCGATGATGTGCAAACCATCAAGGCCGGCATTATGGAGATTGCCGACATTTTTGTGATCAATAAAGTCGACCATGACGGCGCTGAACGCGTCGAACGGGAGATCCGCGCCCTGCAGTCCCTGGCCATCCGCGCTGATCAATGGACGCCGCCCATTGTGAAGACAGTGGCAACTGATGGTCGAGGCATCAAAGAACTTGCGGACGCAATCGGCGCTTACGAAGCGCACCAGCAGAAACTGGGTTTAACTTCGCAACGCAGGGTACAAAACTGGGAAGTGCGCCTGCTGGAGATGCTGCGCGACACATTGCTGCAGCAAGCGCGTGCAGCTCTGACCGATCGCGAACTGTCGCAATTGGCGGCGCAGGTCGCGGAACACAAAATCGATCCTTATTCTGCTGTCGAGGAAATCGCGAAACGGATACGCGCTTCGTAAGTTGACGGGGAAAGCTGCTACTGGCGTTGGTACCCTTTGCCGCCACGGAACCCAGGGCTATGATCGAGCGATCCCATCAGCAAACGACGCAGCCGGTGGCGGTTTTCCAGGTCCATGTTTATAAACTCAAACCCTACTTCGTTGACGTGGGCACGCCGCAGCACGACCTGGGCGCGAATTTTACTCATGCCTACGGTCATTTGAAGGTCAGCATCGGAGCCGACCCGCAAGGTGTCTCCCTTTGTTCCCATGCCGCCGCCCAGGCTCAACTCGTGGACTGAAATCAGTGACTTTCCCCATGAACTGCTGATGTTTGCCGGCACCGTGCGTTTGAGAACAATGCGTTCATAACGACGCTGTCTCACCCAGGGACAGGCCGGAGCAGAATCAAGCGGCCCAATCGCGAGCTCACCGGGTTCCAGGCTGCTCTGCGCCATAATTTGCGTTGCGTAACGCATATCAATTTTCGCCAAAGCCTGTGCTGCGGCGATACGCAGCTCGCGGTGGTGCTGCCATTTAAACATCTTCTTGGCTTCAAAGAGGGACCGCAGTACCGGGACGGCTTCCGGCTCGCGCAACCTTCCCAGTGCTTCAATGGCCTTCAGTTGCAGCAAGGGCGGACGCCCCTCCGCCTCTCCAGCCGCTGCCATCACGATCAGCGGGGGCGCAGCGGTGCGGTCACCACTCATTCCAATTTCATCCAGCGCCTGCGGCACTACTGCGGGGTCGAGGACCTCTAGGATCTCGAGCAGAGTGCGGCCACGGTTACCGGCCGCACCATAGGCAATCTGGCGCACAATTAGATCGTGATAAAAACGGTTCAGCTGCGTCAGCCGCGAAGGCAACAGTTCCAGCAACGCCGACACATCTAATCGGCTCATCAGGCCTACCGATGAAACCGCCTGCCGCTGAGGTCCATTGCTCAACATCTCACGCAAATATTCGTTCGCGCCCGAGCCGAGTTCATTGACCAGTTCCACAATGCGGTCGCACTCCTCGCGTTTCATGGCACGAAAGAAACGGTCCGCGAGGTGCTCGGCGGAGGCTTTCGAATTGCGGCGCAAAACTCCGACCAGATCAGGATTGAAGTTCGCTTGCGAAAGAGCGTCCTCGATAAAATCCGGCAGCCTTCCTTCAACGCCAATACGCGAGCGCAGGTCTCTCTCGAGCGCGGGGCGCCGGCTGGCCACGTACTCCATAGCTTCGCAGGTCTGGGCAACCGCACGATACTGCTTGCGATGAGAGGCTTCCGAACTTAAACGGACGAACGCGGCGCTCAATAGCGCTTCAATCTCGGGGTTCGCTTCCTTCGCGATTGCGCCACCCAGCTTCTGAGTGGTTTCGCCCAGCACGCTTCCGCCTGCGAGTGCAAATAAATCCGCAAGCTGCGCAATGCCATCGGCGACGCGAGAGCGGTATTCAGGGTCTTTTGCGGTCACTGCATTTGCATAGTTGCTCAGAATCGCTGAAGCACTTTCGGAATCGCTGCGCTGTAGAAGCAGTTCAACGTATTGCCGCACATTGCGCGCAGGCACACACGCGGCATCTTCGGATTGCAGGGCCTTCTTCTTACTACTCTCAGGAAGCTCTGACCAGAAGGTGCGATCGAGAATATCGGAGTGCGACTCCACCATGATTCCGGCCTTGCTCATCTTGGCTTCGTGCATCTCCAGAATTTTTCGCAGATTGCTCATTTGCTGGCTCATCTGCTCGAGGATGTCGTGCACTGCGTTTACTTTGAGATCGCCGCTTTCGAAGCGCTCCAATGCGTAGCGGATGGCCAACTGCTCGGCGGCACGCATCAGGAGAGGTTTTGCCGCCTTGGGATCCGGGCCGGCGCTCGATAGCTCGTCCAGCAAGGTGAGCACCGAGTTTTTGATCTTTTCATCCGCGCGATCCAGTTCGGAGCCAATCAACTCCGGCTTGGGAGACTTGACCGCGGCCAATTCGCCGAAGCGGGTCAGCAGTTGCAATGCCTGCTGGGTTTCTTTGCTGTTCAGCAGGAAGGGCGAGTTGCTCCAAACTCCTTCCTCGCTTTTAGTCGCCTTATCGACTGAGGCTTTAGATTTTTGAGATCCCTCAGCAGCGGCGATCACCTGCACCAGTTTGTTGGGATCGTTGAGCCAATCCTTGAATTCCGGGCCTAATGACTGCGCCACAAAGTGTGCAGCTGCCGTCATGTTTACCGATGCGGCATCGGAGGCCACAAACTTTATTTCGTTGATGCGAATGCTTCCTTTATTGTCCGAGAAGGCGCTTTTTATCTGGTCAGCCAAATCTTGCGCCTTGGCCCCGTTAAAGGCAAAAGCTCGCACCAATTTCTCAAATTCCTCAGGAGTTACAGCCGAAGAAAACTGGATGCTGGCAAGGCCGGAAGCGGTCAGCAACTGCGCGAAGCCGCGTTCGGCTTGCCCGGTTTCGATGGCAACTCCATCCAGCAGCAAGCGCTCACCTGAAACCCCAAGGACAAAATTTCCCTTACTGATGGGCATTGAATCCTTGAGTTCCGCCCATGCCACCTCAAATTGTGTTTGGGTGCGCTTGTGATCAAAACCGTAGAGCCGCACGTATTTCACAAGTATATTCAGGCTATGAATGAAAGGACGCGCCGACGCCTGAGTAATCGCTTTTGTGCCGCTGCTAGAAATGGTAGCCCCCGAAAATCTATTGATAGCCTAAGCCGATAGAAACCTCCGTGCACGTTACCAATGTCATAGGACGTACGGGACATCAGGCCTAAGCTGCTCAAACTACGATTGAGTATGCAGTCGCTGGGCGGACGCGGGTCTGATCAACTACGAAGTCCGAAGCTGACTTACCGTGGGAAGCCGACTGTGAGATCTAAGCCTACTTTTCAGAAATCACAAAGTTGACTTCAGCGCCAGAGTTCGGCTGAACAGTGACTTTCTTTTCCCAAGTTCTGGCGGGGGCAAAAACCGGACGCTGTGTGCGCTTCTCAGTAAGCACGTCGTATGTTGCCTCCTGCCGCATTACATTCCATCCTTCATGCCAGGCAACGACCTGATATTCCCCCGGCGGTACGTCCGACAATTCAAAGCTTCCGTTCTCATCCGTCACGGCGTAGTAAGGATGAGGCACCACGAACATCTCGGCGTTCATCCATGTGTGACCGCCGTTGCATCGTAAACTGACCAGGCCAACGGTCGGCATTTTGCGAGCCACCACTTGATTGGTGAAAGGAAATGGCAAGTTGTAGGTTGCGGCACCCTCCATATGGATGGTGTGCAGCGTGGCATCGGAACTTTTCATCTGCAACTCTGAATTGGCAGGTACCAGCAGAATATGCGGCTCGTAACGGCAAGACCTCTGGTCCAGGAATCGTCTTTGCTGGGGCAAATCCATCGCTTTACCGCGAGAGATATCCTTCAGAAAGACGACAGTATTTGCGACTCCAGCATGGGGCCCAATAATCAGACGTTCGAGATCGCGGGTCTTCCTGGAGTTTGGATCACAAACTAGCGGGTCCTTATTGATTGGCACCGCCGCGAGGTGCGGTGTGGGACCGGACCACTTGACAGTGCCGCTGATGCTGCCGCCGTTTCTAACAGCGATTATCTGGTAATCCTGAGCGGACACGGTCGCGGCTAACGCAACCAGCACCGCCGCAACCCAAAAACTGAAGGCCTTCAACATATGAACTCCGTGTCGACTCAAGAAAGGTCCTGAGTGTAGATCGTAACCTGGAAGTTATCGTTGACAAGTAACCGTAGTAATGATGGTTGATTGGTTTCAGGAATGAAACTGACTAATCTGCCTGGCTACCAGCTGGCGTGATCTGTCTGCGTGTAGGCCGTGGGTTGCGGCTCCATGCCCAGCGAAGCCGGTCCATGTAGAGATAGACGACTGGCGTAGTGAAAAGGGTAAGCGCCTGGCTCAGGATCAAGCCTCCGACGATAGTGATGCCGAGAGGCTGACGCAACTCGTATCCCACGCCCGTTCCAATCGCCAATGGCAGTGCGCCGAGCAAGGCCGCCATGGTGGTCATTAGAATGGGGCGAAAGCGCAACATGCAGGCTTCGAAAATCGCGTCCTCCGGAGCCTTGCCTTCGCGGCGTTCGGCATCGAGAGCAAAGTCGATCATCATGATGGCATTCTTCTTCACGATACCAATGAGAAGAATGATGCCGATCAAGCCCATAACATTCAGCTCGCGATGAGTCACCAGCAAAGCGAGCAGCGCGCCTACTCCAGCGGACGGCAGCGTCGAAAGAATGGTGATGGGATGAATATAACTTTCGTACAAGATTCCGAGGACGATGTAGACCGTCAGCAGGGCGGTCGCAATCAGCACAGGTTCATTGGAAATAGATTCCTGAAACGCGGCCGCCGTCCCCTGAAAATTACCATGGATCGTGGCGGGAAATTGAATTTCATTCTT